>NZ_CP107549.1:317543-635087 GCF_025837155.1 Pseudomonas sp. Z8(2022) | reverse complement strand
CGGAGAAGCGATGACCACGTCGTAGTTCAGATCACCGGCCTTCATTTCGGCAGCCAGATCATCCATACCGACCTTGTCAGCACCGGCAGCCAGGGCAGCTTCAGCGCCCGGGCCCTGGGTGAACACGGCAACGCGTACGGTTTTGCCAGTGCCGTTCGGCAGAACGGTGGCGCCACGTACAACCTGGTCGGATTTACGCGGGTCTACACCCAGGTTCACGGCGACGTCGAAGGACTCGGTGAACTTGACGGCAGACAGCTCGGCCAGCAGGCTGGCAGCTTCTTCGAAGGTGTAGGCCTTGCCGGCTTCAACCTTGGCCGCGATGGCCTTTTGGCGCTTGGTCAACTTAGCCATTACACACCCTCCACGTTCAGGCCCATGCTACGAGCGGAGCCGGCGATGGTGCGCACGGCCGCATCCAGGTCAGCGGCAGTCAGATCAGCCTGTTTGGTCTTGGCGATCTCTTCCAGCTGAGCACGGGTAACGGTGCCTACTTTGACGGTGTTCGGACGAGCGGAACCGCTGGTCAGGCCAGCGGCCTTCTTCAGCAGTACAGCAGCCGGGGTGCTCTTGGTTTCAAAGGTAAAGCTGCGGTCACTGTATACAGTGATGATCACGGGAGTCGGCAGACCCGGCTCGACGCCTTGAGTCTTGGCGTTGAACGCCTTGCAGAATTCCATGATGTTCACACCGTGCTGACCCAGAGCGGGACCAACGGGTGGCGACGGGTTTGCCTGACCGGCTTTAACCTGCAGCTTGATATAAGCCTGAATCTTCTTAGCCATTAGCTACTCCAATTTCGGGTTCGAACGCCTGACGGCTCCCCGAGGTTACTTACGCATTTATCCCAGTGACGACAAAACCCCGCAGCCTGCGGCTGCGGGGTGAGGGATGCTTATGTCAGTTATGCCTTCTCGACCTGACTGAACTCCAGCTCGACCGGGGTGGAGCGACCAAAAATGGTCACAGCAACCTGGATGCGGCTCTTTTCGTAATTCACTTCTTCGACCACGCCACCGAAATCGGCGAACGGACCATCGACAACACGAACCATCTCGCCCGGCTCGAACAGCGTCTTCGGCTTGGGCTTGTCGCCACTGTCAGCGACACGACGCAGGATGGCTTCAGCTTCTTTCTCAGTGATGGGCGCCGGTTTGTCGGCAGTACCACCGATGAAGCCCATGACGCGCGGCGTATCCTTGATCAAGTGCCAAGTCGCCTCGTTCATTTCCATCTGCACAAGAACGTAGCCAGGGAAGAACTTGCGCTCACTCTTGCGCTTCTGACCATTGCGCATCTCGACCACTTCTTCAGTGGGAACGAGAATCTCGCCGAAGTCATCTTCCATACCAGCCAGTTTCACGCGCTCGATGAGCGAGCGCATGACATGCTTCTCGTAACCCGAGTAAGCATGCACGACGTACCAACGCTTAGCCACGAGACACCCTTAACCAACAATCAGGGAAATAAGCCAACCGAGCAGGGAATCGAGCCCCCACAACAGCAGCGCCATCACCAGAACAACAGCAACCACGATCAGAGTGGTCTGCGTGGTTTCCTGGCGGGTCGGCCAGACAACCTTACGAATTTCGACGCGCGCTTCTTTCAGCAGCACCGCGAAAGATTGGCCACGAGCAGTCTGAAACGCCACGAAAGCAGCAAGACCACCCAGCACAACCAGACCCAGAACGCGATACAGAACCGGCTCAGCAGAGAAGTACTGATTACCCACGACACCCACAACAACCAGGGCAGCGACAACCAGCCACTTGACCAGATCAAAGCGAGAGTCTTTGGCTTCAGCCTTAGCATTCATTCGAGAGGATCCTGTGAAAGACACGCCAAATTCGTTAGAAAATGGCAGGTCAGGAGGGAATCGAACCCCCAACCTGCGGTTTTGGAGACCGCCGCTCTGCCAATTGAGCTACTGACCTAGAACAAAATCAGGCCGACCATTATGCCGGCCCGAGAGGGACAGATCAACCGATTATTCGATGATCTTGGCAACCACGCCGGCACCGACGGTACGACCGCCTTCGCGAATTGCGAAGCGCAGGCCGTCTTCCATGGCGATCGGCTTGATCAGGGTGACAACCATCTTGATGTTGTCGCCCGGCATTACCATCTCAACGCCTTCCGGCAGTTCGCACGAACCGGTTACGTCAGTGGTACGGAAGTAGAACTGCGGACGGTAGCCCTTGAAGAACGGGGTGTGACGACCACCTTCTTCCTTGGACAATACGTACACTTCTGCTTCGAACTTGGTGTGCGGCTTGATGGTGCCCGGCTTGGCCAGAACCTGACCACGCTCGACTTCATCACGCTTGGTGCCGCGCAGCAGCACGCCGCAGTTCTCACCAGCACGACCTTCATCCAGCAGCTTGCGGAACATCTCAACGCCGGTGCAGGTGGTTTTGGTGGTCGGACGCAGACCAACGATTTCGATTTCTTCCTGGACCTTGACGATACCGCGCTCAACACGACCGGTCACTACAGTACCGCGGCCGGAGATCGAGAACACGTCTTCGATCGGCATCAGGAACGGCTTGTCGATGGCACGAACCGGCTCCGGAATGTAGGTATCCAGAGTCTCGACCAGCTTCTTGACAGCAGAAGTGCCCAGCTCGTTGGTGTCTTCGCCGTTCAGAGCCATCAGCGCGGAGCCGATGATGATCGGAGTGTCGTCACCCGGGAAGTCGTAGGTGCTCAGCAGGTCGCGAACTTCCATCTCGACCAGTTCCAGCAGCTCAGCGTCGTCAACCATGTCAGCCTTGTTCAGGAAGACAACGATGTACGGTACGCCTACCTGACGGGACAGCAGGATGTGCTCACGGGTTTGCGGCATGGGGCCGTCGGCAGCCGAGCAGACCAGGATCGCGCCGTCCATCTGGGCAGCACCGGTGATCATGTTCTTCACGTAGTCGGCGTGGCCCGGGCAGTCAACGTGCGCGTAGTGACGAATGTTGGAGTCGTACTCTACGTGCGCGGTGTTGATGGTGATACCACGAGCTTTTTCTTCCGGAGCGCTGTCGATCTTGTCGAAGTCAACCTTGGCCGAACCGAAAACTTCGGAGCAGACGCGGGTCAGAGCAGCGGTCAGAGTGGTTTTACCGTGGTCAACGTGACCGATGGTGCCAACGTTGACGTGCGGTTTGTTACGTTCGAATTTCTCTTTAGCCATCTTGACCGTCTCCTAGCGAAGAATTGAGCAAGCTATGCCGCCATTAAAACAAAGGCAGATACTTTCATATCTGCCTTTATTAGATGGAGCTCATGAGCGGACTTGAACCGCTGACCTCACCCTTACCAAGGGTGTGCTCTACCAACTGAGCTACATGAGCCAAACTCTATTGCGCCAACAACAAACTGGAGCGGGTAGCGGGAATCGAACCCGCATCATCAGCTTGGAAGGCTGAGGTTCTACCACTGAACTATACCCGCGGAGCCTGTAGCTCACGCTGAATCTGGTGGAGGGGGAAGGATTCGAACCTTCGAAGTCGATGACGTCAGATTTACAGTCTGATCCCTTTGGCCGCTCGGGAACCCCTCCAAAGTGAGGCGGCATTTTCTAGATCTGCCACCCTGCTGTCAAGCTTTTTCTCATTAAAATCTTGAGGTTAGCTACTTTGACAACATCTTCGTCGGGAACCAACTTTGACCACCCTGCGAAGCGGGCGCCATTCTATGCAAACTACTGAGGCAATGCAACGCCTTCACAAGGCATTAATTGATGCTGCAAACCTGCAAAGTCTCCGGCAAGTCGCCCAAGCAGGTACTCGTCAGCCAGACGACGGCTTTGCGGAGCTACACGCACCCAGAAATTGCGGTGCGCGCGCGGCAATTCGCGGATCTGCGGCTCGTAGCCCACATCACGCAGACGCTGCATCACGCTGTTGGCCGAATCGTTGCGCGGGAATATGCCAAGCGATATGCCATTGGCGAGTTCCCCCTGAGTGATGATGTAGCTATCGATACGCCGCGCCTGCAGTTCACGCAACTGCCTCAGCGAGGCCTGGCGAGAAGCCAGAGGCGGCAGATATACCCAGTACTCGACACCAGCCGCCGCATCGACACTGCGCACATCGGCCTGGATATCCAGACTCAACAGACGCTGCTCGACGACCTTCGCCCGGGCCTCCTCCTCGAAACTGCCAAGGAAGAGACAAACAGCCGCTTCAGGAGAGACCTCAGCGACCGGCGCCGCAGTTTGGCTACGCGGGCTGGAAGCCCCAACCTCACTCAGCAGACGAATATCCTTGCGAGCCGTCTGATAGGCATCCGCCGGAGCAACCTCCTTGGCACGCAGAGGCGCCTGCTGCTGATGCCAGACGTAATAGAAGGCATTAAGTAGCAGGAGCAATAGCAGAATCCAGCGCATGCTTCGCCTCAACTCAAGGGACAGGCGATCGCCAGCCCGACAAATACCAGATCCGTAACGACCTGCGCTCCCGGCACGATATCACGCACCAGCTCCGCATCCCCACCAGTCAGAAAGACTTCGAACCCCTCAGGGAAACGAGCGCGCGCCTGAAGCAGCTGCTCGGCAACGAAGCCGCGGAGCATCAGCAAACAACCGCGCTCGACCGCCTCGGCAGTCGAGCGCCCGGGCTCAAGTTCCTGCAAGGCCGCTAGCGCGACTTCACGATCATAGCGAATACGCCTCGTATGCGTGCTCAGCTGATCCCGCATCAACGGCAGCCCGGGACAAATGAATCCTCCCTGATGCTTACCATCGGCCGCTATGAAGTCAGCAGTCACCGCCGTACCCAGATCGACCACCAGACAAGCACGCTGCCCCAGGTGATAGGCTCCCAACACAGCGAGCCAGCGATCCAGACCTAGACGGCGATAGTCCTCATAACCGTTCTGTACAGCACCGACCTGACTGGCCGACTGAGCACAGACCGCCTCAACCCCAAGAAGCTCGCGCAGGCGCGCCACAAGTTGCTCGGTCTCCGCATCGCTGCGCACACTGACCAGCCTACAGCGACTCACTCGCAATCCCTGAGTCGAAGCCAGAGACTCAAAGAGAGCAGAATCAGAATCCACGACACCCGCGAAGAGTCGCTGACTTCCATCTTCGGAAATCACTCGCCACTTGATAAAGCTGTTACCGCAGTCGAGCTCAAGAATCATGCTGCAACCTCAGGCTCAACTCTCCACCACTGTAAGCGCGCTCGACGCCATCCACACTCAGGCGAATTGCACCCCGCTCATCAACACCAAGCACGACTCCCTGGATCGCATTGCTCCCGGCGGTCAACGCCACAGAGCGTCCCCGCCATGCATGCAGCGCCTCCCACTCCTCCCGCAAACCGGCGAAGCCATGCTGCCAGTGCACGGAAAGGTAGTCGCGCAACTGCAGGAGCAACACTGCAGCCAAATCATTTCGATCGACCATACGGCCCACACACTGCCGGACGGATGTCCACGGCTGATCGACAGCATCAGCCGCTTCCGCCATGTTCACGTTGATACCGATGCCTATCACGACATGGCAGACATCGGCCGGATCGCCAGCGAGCTCCAGGAGAATCCCGGATATCTTTCGCCCTTCGACCAGCACGTCATTGGGCCACTTCAGCTGTGCGCTCTTCACACCGCATGCCTGCAATGCCTTAACGACAGCGAGCCCCACCGTCAGACTCAATGCCTCGATCTGGCTCATCCCACCATCGACACGCAGCACGACGCTGCAGTAGAGATTATCTGCGAACGGACTGACCCAGACGCGCCCGCGCCGACCACGGCCAGCCGTCTGACGCTCAGCCAGCAAGACAAAAGGCGCTCGCGCCCCTGCCCCGAGACGGCGAAAGATCTCGGCATTCGTGGAATCTACGCTCGGCTCGACTGCCACCGGCCAGCCCAGATCAGGTATAGCTTGAGATATCCGCTCGGCATCGAGCAGGATCATGGGCGACGACAACCGATAGCCGCGACCAGGGACCTTGAATACCTCGACCCCCAGCTCTGCCTCCAGGCCCTGCAACTGCTTCCAGATGGCGCTGCGACTTATCCCGAGCTGCCCTCCGAGGGCTTCACCGGAATGGAATCGACCATCCTGCAGAAGTTTCAACAATTCCAGCATGCGAGGCCCCGCTACGAACAAGGCTGGCATGATAACGATGGGGCCTCGGCTTGCATAGAAAACGGCGAGCTGAAGACACGACCTGACGCGATGAATCGCTACCAGGCACGCGAACTTGGCGGTCAACAAGCAGCACGAGCATGTGCAGGCCAAGACAGTTTCCGCACCACAAAGAAGAAACCCCAGACCTCTTTGGAGATCTGGGGTTTCGTATAGGAGCTTGACGATGACCTACTCTCACATGGTGAAGCACCACACTACCATCGGCGATGCGTCGTTTCACTTCTGAGTTCGGGATGGGATCAGGTGGTTCCAACGCTCTATGGTCGTCAAGCAATTCGGTTGGGATGTCGTCATGGACGCTATCCCTTGGATACGTGATAGAGGCTTGTAGCTCTCGCAAATTTTCGGCTTTCTGTCGACTTCACCATCGACACCCTCTGCTTTGAGGGCAGATTGTTTGGGTGTTATATGGTCAAGCCTCACGGGCAATTAGTATTGGTTAGCTCAACGCCTCACAGCGCTTACACACCCAACCTATCAACGTCGTAGTCTTCGACGGCCCTTTAGGGAGCTCAAGGCTCCAGTGAGATCTCATCTTGAGGCAAGTTTCCCGCTTAGATGCTTTCAGCGGTTATCTCTTCCGAACATAGCTACCCGGCAATGCCACTGGCGTGACAACCGGAACACCAGAGGTTCGTCCAACCCGGTCCTCTCGTACTAAGGTCAGCCCCTCTCAAATCTCAAACGTCCACGGCAGATAGGGACCGAACTGTCTCACGACGTTCTAAACCCAGCTCGCGTACCACTTTAAATGGCGAACAGCCATACCCTTGGGACCGGCTTCAGCCCCAGGATGTGATGAGCCGACATCGAGGTGCCAAACACCGCCGTCGATATGAACTCTTGGGCGGTATCAGCCTGTTATCCCCGGAGTACCTTTTATCCGTTGAGCGATGGCCCTTCCATACAGAACCACCGGATCACTAAGACCTACTTTCGTACCTGCTCGACGTGTCTGTCTCGCAGTCAAGCGCGCTTTTGCCTTTATACTCTACGACCGATTTCCGACCGGTCTGAGCGCACCTTCGTACTCCTCCGTTACTCTTTGGGAGGAGACCGCCCCAGTCAAACTACCCACCATACACTGTCCTCGATCCGGATGACGGACCAGAGTTAGAACCTCAAGGTTGCCAGGGTGGTATTTCAAGGATGGCTCCATGAGAACTGGCGTCCCCACTTCAAAGCCTCCCACCTATCCTACACAAGCAAGCTCAAAGTCCAGTGCAAAGCTATAGTAAAGGTTCACGGGGTCTTTCCGTCTAGCCGCGGATACACTGCATCTTCACAGCGATTTCAATTTCACTGAGTCTCGGGTGGAGACAGCGCCGCCATCGTTACGCCATTCGTGCAGGTCGGAACTTACCCGACAAGGAATTTCGCTACCTTAGGACCGTTATAGTTACGGCCGCCGTTTACCGGGGCTTCGATCAAGAGCTTCGCTTGCGCTAACCCCATCAATTAACCTTCCGGCACCGGGCAGGCGTCACACCCTATACGTCCACTTTCGTGTTTGCAGAGTGCTGTGTTTTTAATAAACAGTCGCAGCGGCCTGGTATCTTCGACCGGCATGGGCTTACGTAGTAAATACTTCACCCTCACCGGCGCACCTTCTCCCGAAGTTACGGTGCCATTTTGCCTAGTTCCTTCACCCGAGTTCTCTCAAGCGCCTTGGTATTCTCTACCTAACCACCTGTGTCGGTTTGGGGTACGGTTCCTAGTTACCTGAAGCTTAGAAGCTTTTCCTGGAAGCATGGCATCAACCACTTCGCATTCTAAAAGAACGCTCGTCATCAGCTCTCGGCCTTGATCTCCCGGATTTACCTAAGAAACCAGCCTACAACCTTAAACACGGACAACCAACGCCGTGCTGGCCTAGCCTTCTCCGTCCCTCCATCGCAGTAACTAGAAGTACGGGAATATTAACCCGTTTCCCATCGACTACGCATTTCTGCCTCGCCTTAGGGGCCGACTAACCCTGCGTCGATTAACGTTGCGCAGGAAACCTTGGTCTTTCGGCGTGCGAGTTTTTCACTCGCATTGTCGTTACTCATGTCAGCATTCGCACTTCTGATACCTCCAGCAAGCTTCTCAACTCACCTTCACAGGCTTACAGAACGCTCCTCTACCGCTCACACAAAGTGTGAACCCGTAGCTTCGGTGTATGGTTTGAGCCCCGTTACATCTTCCGCGCAGGCCGACTCGACTAGTGAGCTATTACGCTTTCTTTAAAGGATGGCTGCTTCTAAGCCAACCTCCTAGCTGTCTAAGCCTTCCCACATCGTTTCCCACTTAACCATAACTTTGGGACCTTAGCTGACGGTCTGGGTTGTTTCCCTTTTCACGACGGACGTTAGCACCCGCCGTGTGTCTCCCGTGCTGACACTTGCTGGTATTCGGAGTTTGCATCGGTTTGGTAAGTCGGGATGACCCCCTAGCCGAAACAGTGCTCTACCCCCAGCAGTGATACACGAGGCGCTACCTAAATAGCTTTCGAGGAGAACCAGCTATCTCCGAGCTTGATTAGCCTTTCACTCCGATCCACAGGTCATCCGCTAACTTTTCAACGGTAGTCGGTTCGGTCCTCCAGTCAGTGTTACCTAACCTTCAACCTGCCCATGGATAGATCGCCCGGTTTCGGGTCTATACCCAGCGACTAAAGCGCCCTATTAAGACTCGCTTTCGCTACGCCTCCCCTATTCGGTTAAGCTCGCCACTGAATATAAGTCGCTGACCCATTATACAAAAGGTACGCAGTCACCCAACAAAGTGGGCTCCCACTGCTTGTACGCATACGGTTTCAGGTTCTATTTCACTCCCCTCTCCGGGGTTCTTTTCGCCTTTCCCTCACGGTACTGGTTCACTATCGGTCAGTCAGTAGTATTTAGCCTTGGAGGATGGTCCCCCCATGTTCAGACAAGGTTTCTCGTGCCCCGTCCTACTCGATTTCATTGATAAGAGCGTTTCGTGTACGGGGCTATCACCCACTACGGCGGCACTTTCCAGAGCCTTCCACTACACTCAAATCAACTTAAGGGCTAGTCCCCGTTCGCTCGCCACTACTTAGGGAATCTCGGTTGATTTCTTTTCCTCAGGGTACTTAGATGTTTCAGTTCCCCTGGTTCGCCTCTTGCACCTATGGATTCAGTACAAGATACCTAGGTTATCCTAGGTGGGTTCCCCCATTCAGAGATCTCTGGATCACAGTCTGTTTGCCGACTCCCCAAAGCTTTTCGCAGGCTACCACGTCTTTCATCGCCTCTGACTGCCAAGGCATCCACCGTATGCGCTTCTTCACTTGACCATATAACCCCAAGCAATCTGGTTACTGTCTCAATCGTGAAGACGACATTCGCCGAAAATTTGCGTCTTGAGAACTACAAATTTTGCCTTGATTAACAACGTGCAGTGAAACACGTCGTTAGTCACTTCTATCACATATCCAAATTTTTAAAGAACGAGTACCGGTCAAAAGACCAGAAATCAGCACTCAACAGGCAACCCTGAAGCGCTCATTTCTGAACTCTCTACGATCATGCTGTAATGGTGGAGCCAAGCGGGATCGAACCGCTGACCTCCTGCGTGCAAAGCAGGCGCTCTCCCAGCTGAGCTATGGCCCCGTAAGCATCTGCACCTGAATTGGTAGGTCTGGGCAGATTTGAACTGCCGACCTCACCCTTATCAGGGGTGCGCTCTAACCAACTGAGCTACAGACCTATAACAGGGTCGCCGCGTTACAGCATCGTCTTCTACAGTGAATCAAGCAATTCGTGTGGGAACTTATGAAGAAGCTGATGTCTTCGATTAAGGAGGTGATCCAGCCGCAGGTTCCCCTACGGCTACCTTGTTACGACTTCACCCCAGTCATGAATCACTCCGTGGTAACCGTCCCCCCGAAGGTTAGACTAGCTACTTCTGGAGCAACCCACTCCCATGGTGTGACGGGCGGTGTGTACAAGGCCCGGGAACGTATTCACCGTGACATTCTGATTCACGATTACTAGCGATTCCGACTTCACGCAGTCGAGTTGCAGACTGCGATCCGGACTACGATCGGTTTTATGGGATTAGCTCCACCTCGCGGCTTGGCAACCCTTTGTACCGACCATTGTAGCACGTGTGTAGCCCTGGCCGTAAGGGCCATGATGACTTGACGTCATCCCCACCTTCCTCCGGTTTGTCACCGGCAGTCTCCTTAGAGTGCCCACCCGAGGTGCTGGTAACTAAGGACAAGGGTTGCGCTCGTTACGGGACTTAACCCAACATCTCACGACACGAGCTGACGACAGCCATGCAGCACCTGTGTCTGAGTTCCCGAAGGCACCAATCCATCTCTGGAAAGTTCTCAGCATGTCAAGGCCAGGTAAGGTTCTTCGCGTTGCTTCGAATTAAACCACATGCTCCACCGCTTGTGCGGGCCCCCGTCAATTCATTTGAGTTTTAACCTTGCGGCCGTACTCCCCAGGCGGTCAACTTAATGCGTTAGCTGCGCCACTAAGATCTCAAGGATCCCAACGGCTAGTTGACATCGTTTACGGCGTGGACTACCAGGGTATCTAATCCTGTTTGCTCCCCACGCTTTCGCACCTCAGTGTCAGTATCAGTCCAGGTAGTCGCCTTCGCCACTGGTGTTCCTTCCTATATCTACGCATTTCACCGCTACACAGGAAATTCCACTACCCTCTACCGTACTCTAGCTCAGCAGTTTTGAAAGCAGTTCCCAGGTTGAGCCCGGGGATTTCACTTCCAACTTACTGAACCACCTACGCGCGCTTTACGCCCAGTAATTCCGATTAACGCTTGCACCCTTCGTATTACCGCGGCTGCTGGCACGAAGTTAGCCGGTGCTTATTCTGTCGGTAACGTCAAAATTGCACGGTATTAACGTACAACCCTTCCTCCCAACTTAAAGTGCTTTACAATCCGAAGACCTTCTTCACACACGCGGCATGGCTGGATCAGGCTTTCGCCCATTGTCCAATATTCCCCACTGCTGCCTCCCGTAGGAGTCTGGACCGTGTCTCAGTTCCAGTGTGACTGATCATCCTCTCAGACCAGTTACGGATCGTCGCCTTGGTGAGCCATTACCTCACCAACTAGCTAATCCGACCTAGGCTCATCTGATAGCGCAAGGCCCGAAGGTCCCCTGCTTTCTCCCGTAGGACGTACGCGGTATTAGCGTTCCTTTCGGAACGTTATCCCCCACTACCAGGCAGATTCCTAGGCATTACTCACCCGTCCGCCGCTAAATCCAGGAGCAAGCTCCCTTCATCCGCTCGACTTGCATGTGTTAGGCCTGCCGCCAGCGTTCAATCTGAGCCATGATCAAACTCTTCAGTTCAATACTGCTTGGGTTTTGAGAAAACCCTAAACTTGGCTCAGCAATCGCAAATAAACTCTCGAATTCACGAGTGTTACTTGTGATGCTGATAATCAGTCGACTATCAGTCTTACCTCACAAGCACCCACACGAATTGCTTGATTCAGTTGTTAAAGAGCAGTCGGTCAAGTCTTTCGTCTCAACCAAGGCCGCGCATTCTACAGCAGCCTTTCAATCTGTCAAGCTGTTTTTCGATCTTGTTTCCGAGGAAACTTCTTTCTACTCAACCACTTGCGCTTTCGATCAGAACTTCTTCTCTCCAGCGGGATGCGCATTCTACAGCGTTCAAAACCGCTGTCAACCACCTCTTTCAAACCGCTTTCGATCCATTCGACCGAACCACCAACAGGATCAAACCGCCACCCTGTCGACCGGCGCGCACTCTACACGCCAGACCCAGCCTTGCAAACCCTTCATTTAACTTAACTTATTGATTAACAAGAAGTTTTTGAAGCGCTTCGCCGCTGAAGTGGCGCGCATTCTACATCCAGCAGAATGCGCGTCAAGCTTTAATTGCGTTTATTTACTCAGCCTTGAGAGTGACGCGCGCAAAGGCCTTCTTGCCCGCCTGACAGACATGGGTCGCCCCCACCTTGAACAGGAAAGCGCGATCGACCACTTCACCGTCGACACGCACACTCCCAGAGCCCAGCAGATCCCGCGCTCCTGCCGCATTCTTCACCAGGCCTGCCTTATTAAGGACGGATGAAATCGGCATATCTTCAGCCGCAACCAGTTCGACCTCAGGCAGATCTTCCGGCAGCTCGCCATCTTTCATTCGGTTACCAGCGGAACGGTGCGCATTGGCGGCCGCCTCCTCGCCATGGAAACGCGCGACAAGCTCTTCAGCCAGCTTGATCTTGATGTCACGCGGGTTCGCCCCCTGCGCGACATCACGTCTGAACTGCTCGATCTCTTCCATCGAGCGGAAGCTGAGCAGCTCGAAGTAGCGCCACATCAGCGCATCAGGCATGGATACCAGCTTGTTGTACATCACGCCCGGCGCTTCCTGGATACCTACATAGTTGCCCAAGGACTTGGACATCTTCTTCACGCCGTCGAGACCTTCCAGCAACGGCATGGTGACGATGCACTGCGACTCCTGACCATAGGCGCGCTGCAACTCGCGCCCCATCAGCAGGTTGAACTTCTGATCGGTGCCACCCAGCTCGACGTCCGCCTTGAGCGCCACGGAGTCGTACCCTTGCACCAGCGGATAAAGGAACTCATGAATGGCGATCGGCTGATTGCTGGTGTAGCGCTTGTCGAAATCATCGCGCTCAAGCATGCGCGCCACGGTGTACTGCGAAGCCAGACGAATGAAGTCGGCAGGCTTGAGCTGATCCATCCAGGTAGAGTTGAAAGCGACCTCGGTCTTGGCCGGATCGAGAATCTTGAAGACCTGCTGCTTGTAGGTCTCAGCATTCTCCAGCACCTGCTCGCGAGTCAGCGGCGGGCGAGTGACACTCTTGCCGCTGGGGTCGCCGATCATCCCGGTGAAGTCGCCGATCAGGAATATCACCTGATGCCCCAGATCCTGGAACTGACGCAGCTTATTAATAAGGACGGTATGACCGAGGTGCAGATCTGGCGCCGTAGGATCGAAACCAGCCTTGATCCGCAGCGGCTGACCACGCTTGAGCTTTTCGACCAGCTCAGCCTCAACCAGAACCTCTTCCGCACCACGCTTGATCAGCGCCAGCTGCTCTTCGACCGACTTCATGACAAAACCCGCAACCACTGGAAATTGAAAGGGAACCAACCATACAAGATCGCGAACTAATTACAAGTTTTGCCCAGGGAAAGCGCCCTGAGCGTCCGCTCGGCAAGTCAAGGGTTGCCCCAAGCCGATTTTGGTTATATTTTATACAGTTAATGCACATTCCAAGAAAACGCCTCACGCCATGACGCAAAATATCCCGAAAGCCCCGCCCTACCCTAAGAGCCATATCCTGGCTGCTAGCGGTGTAGCTGCGCTGCTGAGCCTGGCTCTGCTGGTGTTTCCTTCGCGTGAAGTTGAAGCGCAGAAAACCTTCCTCGACCTGGATCTGGGCAACGATGCCGAGATGGTGTTGCAGGAAAAAGACGATCTCCGAGCGGGACTGCCGGTATCAGGTGCCGCTTCGCCATTCGCCGACATCGAGCAAGGCACCAACACCGCCGATAACAGCGCAGAAGACGCTGAGAAAGCCTCCCTAGAAACCGCCGACACCATCCCCTCCGATCCCAGCCACCACAACATCACGGTCAGCAATGGCGATACGCTTTCTACCGTGTTCGCCAAGGTCGGTCTGAATGCCAACGATCTGCATGAAGCCCTTAATAGCAGCAAGGATGCCAAGCAGTTCAGCCGCCTCAAGGTAGGCCAGGTGCTGGAGTTCGAACTGAATGAAGAAGGCAAGCTGAAGACCCTGCAGAGCAAGCTCAGCGAGCTGGAAACCATCCGCCTCAGCCGCACCGACAAGGGTTTCGAATTCCAGAGCGAGCAAGTCAAGCCAGAAGTCGTGACCGCCTACAGCCGCGGCGTGATCAACAGTTCGCTGTTCCTCTCCGCCAAACGTGCAGGCCTTTCGCATAGCCTGACCATGGATCTGGCCAACGTATTCGGCTACGACATCGATTTCGCCATGGATATTCGCGAAGGCGACGAGTTCGAAGTGATCTACGAAGAGAAGGTGGTGAACGGCAAGCGTGTCGGCACCGGCAACATTCTCTCGGCGCGCTTCACCAACCGCGGCAAGACCTATACCGCCGTGCGCTACACCAACAAGCAAGGCACCACCAGCTACTACAACGCCAACGGCGAAAGCATGCGCAAGGCCTTCATCCGCACGCCGGTGGACTTCGCACGGATCAGCTCGCGCTTTTCCAACGGCCGCAAGCATCCGATTCTGAACAAGATTCGTGCGCACAAAGGTGTCGACTATGCGGCCCCACGCGGCACGCCGATCAAGGCAGCCGGCGATGGTCGGGTGGCGTTGGCGGGTCGCAATGGCGGTTACGGCAACACCGTGATCATTCAACACGGCCAGCGCTATCGCACCCTCTACGCGCACATGCAGGGCTTCGCCAAGGGCATTCGCAACGGCGTGAACGTGAAGCAGGGTCAGATCATTGGCTACATCGGCACCACCGGTCTTTCCACTGGCCCGCACCTGCACTATGAGTTCCAGGTCAACGGCGTTCACGTAGATCCGCTCAGCCAGAAGCTGCCGATGGCCGACCCGATTGCAGCCAGCGAGAAGCAACGCTTCATGCAGCAGAGCAAACCGCTGATGGCACGCATGGACCAGGAAAAGGCCACCATGCTGGCCGCCAACCAGCAGTAAGCCGTGCCCCTCTATATTGGCGTGATGTCCGGTACCAGTCTGGACGGACTGGACATCGCGCTGATCGATCAGGATCAGCGCCCCCGCCTCCTCGCCACACTCTATCGCCCGATGCCAGAACAGCTGCGCCGCGATCTGCTGGCGCTCTGCACTTCGGGTGATGATGAACTTGCGCGCGCAGCCATTGCCGAACAGCACTGGGTCGAACTGGCCGCCAGCGCCATCAATGAATTGCTCCAGCAACAAGGGCTGACCGCACAGCAGATTCGCGCCATCGGCAGCCATGGCCAGACGGTGCGACATGAACCCGCGCGCGGTTTCACCATCCAGATCGGCAACCCGGCGCTACTGGCCGAGCTCACCGGCATCTGCGTGGTCGGAGATTTTCGTCGGCGCGATGTGGCTGCCGGCGGCCAGGGCGCTCCGCTGGTCCCTGCTTTCCATCATGACCTGTTCGGCAGCAGCCAGCGGCATATCGCCGTACTCAATGTCGGCGGTTTCAGCAACCTCAGCCTGATATCGCCTGGCCAGGAGGTTCTGGGATTCGACAGCGGCCCCGGTAACGTTTTGCTCGACGCTTGGATTCAGCATTGCCGGGGCCTGACCTACGACCGCGATGGCGCCTGGGGGGCCAGCGGCACCATAAGCCCCGAACTGCTGACCCGACTGCTGAGCGATCCTTTCTTCGCCACACAAGGCCCGAAGAGCACTGGTCGCGAACTGTTCAACCTCGACTGGCTGCTGGGCCATCTGCAAGCCTTGCCGTCGCTGGCCGACGAGGACGTTCAGGCAACGCTCGTGGAGCTCACCGCACGCAGCATCGTCAGCGCCTTGCGTAGTGCCCAGCCGCACACCGATGCCCTGCTGGTATGCGGCGGCGGCGCACACAACGCCTGCCTGATGCGGCGCCTGAGCGAAATGCTGCCTGGAACCGAAGTGAGCAGCACCGCAGTGGAAGGGGTAGACCCGGACTGGGTTGAAGCCATGGCCTTTGCCTGGCTGGCCCATTGCGCACTGGAATATATTCCAGGCAATCGCCCGAGCGTCACCGGAGCGAAAGGCTTGCGCGTTCTCGGCGCCATCTACCCCGCCTGAAACGAAAACGCCGCGCATCAAGCGCGGCGTCTGCCATGCGGCCAGGCTTTAGATTGAGAAGGAAGACCCGCAACCACAGGTGGTGGTGGCGTTGGGATTCTTGATCACGAAACGCGAGCCTTCCAGCCCTTCCTGATAGTCGACCTCGGAGCCCACCAGATACTGGAAGCTCATGGCATCGACCACCAGACTCACACCCTCGCGCTCGACGATGGTGTCGTCCTCGGCCACATCCTCATCGAAAGTGAAGCCGTACTGAAAGCCCGAGCAGCCACCTCCCGTGACGAACACGCGAAGCTTCAGGCGCGGATTGCCCTCTTCATCGACCAGGTTCTTCACCTTGCTGGCCGCACCCTGGGTAAAGTGCAAGGGGGCAGGGGTGAAGGTTTCGACGCTCATGCTATAACTCCCGGCGCCATGCGCCACACTGCGTTAGCAGGTTGTTGAACTACCTGCGCTGCCTTGACCATCGTCAGCGGCAGCCTGCTGGGCACGCATTATCCGCTTGCCCTACAAAATTGGTCAACTATTGCTCGACTTCCAGCGATGCCGGAAGCTCAAGTGGACGCTCGCCGTCCTTGAGGTGACACAGGCGCCCTTCGATCTGCGCACCCATGGCCATTTCCATCAGGCCGTATTGCAGGTTGCCGCGTACCCGGGAACGCGCCCCCAATTCGAGATGGCCACTGGCGAACACATCGCCATTGACCTCCCCGTCGATCACGATATGGGGTGCACGTATCTCGCCTTCAACTACGCCACCAACACTCACTCGCACCAGACCTTCGCTGGCCAGCAGATTACCGGTGACCCGACCATCCACCTGCACAGCGCCCTGAAAGCGCATGTCGCCTACCAGCTCGGCACCAGCAGCAATGAGGCTGGTCTTGCCGCTGAAACGCTGCAGGTCGGGTTTGGTCTTGTCTTTACTCCACATTGGGGATGGTCGCTCCTGATTTTATCCATTCGAATGTTCGGCTCAGCGGTTTGTCACCCTCGACCTCCGCATGAACCTTGACCTGAAGCGGCTTGAAGCCCTCAGGTAGTTGCAGCTCGCCAAAGCGGCCGGCCTCGGGAAAGGACTGAAAGTGCTTGAAGGAGAACGGGATGTCGTTCTCCTTCACCTCATCGGACAGCGCCGCAAGCTCCAGGGTGGCCGCCTTGCCGCCCTGTCGCCCTTCGATCGTGACCCGCAGACGCCCTTGCAATGCCTCGTCGCTGGCCCCGACCCGACTCATCAGCAACTTGTAGCGAAATCGCTGCGGCTGTTCCGTGGCCTGCAACTCGAAAGCGCGAATGCGCATACCTTCACGACGACTGGCTGGTGCCAGCACGCCCTTGTAGAAGGCGAGGTCCTGTTGCTGCTTGAAGATCTGCTCCTCCAGCAACTTGATGGTCCGCCGGTTCTGCTCCATGGCCTGCTGTGTGACCTTGTCACTGCTGCCGACCACCGCCAGACGCTGGCGCAACAGCTCCAGCTCCTGCTCCTGTTCAGCGACGCGGGTCAGCAGGGCGTGCGTTTCCTCGGGCGATGCCTGGGGATGCGCCTGCGGCCAGTACCATCCCAAGGCAAAGGCCGCCGGCAAGGCGAGTACCAGCAACAAAAGCAGCCAGCGGCGCCGGCGCTCGCGACGTGGATCGCTGAGGCGGACCTCCCAGCCCGGCGTCACGGCAACAGGGCCGCGTGCGACAGGCCTAGACGCTCGTCGAGACCGAATAGGATGTTCATGTTCTGCACCGCCTGACCGGAAGCACCCTTGACCAGGTTGTCGATCACCGACAGCACCACCACCAGGTCACCACCCTGAGGACGGTGTACGGCGATACGACAGACGTTGCCACCACGCACGCTGCGGGTTTCCGGATGGCTGCCGGCAGGCATCACATCGACGAACGGCTCACCGGCGTAGCGCTTCTCGAACAGCGCCTGAAGATCGACCGAGGTATCGGCCACGCGTGCATACAGGGTCGCATGGATACCGCGAATCATCGGCGTCAGATGCGGGACGAAAGTCAGGCCGACGTCACTGCCCGCAGCCTGGCGCAAGCCCTGACGAATTTCCGGCAGATGGCGGTGGCCCTTGACCGCGTAGGCCTTCATGCTCTCGCCAGCCTCGCAGAACAGCGAACCGACGCTGGCACCGCGGCCTGCGCCGCTGACACCGCTCTTGCAGTCGGCAATCAGGCTGCCCGCATCGGCCAGGCCGGCTTCCAGCAGAGGGATGAGACCAAGCTGAGTCGCGGTCGGGTAGCAGCCTGGAACGGCGATCAGACGCGCCGCCTTGATTGCCTCACGATTGACTTCAGGCAGGCCGTACACCGCTTTGCTCAGCAGCTCGGGCGCGCCGTGCGGCTGGCCGTACCACTTGGCCCACTCCTCGGCGTCCTGCAGGCGGAAGTCGGCGGACAGGTCGATCACCCGCGTGCCTACGGCCAGCAACTCGCCGGCCAGTGCATGGGCCACGCCGTGCGGGGTGGCGAAAAACACCACATCGCAGGCACCCAGGGTGGCGACATCCGGCACGCTGAAGGCCAGCTCCGGATAGTGGCCGCGCAGGTTGGGGTACATTTCATCGACGCGCAGGCCGGCCTCGGAGCGGGAAGTGATCACGGTCACTTCTGCCTGCGGGTGTTGCGCCAGCAGACGCAGCAGTTCGACACCGGTGTAGCCCGTGCCGCCGACGATACCGACCTTGATCATCACATGCCCCTTTGCAAAAGCCATTGGAAAGCTGCCGATGATAAAGCCGCATCGGCCAAGCGCCAAACCCGGAGGTGACGCAGAGCGTGGCCTGCCTCTACTATCGAGACCATTTTTCATCGCGAGAGGCGAAAATGCTCTATCTCTGGCTCAAGGCTCTGCACATCATCGCCATGGTCTGCTGGTTCGCCGGCCTGTTCTATCTGCCGCGTCTGTTCGTCTACCACGCCATGGGCAGCGATGCCGCCAGTCACGACCGTTTCTGCGTCATGGAGCGCAAGCTCTATCGGGGCATCATGATGCCGTCGATGATCGCCACCCTGGCCCTGGGCATCTGGCTGCTCAGCCTCAATTCGGCTTACTACTTCAGCCAGGGCTGGATGCACGCCAAGCTGACCCTGGTAGTGGCGCTGGTGATCTATCACCACCTCTGCGGAGCTCAACTCAAGCGCTTCGCGCGCGGCGAGAACAGCCGCAGTCACGTGTTCTATCGTTGGTTCAATGAAGCGCCGGTGCTGGCACTGCTGGGCATCGTCATCCTGGTTGTCGTCCGCCCCTTCTGAGGAGTTCACCATGTCTCTGCCCGCCCTGCTCGAACAACGTCTGCGCCTGCCCCTGGTGGCCGCGCCGATGTTTCTGGTGTCCAACCCGGCACTGGTCAGCGCCTGCTGCAACAGCGGCATCGTTGGCAGCTTCCCGGCATTGAACCAGCGCGAGAGCGCCGGGTTCGCCGCCTGGCTCGATGAAATCGAAGCCAGCCTCTCGACTGACGCCGCGCCCTTCGCCGTCAACCTGATCGTGCATAACAGCAACCCGCGGCTGCAGGCGGATCTGGCCATCTGCGTCGAACACCGCGTGCCCATCGTCATCACCAGTCTCGGTGCGGTGAAGGAAGTGGTCGATGCCGTGCATAGCTACGGCGGCCTGGTGTTTCATGACGTAACCACCCGCCGCCATGCGGAAAAGGCCGCCGAAGCAGGCGTGGATGGCCTGATCGCCGTGGCCGCCGGCGCTGGCGGCCATGCCGGCACCTGGAGCCCCTTCGCCCTGCTCGCCGAGATTCGTCAGTTTTTCGACAAGACCGTACTGCTGTCCGGCTGCCTCAATCACGGCCACGAGATTCTCGCTGCGCAACTGCTCGGTGCCGATCTGGCCTATATGGGCACGCGCTTCATCGCTACCACCGAGAACAACGCCTCGGCCGACTACAAGCAGATGATCCTCGAGGCGCGAGCCGCCGATATCATTCACACACCCGCAGTGTCCGGCGTGCCGGCCAGTTTCATGCGTCAGAGCCTGGAGCAGGCCGGCTATGACCTGAAACAGCTGCAGAACAAGGCCGATATCAACTACGGCGAGAAACTCAAGCCAATGGACGAAGAAGCCAAGGCCTGGAAAACCGTATGGTCGGCCGGCCAGGGCGTCGGCGGCATCGACGATCTGCCCTCGGTACAGGAGCTGGTCGCGCGGCTCGATAACGAATACCGCGCGGCGCTGACATGCGGCCAGCAGCTGGGGCAACGCTGGCCGCGATGAAGCGTCGTCACCTGCTGGGAGGACTGGGCGCGCTCGGACTGTTCGGCGGCTGGGCACTGCGCCCGGCCGACCGTGGTCGCGAGCACGACGCCTACTTCGCCGAACTCAACCGGCAGTTGCAGCGTGACGGCGACGGCGTGCCCACCCTGCTGCTCGATCTCGACCGGCTCGACGCCAACGCCGATCTGCTGGCAGCGCGTCTGGCCGGTCGCTGCCAGTTGCGCCTGGTCGCCAAGTCACTGGCCAGCACCGGCCTGCTTGAATACCTGGCCAAACGCCTGCAAACCCGGCGTTTCATGGTCTTTCATCAACCGCAGCTCAACCGGCTGGCCAGAAGCTTTCCACAGGCCGACCTGCTGCTCGGCAAACCCATGCCGGTCCCGGCCGCACTGAATTTCTACCGTCAGTTGCCGCACCATCTGGATTTCTCTCCCGAGCGCCAGGTGACCTGGCTGATCGACAGCGAGCAACGCCTGCGACAGTACGCTGAGCTGGCCAAGGCGCTGGGTCAGCCACTGCGCATCGCGCTGGAGATCGACATCGGTCTCCAGCGCGGCGGCTTCGCTACGCCGCAGGCTCTGGCCCAGGCCATGCAGCAGCTTCGCCAACTGCCGGTGCTGCAGCTGCAGGGACTGATGGGTTACGACGCGCATGTCGCTCACAACCCTCCCTGGCAAGCTCAGATCGGGGCATTCAGCGAGGCCGATGCACGCTATCGCCAGTTCATCGCCAGCGCCCAGGCGTTCTCCGAACTCTGGCCAGCCGGGCCGCTGCTCAATGGCGGGGGTAGCCTGACCTACCCCTTGCACAGCCGGCAGCAGAGTTCACTCAACGAGATTGCCGTCGGGTCAGCCCTGCTCAAGCCCGCAGAGTTCGATACGACGCTGCTGGAGGATCATCAGCCGGCACTGTGGATCGCCAGCCCCGTGCTTAAGGCGCTGGACGGCACCTTGCCCTACGCGCAGCCATTGCAGCCGCTGATCGAAACCTGGAACCCCAACCGCCAGCACGCCTACTACCTGTACGGCGGCCGTTGGCCGGCGCAGCCCGTTTCGCCTGCCGGGCTCGCCTACGACGAGTTGTACGGCCGCAGCGCCAATCAGGACCGCCTGGTCGGCAGCGCGACCACCCAACTGACGGATCAGGACTGGGTATTTCTGCGCCCGGCCATCAGCGAAGGCCTGCTGGGTGATTTCAGCGAAATACGTCTACTGCGCCGCGGCCAACTGGTCGGCCGCTGGAGCACAATAGGCAACGGCTGAAATTCCCCGGCTACAGCGCTTCAAGCCGCTTGTATATTGGCCTCACGGCACTCTAGGCTTATGCCTCGCCCGACGCTGGACGGGGCGCTTCGCTCAACTCAACTTCCCGCCGACAAGGAAGCCCGCATGAACCAACCGCGCTACAAGATAGTGTTCGATGGCCAACTGATGCCCGAGGCGTCACTGGAAACGGTCAAGGAAAACCTGGCCCGCCTGTTCAAGAGCGACCCGGCACGCATCGACAGCCTGTTCAGCGGAGCGCCGGTGGCGCTCAAGCGCGACCTTGGCGAGAGCGAAGCCGAACAATACCTGAGCGCCCTGCAGAAGGCCGGAGCCAATGTACGCAGGGAACTGGATCAGGCAGCCAGCCTCAGCCTGGTGCCGACCGAGGCGGAGACGGCACAGGCCGAACGAGTTGCCACGACAAACATGACCTGCCCCAAGTGCGGCCATGAACAGGCCAAGTCCATCGAGTGCTCGGCCTGCGGCATCATTATCGAAAAATATCTTGCGCGTCAGGCGCAACTGGCCGAAGCCGCGCCGGCGCTGGAAACCGCTGCGGCTACGGCGACGGCTGCGGCATCACCCTATGCGCCGCCACAGGCGAATGTCGCCGAGCAATTGCCGCAGTACTCGGAACTCAAGGTCTTCAGCGTCAACGGCCGCATCGGCCGGGTGCGTTACCTGGGCTGGACCATGGCCATGCTGCTGTGCATGCTGCCGTTGCTCCTGGTGTTCGCAGGGGTCTCGGCCATCTCCAGCATCTTGGGCACTCTGATCATGGGTGTCGCAGTGATCGCCATGATCGTGGTGGGCGTATTCATCGGCGTCCAGCGCCTGCACGACATGGGCTGGTCCGGCTGGCTGTGGCTGCTCAACTTCGTCCCTGTCGTCGGTACCGTATTCGCACTGCTGATGCTGATCATTCCAGGCACTCAGGGCGCCAATCGCTATGGCCCGCCGCCACCGCCGAACAGCACCGGGGTTACCATCCTGGCCTGGCTGTTCCTGCTGGTACCGGTGACCGGCATCGTCGCCGCGATCGTCCTTCCCCAGACAGTGGGTTATTAAGTCACGACCATGCGCAGCTATGCATTGATCACCGGCGCCTCCAGCGGCATCGGCCTGGCCCTGGCCGAAGCCCTGGCACGCCGCGGGCGCAACCTGATCCTGGTGGCGCGGCGGCGTGAGGCACTGGAAAGCATTGCCTGCGAGCTGGCTCAGCGCTTCGGCGTCGAGGTGCTGTTTCGGCTCTGTGATGTGAGCGAGCCGCTGCAGCTGTCCGGCCTGCTGCTGGAGCTGGAAGAGGGCCAGTGGCACATCGACCTGCTGGTGAACAATGCCGGTCTTGGCTGCGCCGGTTCCTTTCTGGAACAGGACTGGAGCCGCGAGCAGGAACAGCTCGAGGTCAACGTCCTGGCGCTGACCCGACTGTGCCATGCGCTCGGCCAGTGCATGGCCGAACACGGCGGCGGGCAGATTCTCAACGTCGCTTCGGTGGCTGCCTTTCAGCCCGGTCCCTGGATGAGCAGCTACTACGCCAGCAAGGCCTATGTGCTCCATTTTTCCGAAGGGCTGCGCGAGGAGCTGAGAGAGCGCGGCGTGCGGGTGTCAGTGCTCTGCCCCGGGCCAACCCACAGCGCCTTCTTCCGCACGGCGCAGATGGACGTCAGCCGTCTGACCGGCAGCAAGCTGATGATGAGCCCCGAGGAAGTGGCGCTGATTACTGTTCGCGCACTGGAAAAGAACCGCGCCATCATCATTCCCGGTTGGCGCAACCGCCTGCTGGCCCTGACCCCGCGCCTGGGACCTCGCTGGCTGGTGCGCAAACTCAGCGGTCGGCTGACCCGCCCCTTCACCGACCTCAACCAGCGTTGACCGTCCGCCCATCCGCCCAGGCACGCAGCGCAGCCAGACGTTCGGCCATCACCACCGAGAGCGGCGCAGTGCTCTGCAGGGCACGCAACAGCAAAGCCTGATCGACCGCCTGCTGCTGCGCCTGGCCGGCGTACAGCGCGCTGACCACCGCCTGCTCGATCTCCGCCCCGGAATAGCCTTCGCTGGCAGCGGCCAGTTGCGCCAGGTCGAAAATCGCGGGCTCGAGTTCGCGTCGCTGCAGATGGATGCGGAAGATCTCGGCTCGCACTTCGGCACTGGGCAGGTCGACGAAGAACAGCTCGTCGAAACGACCCTTGCGCACCAGCTCAGGGGGCAGTCGGTCGATGGCGTTGGCCGTGGCGACGACGAATACCGGCGCCTTGCGCTCGGCCATCCAGGTCAGCAGGGTGCCGAGCACACGCTGGCTCACGCCGCCGTCATGATCGCCACTGGCCAGGCCCTTCTCCACCTCGTCCATCCACAGCACGCATGGCGCCATCTGCTCGGCCAGTCGTAGCGCCTCGCGCAGATTGCGCTCGGTTTCGCCGAAGAACTTGTTGTACAGGCAGGCAAAATCCAGGCGCAGCAGCGGCAGGCCCCAGAGCCCGGCAACCGCCTTGGCGGCCAGGCTCTTGCCGCCACCCTGCACACCGACCAGCATCACGCCTTTCGGCGCATCGATCTGCTTGCCGTCAAGAAAGCTGGCCTGACGCTCGCCCAGCCAACGCTTGAGATTCACCAGCCCGCCGACCTCGGCGAAGCGTGCGGTGTTGTACTCGAAGCTGAGCACGCCTTCAAGGTCCAGCAGCTGGAACTTGGTCTTGTTCAGTTCGGGGATGTCTTCCTGGGTGATGGCGCCGTCATCGCAGATCACGTTGCGCGCCAGCGCGCGCGCCTCGGCATGGCTGAGGCCACGCAGATTCTTCACCACCTGCTGCAGCGTGCGATTGTCGGTGCGCACCCGCGCGCCGCGATTGCTTTCGCTCCAGCGCGCGGCTTCGTCGCGCACGATGCTCAGCAGTTCGTCCTCCGATGGCAGCGCAAGGCTGAAGCGTGCCGCGAATCGCTGCACCTCGGCCGGCAGCTTGATCGCATGCGACACCAGCACCAGCGTCGGCTTGTGCGCTGCCTCGCTCATGGCGATTTCCTTGAGCAGGCGCACCAGCCGTGGATTGCCATCGAGATACGGATGCAGATCGCACATCACGTACAGGTTCGGCTGCGGGTCGGCCTTGATCATGCGCAGCGCCGCTTCCGGCTCCTGGGTCGGCGACTCATCCACCGGCGCGCCGCCGAATCCCAGGCGCTGCAGCCCTTCGGTAACCGACCAGGTATGCAGGCCGAGACCACGCCTGATCGCCAGACCGGTCAGGGTCTCCAGCACGCGAACCTCGTCCCAGGACTCGATCACCACCAGCTTGACCTTGGAATCCAGCACCAACCCAAGATCATGAATATCGTTCTTCAACACCCGCTCCTTGTGAAGTTGGCCAGGCGAATGAGCAGGGTTACCATCCGCGCTTTCGCAGAATCGGAGCTCACAGCATGGACCGTCTGAACAGGCAGATCGTCGCCGGAGGCCTCGCGCCGTGCAAGTGCTGAAAGCGCGCCGCGTCACACTAGCCGCATCCATCGTCGCAGTGGCGCTGCTGGCAAGCCTGCAGGCCGTCGCCACCGAGTTCCTGAGCGACCCGCTGAACAGTGGCGGCCAGGGGCCCGAGTTGGTGGTGGTGCCGGCTGGCACCTTTCATATGGGCGATGCCAGCGGTCGCGGCAATGACAACGAACGCCCGCTACGGAGTATTGCCTTCGACCGGCCCTTCGCCATTGGCCGCTACGAAGTCACCTTCGCCGACTGGCAGAAATACGCCGAAGCCAACGCACTGCCCATGCCCAATAACGAAGGCTGGGGCCTTTCCGCGCAGCGCCCGGTCATCCATGTGTCCTGGCGCGACGCCCATGCCTACGCCCAATGGCTGTCGCGCGAGACTGGCGCACGTTATCGCCTGCCGACCGAAGCCGAATGGGAGTATGCGGCACGCGGCGGCAGCCAGAGTTACTACTGGTGGGGCGAGGCGCTCGACAGCGACGAACAGGCGCCCCGCGCCCACTGCCGCGGCTGCGCCAGCCCGCGCCTGTTGCGCAACAAGACGGCAGCCGTCGGCCAGTTCCCGGCCAACGGCTTTGGCCTGCACGACACCGCGGGCAATGTCTGGGAGTGGACGGCCTCGCGCTTCACCCTGCAGTTCGATGGCAGCGAAACGCAAAGCGCCGGCCTGCTCGACAACAGCCCTCGGGTCGTCCGCGGGGGCGCCTGGAACAGCGGCCCTAGCTACCTGCGCAGCAGCATGCGCGACCTCAAGCAGCCGCATCATCGCGACTATGCGCTGGGCTTTCGCGTGCTGCGCGAGCTGCCCTGAGAGACTGCCCTGAGAGACTGCCCAAAGTCTGCTGCGCGTCGGCCCTGCTGTGTTAAAAACAGGCACGGAAAGCCGCTTGCGGCCAACGCACTTTAGTGCAGCCCCCAAGGGGTGAGCGAAGCGAGCAATGCCCATGTACGAGAGTACAGTCGCCCGCGACTTCGACCGTTCCTCACCAGTTTTTGCGGGGCCGCCATCGGTATTGCGCGATCCTAGCTCGCGGGAGGTTGGAACAGCCTCTGAGCCACGGACGATCTGGCGACTTTGCAGTAGACTAGCCGGGTTGTTTCCTCTGGAGGTGCCTCATGGCCAGCGAACGCCAGTATTCCCCCGTCGACCGCCTGCTGCTGCAAGCCGATGCCGCGCTGCGCACGCTGCTGCCATTCAGCGGGGCATCGGCTCGTCCCTCGCCCGCCATCGTGGAAAAGGAAACGGAGCTGAGCAGCGAAGAGTCGCGCCATGTCGCCGGCCTGATGCGCATCAACCACACCGGCGAAGTCTGCGCCCAGGCGCTTTATCAGGGGCAGGCGCTGACCGCCAGGCTGCCCGAGGTACGCAGTGCCATGGAGCACGCGGCCGATGAGGAAATCGATCACCTGGCCTGGTGCGAACAGCGCATTCGCGAACTGGGCAGCCATCCGAGCGTGCTCAATCCGCTGTTCTACGGTTTGTCCTTCGGTGTCGGTGCCGTTGCCGGGCTGGTCAGCGATCGCGTCAGCCTGGGGTTCGTCGCCGCCACCGAAGATCAGGTATGCAAGCATCTGGATGAGCATCTGGAGCAACTGCCCGAACATGACGCCAAGTCCCGCGCCATCCTCGAACAGATGCGCGTCGATGAGCAGCAGCACGCCAACAGCGCCCTGGCAGCAGGCGGCGTGCGTTTCCCGGCTCCCGTGAAGTTCGGCATGACCCTGCTGTCGAAGGTCATGACCAGGAGCACCTACCGCATCTGAAACGAACAAGGGCGCCAAATGGCGCCCTCGTTGTATCCGGCCAACTCAGCCCAGTTCGATGATCTCGTAGTCGTGGCTGATATCGACACCGGCACGGCCCAGCATGATCGAGGCGGAGCAGTACTTCTCCGCCGACAGTTCCACTGCCCGCTTGACCTGAGCCTCTTTCAGCCCACGCCCCTTGACCACGAAGTGCAGATGAATCTTGGTGAACACCTTGGGTTCCTCATCGGCACGCTCGGCGTCAAGGAACACTTCACAGCTTTCCACCGGCTGGCGGCCCTTGCGCAGAATGCTGACCACATCGAAGTTGCTGCAGCCACCGAGGCCGATCAGCAACATCTCCATTGGCCGAATACCGAGGTTACGGCCACCGGCATCAGGCGGACCGTCCATGACCACGGCATGGCCACTACCGGACTCGCCGAGGAACAGAGCTTCACCGGCCCATTGCACACGCGCTTTCATCGATATTGGCTCCCAAAGTGGAAAAGTCCGGCAGGTTAGCACAGGCGGACGACAGTCCGGTGCGCGGCAATTGGGCTAAAGTTCCCGCAGGTTGTGTTACTCATGTCGCAAAAAATGCCCCGCTCATGGTGCGTCTGTTAAGCTGACGCCGGATTGCTGGCACACTTGACCAGATAACTAATAAGAAATTGCCGTTGGACAAAGGCCTTCACTTTTCATATTCGGGACTCGGGCATGGTTGCTATTACCCTTACACCTAAAATAAAGAACCTCGACAAACTTCTCGCACACTGTCACCGCCGACGCTACACCGCCAAAAGCACCATCATCTACGCGGGCGATCGCTGCGAAACTCTGTTCTTCATCGTCAAAGGCTCGGTCACTATCCTCATCGAGGACGACGACGGCCGCGAGATGATCATTGCCTATCTCAACTCCGGCGACTTCTTCGGCGAGATGGGTCTGTTCGAGAAGGAAGGCGCAGAGAAGGAACGCAGTGCCTGGGTTCGCGCCAAGACCGAATGCGAGGTCGCGGAAATCAGCTACGCCAAGTTCCGCGAGCTGACCCAGCAGGACCCGGACATTCTCTTCGCCCTGGGCAGCCAGATGGCCGAGCGCCTGCGCAACACCACACGCAAGGTCGGCGATCTGGCCTTCCTCGACGTGACCGGTCGCGTCGCACGCACCCTGCTCGACCTGTGCAAGCAACCGGACGCCATGACCCACCCGGATGGCATGCAGATCAAGATCACCCGTCAGGAGATCGGTCGTATCGTCGGCTGCTCCCGCGAGATGGTCGGTCGCGTGCTCAAGTCCCTGGAAGAACAGGGCCTGGTCCACGTCAAGGGCAAGACCATGGTGGTCTTCGGCACGCGCTGAACCAACCCCATGAAAAAGCCGGCTTGATTGCCGGCTTTTTCATGGGCGTCACTCGGGGGCGATGCTGATTGCTGCAGGCCGGCCGCGCTCGGGAAAGAACAGACGCTGCAGTTCGCTGCCCGGGCTTTCCGCACGCATGAAGGCTTCGCCGACCAGGAAGGCGTAGACCTCGTTGATTTCCATCAGCTCGACATCGGCGCGGTTGAGAATGCCGCTCTCGGTCACCACCAGGCGATCACGGGGAATGCGCGGCAGCAGGTCGAGGGTGGTTTCCAGACTGACATCGAAGGTGTGCAGGTTGCGGTTGTTGATACCCACCAGTGGCGTATCCAGGGTATTCAGCGCACGCTCCAGCTCCTCGCCGTCGTGCACCTCGACCAGCACATCGAGGCCGACATCCCTGGCCACGGAAGCCAGTTCGACCATGCGCGCGTCATCCAGGCAGGAGACGATCAGCAGCACGCAGTCGGCGCCCAGCGCACGGGCTTCGACGATCTGGTAGGGGTCGACCATGAAATCCTTGCGGATCACCGGCAACGAACAGGCCGCGCGGGCCTGCTGCAGATACTGGTCGGCGCCCTGGAAGAAATCGATATCGGTCAGCACCGACAGACAGGTGGCGCCACCGGCCTCGTAGCTGCGCGCGATTTCGGCAGGCACGAAGTCGGCACGCAGCACGCCCTTGCTCGGCGAGGCCTTCTTGATCTCGGCAATCACCGCCGGCCGCTTGCGCGCCGCCTGTTCCAGCAGCGCACGGGCGAAGCCTCGCGGCGCATCGGCACTGCGCGCAGCGGCCTCGAGTTCGGCGAGGCTGACCTGGGCACGACGCGCCGCCACTTCCTCGAACTTACGGGCGACGATCTTCTCCAGCACGGTTGGCACGCTCACCCTTCGTTCTCCTGTTTGAATACCGCGGTAAAGGACACCAGCTCTTCCAGCTTCTCGCGCGCCAGCCCGGTGTGCAGGGCGTCATGCGCCAGCGCGATGCCTTCGCGCAGGCTCTCGGCGTGGTCGGCGGCATAAAGCGCCGCGCCAGCATTGAGCACGATCATGTCGGCGGCCTTCTGGCCATTCTCGGTCTTGCGGCGGCCCAGTGCGTCGCGGATCAGCTCCAGCGACTGCTCGGCGTTGTCGACGGTCAGGCCGATCAGGCTCTGGCTCTTGATGCCGAAATCCTCGGGCTGGATACGGTACTCGCTGACCGTGCCGTCCTTGAGTTCGGCAACGAATGTGGGCGCAGCCAGACTGATCTCGTCCAGACCATCCTGCGCATGCACCACCAGCACGTGCTCGCTGCCCAGACGCTGCAGCACTTCGGCCATGGGCCGGCACAGCGCCTGACTGAACACGCCGATGACCTGATGGCGGGCGCCAGCCGGGTTGGTCATCGGGCCGAGCATGTTGAAGACGGTGCGCAGCCCCAGCTCGCGACGCGGACCGATGGCATGCTTCATCGCGCCGTGATGGGACGGGGCGAACATGAAACCGACGCCGACGCTCTCCACACAGCGCGCCACCTGCTCGGGCTTGAGGCCGAGGTAGACCCCGGCCGCCTCCAGCAGATCGGCGCTGCCGCTCTTGCCGGATACGGCGCGGTTGCCGTGCTTGGCCACCTTGCCGCCGGCCGCGGCGACAACAAAGGCGGCCGCAGTGGAGACGTTGAAGATGTTCATGCCGTCGCCGCCGGTGCCGCAGGTGTCGACCAGACGCTCGGCGTCGATCTTCACCGGCGAGGCCAGCTCGCGCATGACGCTGGCGGCGCCGACGATCTCGTCGATGGTCTCGCTCTTCATGCGCATGCCCATGAGGAAGGCGCCGATCTGCGCATCGGTGCACTGACCGGTCATGATCTCGCGCATGACCGACTGCATTTCCTCGGTGGTCAGATCGAGCTGGGCTACGATCCGGTTGAGGGCTTCCTTGATGTTCATGCGCGCACGCCTCCGGTCTGCTTGAGGAAGTTGGCGAAAAGTTCGTGGCCCTGCTCGGTGAGGATCGACTCGGGGTGGAACTGCACCCCCTCGATGTTCAGGGTCTTGTGGCGCAGCCCCATGATCTCGTCGACCGAGCCGTCTTCATGCTGGGTCCAGGCAGTGATTTCCAGGCAGTCCGGCAGGGTTTCGCGCTTGACCACCAGGGAATGATAGCGGGTCACGGTGAGCGGGTTGTTGAGGCCGGCGAACACGCCCTTGTCCTCGTGGAACACCGGGCTGGTCTTGCCGTGCATCACCTGGCGCGCGCGCACCACATCGCCGCCGTAGGCCTGGCCGATGCTCTGGTGGCCGAGACAGACGCCGAGAATCGGCAGCTTGCCGGCGAAATGCAGGATGGCCTCGATGGATACACCCGCCTCGGTCGGCGTGCACGGACCGGGCGAGACGACGATGCGCTCGGGCTTGAGCGCCTCGATCTCGGCGATGCTCAGCTCGTCGTTGCGAATCACATGGACATCGGCACCCAACTCGCCCAGGTACTGCACCACGTTGTAGGTAAAGGAGTCGTAGTTGTCGATCATCAAAAGCATGGTACGGCTCCTCTTATTCCTGGTCCTGGACGGCGGTCTGTTCGGCAAGTGCGACGGCGCGGAACATGGCGCGGCGCTTGTTCAGGGTTTCCTCCCACTCCAGCGCGGGCACCGAGTCGGCGACGATCCCGGCGCCGGCCTGCACGTGCAGCTCGCCGTCCTTGATCACAGCGGTACGGATGGCGATGGCGGTATCCATGTTGCCGTTCCAGGCGTAGTAGCCGACCGCGCCGCCGTAGACACCGCGCTTGACCGGTTCGAGCTCGTCGATGATCTCCATGGCGCGGATCTTCGGCGCCCCGGACAGGGTGCCGGCCGGCAGGATGGCACGCAGCGCGTCCATCGCCGACAGTTCGGGTTTGAGCTGGCCGGTGACGTTGGAAACGATGTGCATGACGTTGGAATAGCGTTCGATGACCATCTTCTCGGTCAGCCTCACCGAGCCGACCTGCGACACGCGACCGGTGTCGTTGCGCCCCAGGTCGATGAGCATCAGGTGTTCGGCGATTTCCTTGGCGTCGGACAGCAGATCCTCTTCCAGTGCCTTGTCCGCTTCCTCGCTGGCGCCGCGCGGGCGCGTACCGGCGATCGGGCGCACGGTAACCAGGCCGTCCTCGACACGCACCAGCACCTCGGGCGAGCTGCCGACCACATGGAAGTCACCGAAGTTGAAGAAGTACATGTACGGCGTCGGGTTGATGCAGCGCAGCGCGCGGTACAGATCGATCGGCGCGGCCTTGAACGGGATCGACATGCGCTGGGAGATCACCACCTGCATGCAGTCGCCGGCCAGGATGTATTCCTTGATCGAACGGACTGCTGCTTCGTAATCGTCCTGGCTGTAGCTGGAACGGAATGCCGGCTCCTCGCCCAGCGGCGCGGAAAGGTCCACCCCCAGGCGCGGAGTGATCGGCTGACGCAGCTTGTGCAGGATCTCGCGCAGGCGCGCATGGCCCTGCTCGAAGGCATCGGCCTCGGCCGGATCGACCAGCACGATGCCGTGCATCTTGCCGGCCAGGTTGTCGAATACCACCACGGCGTCGGAAACCATCAGCAGGATGTCCGGCGTACCCAGCGCGTCGGGGTTGACGCCCGCTGCCAGCTTGGGCTCGACGTAACGCACGCTGTCATAGCCGAAGTAGCCCACCAGACCACCGTTGAAGCGCGGCAGGCCGGCGATGGTCGGCACCTTGTAGCGCGCCTTGAACTGCTCGACGAACTCCAGCGGGTCGGCACACTGGTGACGCTCGACCTCGACGCCGTCGGTGCTGACCACGACATCATGGCCATGAACGCGCAGCACGGTACGCGCCGGCAGGCCGATGATCGAATAACGACCCCACTTCTCGCCGCCCTGCACCGATTCGAGCAGGTAGGAGTTGGGCGCGTCGGCCAGTTTCAGGTAGATGGACAGCGGCGTGTCGAAATCCACCAGGGTTTCGCAGGCCAGCGGGATGCGGTTGTAGCCTTCGGCGGCTAAACGCAGGAATTCTTCATGGGTCATGATCAGCCTCATGGCTCGGGGAAAACGGTCGGGTGCAAACGGGCCGCGCGCGGCGGCAGGACGAAATCAGGCGCGCCAGCGCCAACGGGCCAGAGCCTTGATGACCTTCATCCAGAGTTTGCAGCTAACCACCACGGTGCGATCTCGACAGGCGGGGTAAAAGGAGAGCGGCCACGGTAGCGCAGCCGCTCGGCCTAAGCAACCATCAGAGTAGTTCGGCGAGGTTATCCACCACCAGGCTCGGTTTTTCTTCGGCGATCGGTCGGCCGTGGTTATAACCGTAGCTGACCGCGACACAGGGCACGCCTGCGGCGTGAGCGGCCAATACGTCGTTGCGCGAATCACCGATAAACAGCGATTGCGTCGCCTCGACGCCCGCCAGGCGCATGATCTGCAGCAACGCAGCGGGGTCGGGCTTTTGCTGCGGCAGGGTGTCACCGCCGATGATCCAGCGGAAGTAGCCGCCGAGGCCGACCTGCTCCAGCAAAGGAGCAACGAAACGCTCCGGCTTGTTGGTCACCACCGCCAGCTCCACCGCCGCTGTGCTCAGGGCTTCGAGCAGCTCGTGCACACCCGGGTAGAGCGCCGTCAGCTCGTGACAGTCGGCATAGATATCGAGAAAGCGCGCCAGCGCTTCCTCTGTTTCGCTCTCGCCTACCGCCGAATGATCCAGAGCGCCAGCAAGAGCACGCCGAACCAGCACGCGGGCGCCGTTGCCGACCCACTGGCGAACCTGCTCCACACCCGCCGGAGCGCGCCCCAGCTCGACCAGCATGCGGTCCACCGCTGCGGCCAGGTCCGGCACCGAGTCGATCAGCGTGCCGTCCAGATCGAACATCACCAGGCGCGGCAGCTCACCGGCGCACAGCGCGCGCAGCGGCTTCATCCACGCACCTGGGCCAGTTCGGCGCGCATGGCATCGATCACGGCCTTGTAGTCCGGCTGGTTGAAGATGGCCGAGCCGGCGACGAAAGTGTCGGCGCCCGCCTCGGCGATCTGGCGGATGTTCTGCACGTTGACGCCGCCGTCGATCTCCAGGCGGATTTCGCGACCGCTGGCATCGATCAGCGCACGCGCTTCGCGCAGCTTGTCGAGGGTGCCGGGGATGAACTTCTGCCCGCCGAAACCGGGGTTGACGCTCATCAGCAGGACCATGTCGACCTTATCCATCACGTACTTGAGCACGTCCAGCGGGGTAGCCGGGTTGAACACCAGACCGGCCTTGGCGCCGCCGCTCTTGATCAGCTGCAGCGAGCGGTCGATGTGCTCGGACGCTTCCGGATGAAAGGTGATGTACGAGGCACCGGCCTCGATGAAGTCACCGATGATGCGATCCACCGGCTTGACCATCAGGTGCGCGTCGATGGGCGCGGTGATGCCGTACTTGCGCAGCGCCGCGCAGACCATCGGGCCGATGGTCAGATTGGGCACATAGTGGTTGTCCATGACATCGAAATGCACGATGTCCGCCCCGGCGGCGAGTACGTTGTCCACTTCCTCACCCAGACGGGCGAAGTCGGCGGAAAGGATCGACGGGGCGATGGCGAAGGGTTGCATGGCGCACCTCTGAGTGCTTGATCACGGTGGCGCGCATTGTAGCGGCTAGACGACCATCTCGCAGCGCCGCCTGACGGCGGCGCGCGCAAATGCCTCAGATGCCGCCAAGACAGAGATATTTGATCTCCAGATACTCATCCAGCCCGTACTTGGAGCCTTCACGGCCCAGGCCGGAGGCCTTGATGCCGCCGAACGGCGCCACTTCGTTGGAGATCAGCCCGGTGTTGATACCGACCATGCCGTACTCCAGCGCCTCGCCGACCCGGAAGGCACGGCCCAGGTCACGGGTGTAGAAGTAGCCGGCCAGACCGAACTCGGTGTCGTTGGCCTGGCGGATCACCTCGGCCTCGTTGCTGAAACGGAACAGCGGCGCCAGCGGGCCAAAGGTTTCCTCACGGGCGACCCGCATGTCCGGCGTCACATCGACCAGTACGGTGGGCGCGAAGAAATTGCCGCCCAGCGCCTGGCCGCCCTGCAATACCTTTGCGCCCTTGCCCAGTGCATCGGCCAGATGTGCCTGCACCTTGGTCACGGCATTGGCGTCGATCAGCGGGCCGGTGGTCACACCGGCTTCAGTGCCGTGGCCGACCTTGAGCCCTGCCACCGCTGCCGCCAGCTTCTCGGCGAAGGCGTCATACACGCCATCCTGCACGTAGATGCGGTTGGCGCAGACGCAGGTCTGCCCGGCATTACGGTATTTGGCGACCATGGCGCCCTCGACCGCCGCATCCAGATCGGCGTCATCGAAGACGATGAACGGCGCGTTGCCGCCCAGCTCCAGGGACAGCTTCTTCAGGGTTGGCGCGCACTGCTCCATCAGCTTGATGCCGACGCCGGTGGAGCCGGTGAACGACAGCTTGCGCACGATGGGGTTGGCGCACAGCTCGGCGCCCACCTCACGAGAGCGCTCGGCATCGGCCGGCAGCACGCTGAACAGCCCGGCCGGAATGCCGGCACGTTCGGCCAGCACCGCCAGCGCCAGGGCGCTGAACGGAGTCTGCGGCGCCGGCTTGAGGACCATGGCGCAGCCGGCAGCCAGGGCCGGGCCGGCCTTGCGGGTGATCATCGCCGCGGGGAAGTTCCACGGGGTGATCGCCGCCGTCACGCCAACGGGCTCCTTGGTCACGATCAGGCGCTTGTCGGCCTGGTGGCCGGGAATGGTATCGCCGTAGACGCGCTTGGCTTCCTCGGCGAACCACTCGATGAAGGAGGCGGCGTAGAGCACTTCGCCGCGGGCCTCGGGCAGTGGCTTGCCCTGTTCGGCGGTCATGATCTGCGCCAGGTCCTCCTGGTTGGCGAGCATCAGCTCGTACCAGGTACGCAGGCGCGCCGCACGCTCCTTGGCGGTCAGCGCGCGCCAGGCCGGCTGTGCGGCCTGGGCGGCCTCGATGGCGCGGCGGGTTTCGTCCGCGCCCAGGTTCGGCACATGGCCCAGGGACTCGCCGTTGGCCGGGTTCAATATTTCAGTGACGCTGCCGTCGGGTGCATCGCACCACTGGCCGTCGATATAGGCCTGGTGGCGCAGCAGATCGGGATCGTTGAGTTGCATGGATCGTTCCTCACGCCAGGGCCTTTCCGCCCTGGCGGTACTGATGGGTTGAACAGGGTCACTCGCCTGGCGGCAGATCCTTGGTGAAGGTCTGGTCGTTCTCGCCGCGGAACATCTGCGCCCCGTAGATCAGCGCGCACAGGCCGACGCCGATGGCAAAGGCCCAACCGGCGCCCTTGATCGCCAGCACCGCGCCGATCACACCGGCGATGCCCAGGTCACGCTGGCTGCGCGCTTCCATGATGCCCAGACGGACGCTGACGTAGCCCTGGATCAGCAGGGTCAATGCCAGCGCCACACCCAGGATCGGCTGCACCAGAGTTACCACCGGCAGCAGCAGCAGGCCGGTATTGGTGCCCCAGCGGAAGGAGCCGACACCACCGTAGATGGACTTCATGGCCTTGGCGCCGCCCTTGAAGCGCTCGGTAATAACCACCTGCATGGCCGACCACTGCGGGCCGCACATGGCCACGTCGGGACCGAAGATGCTCATGAAGGCGTTGCGCCCGCCGAAGATCAGGTGCGAACGGTTGGGGTTGAAGTCGACCTTCTCGTCACGGCGCAAATGGTCCGCCTCGGAAAGGATCGCCTTGGCGCCGAGCACGTCGCCAAACACCACCAGATAAGCGGCAAACACGGTAGGGATGGCGGTGACGAACATCATCAAAGGCGGCATGCCCAGGCCGAATACGGTGTACTCGTTCCACAGGGTAACGAAGTCCGGCTTGCTGATGCCCCACTCGATGTTCGGCCAGGACGCCTCGCCGAAGATCGGCGCGACGAACACCGCCAGCAGGATGATGGGGAAGATCCCCAGCTTGGCGAAGTTCCACCAGAAACGGCTGCGTTTCTTCAGCTCCTGGAAGTGGATGGAGAACACCAGGTAGAAGGCGATGCCGATGGCAATGGAAATGGTCCAGGGGAAGCTGTCGAATCGACCGCCTTCCTTGAATACGGTGACCACCGCACTGAGGCCGGCGCCCATGATGATGCCGGCCTTCAGTGCCGAGGGCACCAGCGATACCACCTTGCGCGCCATCCCCGTCATGCCCAGGCCGATGGAAAATATCCCCAGCATCAACTGGAAGGCAATCAGCGCATGCACCCGCTCAGGGCCCTCCGGGAACTGGCTGCAGTAGGCCATCAGCAGAGGGATCGCCGGGGTGATCCAGCCCGGCACCACCGGGTCGCCCAGCAGATGGTGAGTCAGGTACAGCAGGCCGTTGAGCATGACCACCGCCAGCGCCACCTCGAAAGGCATGCCGAGGAATTCGGTCATCAGCGGGATGGCCGCCAGATCCACCGCGCACATGAGCAGGCCCTGCATGTAGTCGGAGATCTCGAAGCGGTAGTGAATGAAAGGCAGACGTACCTTGAATGGCCCCACCGGCCAGTACGGGGCTTCGACGCCCAGGTCTTGTTGATGCAGTTCGGACATTTGAATTACCCAGCTTTATTAGAGTTGTAAGCAGCGAGCCCCGACATGGCCGGGGCTGTTGGTCATAGGCTGTGAAAAGCGATCAGTAGGCAGCGCGGTAGATCTGCTCGATGTCACCGGCAGTCAGACGACGCGGATTGTTGCGCATCAGACGGTCGATCTTGCTGGCCTCCTCGGCCATGGCCGGGATGGCGTCCTCGGGCACGCCGAAGCTGCGCATACCCTTGGGAATGTCGACGCTGGCGCAGAGTTCAGCCATCGCCTCAACGGCCAGATCGGCGGCGGCCTTGTCGCTTAGGCCGTGAGTCGGCACGCCCAGGGCAGTGGCGATCTCGGCCATGCGTTCGACACAGGCCAGCTTGTTCCAGGCCATCACGTACGGCAGCAGCAAAGCGTTGCTGACGCCATGAGCGATGTTGAAGCGCCCGCCCAGCGGATAGGCCAGGGCGTGCACGGCGCCGACCCCAGCGTTGCCGAAGGCCATGCCGGCCATCAGGCTGGCGGTGGCCATGTCTTCACGCGCCTGCAGATCGGCCGGGTTGGCGTAGGCCTTGGGCAGCGCCTTGGCGATCAGCCTGATGGCGCCGATGGCCAGGGCATCGGTGATCGGCGAGGCATTGACAGACAGATAGGACTCCACGGCGTGCACCAGAGCATCGACACCGCTGGCGGCGGTCACGCCACGCGGGCAGGTCAGGGTCATCACCGGGCTGACCAGGGCCACATCAGGCAGCAGGTAGTCGCTGACGATGCCCTTCTTCAGCTGAGCCTTCTTGTCGGACAGGATCGATACGTTGGTCACTTCCGAACCGGTGCCGGCAGTGGTCGGAATGGCGATCAGCGGCGGGCCCTTGCGCTTGACCTGGTCGACACCGAACAGCTCCTCCAGGGCACCGTCATGACCGACGTAGCCGGCCACCGCCTTGGCGATGTCGATGGCGCTGCCGCCGCCCACACCGATCAGGCCATCATGACCGCCGTCGCGGTAGACCTTGGCGCAGGCTTCGACGATGGCGATCTCAGGCTCCGGCTCGACGCCGTCGAAGATGCCGTAGGCACGCTCGCCGAGCTGCTTGAGCACGTGATCCACGGTGCCGGATTTGATCAGGATGGCGTCGGTGACGATCAGTGGATTGTCGATCTTCAGGCGGGGCAGTTCGTGCGCCAGCTGCTCCACGGCACCCTGGCCGGTCAGCAGCTTATTGGCGATCTTGAATGCAGCAATACTCATCAGCAGGCCCTTTTTATACGGTGTTTCGCTGAACGGGTTCGGGCCCTCCCATTAGCGATTCCTGTGCCAGCTCGCGCAAACCCTTGCCGTAGAAGGCTTGCGGCGTTTTGTCACAGACCAGCCCAGCGCGATCCTGATTGATAAATCAATCAGAAGACCGAGTTTCGATCCATTTTTCAATCAACCCTGTTCCCAGCGCTTCATCTTCTGCACCAGGGTCGCCTGGCTGAGGCCAAGCGCTTTGGCGGCCTCGCGGGTGGTCTTGTGTTGCACCAGCGCCTTGCCGATCAGGCGCCGTTCCAGATTCTCCACCTGCTTGCGCAGCGGTAGCAGATGGTCGTCAGCTCCGTCGAGGCGTGCCGTACGCACCTCCTCCGGCAGATCGAACAACTCGATGGTCTCGCCGGCGCAGGTAACCACAAGGCGCTCGACCAGGTTGATCAACTCACGGATGTTGCCCGGCCAGGCATATTCGGTGAGCGCGTCCAGAGCTTCCAGGCCCCAGGTCAGCGAGCGCCCATGGCGCTGGTTGAATTCGGCAAGATAGAACTGGAGCAGCGGCTGAATTTCATCGGCCCGCTCGCGCAGAGCGGGAATATGGATAGGTACCACGTTCAGTCGGTAGTAAAGGTCGGCCCGGAAGCGCCCTTCGGCGACCATCCTGCGCAGGTCGTGGTGGGTAGCGGTGATGATGCGCACGTCCACCTCTTTCAGCTCCAGCCCGCCGACCGGGATGAAACGGCTTTCCTCGATCACCTTGAGCAGCTTGACCTGCAATGCCAGCGGCAGATCGCCGATCTCGTCCAGAAACACCGTGCCCTGGTTGGCCAGCTCCAGCAGACCGCGCTTGCCCTTGCGGCCGGCGCCGGTGAAGGCGCCCGCGACGTAACCGAACAGCTCGGCCTCGATCAGGTTCTCCGGCAGCGCGCCGCAGTTGAGCGCCAGGAACGGCTGCGCCGCACGCGGGCTGCTCTTGTGGATGTACTGGGCGATCAGCGTCTTGCCAACACCGGTTTCGCCCTGCAGAAGCACCTTCACGTCACTGCTGGCGACCTGCCGCGCCTGGGCGAAAACGCGTCCTGACGCCGGCAGGCTGGCCACGGGAGAGGCATGCAGCAAGTCGTCGCGCTGACCGGCGTGCAGCTTCGCCGTGCTGTTGCGCAGCTGTTTCAGCTGCTGCAGCTCGTCGCGTTCGTGCTTGATGCGCAACAGCTCGGTCATGTCCCGGACGGTGCTGACCACGTAACGCACCTTGCCGTCCTCGGAGAAGATCGGCGTGCCGCTGACCAGCAGGCGCTTGCCCTGACTGACGCTCTGCATCAGCGACAGCGCCTTGCCTTCCTTGAGCACTCGCAGCGATACCGACTGCGAGATGACGCCCTGCTCCACCAGTTCCTGCATGTGCCGGCCAACCACGTCCTCGCTGCGCAGCCCGGTCAGCCGCTCGTAGGCGCTGTTGATCTTGAGGGTGAGGCCGTCGGCATCGGTGATGTAGAGGCCATCGTGCAGCGCATCGATCAGCTCGCGAAATTCGGGATCATCGAAATCCATCAGGCCGCCCTGTTACAGAGAAGAAACTGCACATTCTACGCCCGGAAACGACGAAGGCCCCGCAGGTTTCCCGACGGGGCCTTCTGCCCTGATGCGACGAAACTTATTCCGGAGTCGAGGTGCGCAGCTTCTCGCTACGCCCGCGCAGCCATTCCAGGGTCAGCAGCAACAGGATGGAGAAGCCGATCAGCAGGGTCGCTGCGGCGGCGATGGTCGGCGACAGGTTCTCGCGGATACCGCTGAACATCTGCCGCGGCAGGGTGGCCTGCTCGGGACCGGCGAGGAACAGGGTCACCACCACTTCGTCGAACGAGGTGGCGAAGGCGAACAGCGCACCGGAAATCACCCCCGGCGCGATCAGCGGCAGGGTCACGCGGCGGAAGGCAGTCAGCGGCGAGGCGCCGAGGCTGGCGGCAGCGCGCACCAGGTTGTGGTTGAAGCCCTGCAGGGTCGCCGACACGGTGATGATGACGAACGGCACGCCGAGCACCGCGTGGACCAGGATCAGCGACAGGTAGCTGTTGCCCAGCCCCAGCGGGGCGAAGAACAGGTAGCTGGCGACACCGATGATCACCACCGGCACGATCATCGGCGAAATCAGCAGGCTCATCACCAGCGCCTTGCCACGGAACTCGCCACGGGTCAGGCCGATGGCCGCCAGGGTGCCGAACACCATGGCCAGCAGCGTGGCGGCCGGGGCGACGATCAGGCTGTTCTTCAGCGAGCGCATCCAGTCCGCAGACATGAAGAAGTCCTCGTACCAGCGCAGCGAAAAGCCCTGCAGCGGATAGACCAGGAAGGTGCCCGAGTTGAACGACAGCGGCACGATCACCAGCACCGGCAGGATCAGGAACAGCAGTACCAGGGCGCAGAGGATGCGCAGGCCGTAGTACCAGAGACGCTCGATGGGTGACATGTAGGGGCTGAGCATGCTGTGACTCCATTTAGCTTTTAGCCCCCCTCTGCCGCTTGCGGGAGAGGGGTTGGGGGAGAAGGCAGGTAAAAAGCCACCCTCTCCCCTGAATGGGAGAGGGTCATCAGATGGCCTGCTGCGCAGACCGTGTTTTAGCCAAGCCTCAGCTTGCTGGCGCCGACCAGCCAGCTGTACACCACATAGAGCACCAGGGTCGCGGCCAGCAGCAGGCCGCCAAGAGCGGTGGCCATGCCCCAGTTGATGGTGGTGTTGGTGTAGAAGGCGACGAAGTAGCTGATCATCTGGTCGTTCGGGCTGCCCAACAGCGCCGGGGTGATGTAGTAGCCGATGGACAGGATGAACACCAGCAGGCACCCGGCGCCGACACCGGCCAGAGTCTGCGGGAAATACACCCGCCAGAAGCTGGCGAACGGGTGACAGCCGAGCGATACCGCCGCACGCATGTAGCTGGGCGAGATGCCCTTCATCACGCTGTAGATCGGCAGGATCATGAACGGCAGCATGATGTGCACCATCGCCACGTATACGCCGCTGCGGTTGAACACCAGCTGCAGCGGTTGCTCGATGATGCCCAGCGACATCAGCGCGCTGTTGATCAGACCGCCCGACTGCAACAGCACGATCCAGGCCGCCACACGTACCAGAATCGAGGTCCAGAACGGCAACAGCACCAGAATCATCAGCAGGTTGCCCTGACGGGTCGGCAGGTTGGCCAGCAGATAGGCCAGGGGGTAGGCCAGCACCAGGCAGATGACGGTGATCACCAGGCTCATCCAGAAGGTGCGGGCGAAGATATCCAGGTAGATGGCCTGATCCGGCGTGGCCTTGGCCAGTTCGCCGAGGTCGTCGATGCGATGATCGAGTGCGGCCAGCAGGTAGTACGGCGTCACCGACGACGCATTACGGCGGATCACCTGCCAGTAGGCGGGGTCGCCCCAGCGCTCGTCCAGATCGAGGAAGGCTTCCTGATAGGAGGCCGGCTCCTCGCGCAGCGGCAGCTTGCGTGCGGTGCTGCTGACCAGGCTGCGGAACCCGGCCAGCTCCATGTTCAGGCGCTTGGACAGATCGCCCAGGCTCTGATTGCGGCGCGCCTCGACGATGTCCGCGGCAATGGCCTGGTACACCGACTCATCCGGCAGACCGCGGCCATCCCAGACGGCGATCGCCTCGACGGTACGCGGCAGACTGCCGACCACTTCCGGGTTGTCCATGCTGCGCATGAGCAGCGCGCCGATGGGCAGCAGGAAAGTCAGCAGGAGGAACAGCAACAGCGGCAGGATCAACGCCTTGGATTTCAGGCGGTTGAAACGCTCGGCACGGGCCAGACGCTGCTTCAGGTTCGACCCGGGCAATTCGCTGGCAGGCAGTACGGCGGCCATGGACAACTCCGCAAGCAAGAAGAAAATTCAGACGACCCCGCCGCAGGGCGGGGCCGGATAGGCGACTTAACGCGCAGCCCAGGCGTTGAAACGTTGCTCCAGCTGCTCGCCGTAGTCAGCCCAGAAGGTCACGTCGATGGCGACCTGGTTGGCGATGTTTTCCGGCGTGGTCGGCATCAGGCTCAGACGCTCCGGTGCCAGCAGGTCGATGGCCTGCTTGTTGGCCGGACCGTAGGCGATGTTCTCCGAGTAGCTCTTCTGCGCTTCGGGCTGAACGGTGAAGGCGGCGAACTTCTTCGCCAGTTCCACGTTCTTGGCTCCACGCGGGATGGCCCAGGAGTCGAAGTCGTAGATACCGCCGCTCCACACCACCTGCAGGTTGCTCTCGCCCTGCACCGCGGCGATACGGCCGTTGTAGGCGGAGCTCATCACCACGTCACCGGACACCAGGTACTGCGGCGGCTGGGCACCGGCTTCCCACCACTGGATGCTGGGTTTGAGTTCATCGAGCTTCTTGAACGCACGGTCCTGGCCTTCCTTGGTGGCCAGCACCTTGTACACGTCCTTGACCGGCACACCGTCGGCCATCAGAGCGAACTCCAGGGTGTACTTGGCGCCCTTGCGCAGGCCGCGCTTGCCCGGGAATTTGTTCACGTCCCAGAAGTCGGCCCAACCGGTCGGCGCGACACTGAGCTTGTCAGCGTTGTAGGCCAGTACCGTGGACCAGACGAAGAAACCCACGCCGCACGGCTGGATGGCACCTTCGATGAAATTGTCCTCATCGCCGAACAGCGCCGGGTCGAGTTCTTCGAACAGGCCTTCGTCACAACCGCGGGCCAGCTCCGGCGACTCCACTTCCACCAGATCCCAGCTCACACTGCGGGTATCGACCATGGCTTTGACCTTGGCCATTTCACCGTTGTATTCGCCGCCCAGCACCTTGTTGCCGGTTTCCTTCTCGAAAGGTTCGTAGAACGCCTTGATCTGCGCCGCCTTGTTCGCGCCGCCGAAGGAAACCGCTGTCAGATCCACCGCCAATGCCGGCATGGCGCAGCTTACGCCCAGGGCCAATGCCGCCAGCTTCAGGGATTTCTTCATTCTTATCAGCTCCTCTGTGTTACGGGGTAAAGGTGAAGCACTGCGCGAAACGCTCACTCGGCTTGGAGTGGGTCGAGCGCGCGGACATGCTCGACAGACCAGCCGAGCGGAACCAGGTCACCAACCGCCAGCTCCGGATCGAGCTCGGCCACGGGTTGCTTGACGTAGAAATCGGACTTGCCGCAGACCTCCATGCGGATACGCACGTGATCACCCAGGTAGATGAACTCGGCGATGCGCCCGGAGAAACGGTTGGGGCAGCTCTCGCTGGCACCGTTGATGCGAATGCGCTCGGGGCGGATCGACAGGCTCACCGCCTCGCCCACGGCGCCGACGTTGACCGCCATGGCACGGACTTCCTCGCCACGCGCCAGACGCACCACGCACTGGTCGCCATCGCGGCTGACCAGCTCGCCCGGAAGGCGGTTGTTCTCACCGATGAACTGGGCGACGAAGGTGTTGTGCGGCGCTTCGTAGAGTTCGCGTGGCGGGGCGATCTGCTGGATCTCGCCCTGATGGAATACGGCCACGCGGTCGGACATGGTCAGCGCCTCGCCCTGGTCGTGGGTCACGTACACCACCGTCACGCCCAGGCGCTGGTGCAGGTGCTTGATCTCCATCTGCATGTGCTCGCGCAGCTGCTTGTCCAGCGCACCGAGGGGTTCGTCCATCAGCACCAGCTGCGGTTCGAACACCAGCGCACGGGCCAGCGCCACACGCTGCTGCTGGCCACCGGAGAGCTGGCCTGGATAGCGATTGCGGAAGCTGTCGAGCTGCACCATGGACAGGGCACGCTTGACCCGCTCGCTGATGTCGGTGCGCGACATGCCGCGTACGCTCAGGGGGAACGCCAGGTTCTCGGCCACGGTCATGTGCGGGAACAGCGCGTAGTTCTGGAACACCATGCCGATGTCGCGCTTGTGCGGCGGCAGTTTGTTCAGGGAGCGACCATCGAGCAGAATCTCGCCGGCGGTCGGAGTTTCGAACCCGGCCAGCATCATCAGGCTGGTGGTCTTGCCGGACCCGGACGGGCCGAGCAGGGTCAGGAACTCGCCCTTGCGGATATCCAGGTTGAGATCCTTGACGATCAGCGTCTCGCCGTCATAGCTCTTCTGCACACCGCGGAAGCTCACCAGTACATCGTTTGCCATCACACCACACCCTTGTTCTTGTCTCAGGCCGATGACTCAAGAGTAGGTTGGCGGGAACGGGTGAAAAATCGGGCGGGATGACAGGCTGTTATCAGGCGCGAGGAGAATCTTCTGTAGGAATCGCCCTACAAATTCCGAGTGATTGCATCGGTTATCGAAGATGCCCCATGGGTAATCCATGGGTAGGTTGGACACCGCTTTTCATGTCCAGCAATGCAGGTGTACCGCTATCGCAACGGTGGATGAAAAGAGCCTCATCCACCCTGCGCCGGCATACAGTAGGCGTGTTGCAGAAGCGCCCGATCAGACCAGGCGGTGCTCCATCGCATAGCGCACCAGATCGGCCATCGAGTTCGCTCCGAGCTTCTGCATCAGGCGCGCCTTGTGGGTGCTCACGGTCTTGTTGCTGATGGCCAGGTGCAGGGCGATATCGTTGACGCCCTCGCCGCGCACCAGACGCTCGAATACCGAAAATTCGCGCTCGGACAGTTGCGCATGGGGCGGACGCGAGTCGGTCAGGCCGACTTCGAAGACCATGCGATCGGCCAGGGCCGGGTCGATATAGCGTCCACCGCCGGCGACCTTGCGAATCGCGGTTACCAGCAGGGCCGGGTCGCTGTCCTTGGTGGCGTAGCCAGCGGCGCCGGCCTTGAGTGCACGCGCCGCCATCTGCGCCTCGTCGTGCATCGACAGCACGAGAATCGCCGGCGCTTCGTTCAGTGCGCGGATGCGCGGAATCGCCTCCAGACCGTTGACGCCAGGCATGGAGATGTCCAGCAGCACTACATCGCAGGGTGTACGGCGCAATACTTCGAGCAGTTGCTCGCCATTGCCGGCTTCGCCCGCCACCTCAAGATCGCGCGCCATGCCGATCAGTTGCTTGATGCCTTCCCGCACGATGGTGTGGTCTTCGGCCACCAGTACCCGGATCACGCCGCGATCTCCTCATTCAGGTTTATGCGCGCGCACAGCGTAGTGCCCTCCCCCGGCCGGCTGTCAATCTGCAGCTGGCCGCCGAGCATGAGCATGCGCTCCTGCATGCCGACCAGACCGAAGGACTGTCCCGGTTTGCGCAGGGCCGGATCGAAGCCCCTGCCATCATCACTGACCGACAGGCACAAACTGCCCGCTTCCTGCCACAGGCGTACCACGACGCTATGGGCGCCGGCGTGACGCATGACGTTGGTCAGTGCTTCCTGGAGGATGCGGAACAGACCGATGGCCTGCGCATCGGGCAGGTTCGGCAGATGTTCAGGCACTTCGACCAGACAGGGGATCTGCGTACGCTCCTCGAAGCGGCGCACCTGCCACTCGATGGCCGAGGCGATGCCGGCATCGAGAATGGGTGGCCGTAGGGCGGTGGCCACGTCGCGCACCAGCTGGAACAGCTGCGCGATCAGACGCTTCATGCTGGCCAGGCGCTCGTCCAGTTCCGGGATCTGTCCGGCGCAGACCAGCTCGCACATGGCCGTCTCCAGCTTGAGCACGGTCAGCACCTGACCGAGCTCGTCATGCACTTCGCGGGCAATGCGCGCCTTCTCCTCCTCGCGCACGCTTTCCAGATGCGCCGACAGCTGGCGCAGGCGTGCCCGCGAGTCGGCCAGCTCCAGCTCGGCCAGCTTGTTCTCGGTGATGTCCCAGAGAATCCCGTCCCAGACCACCCGGCCATTGCCCTGCGGACGTGCCGTACTGCGGATATCTGCCCACAGCACCTCCTGCGCCGCAGTGAGAATGCGCCCCTGCCAGTACCAGTCGCTCTCGCTTTCCAGCGCCAGGATCTGACTGTTGAGGTAGCTGGGTAGATCCTGCGGATGCACCAGGCTGCGAATACCGCGTTCCTCACGCTGCAGTTCATGGGCCGGCCAGCCGACCATCTCCTGACTGGCCTCGCTGATATAGGCAAAGCTGACCGCCTGCCCCGCGCCGAAACGCTCCAGGCGAAACACCAGACCGGGCACGTTGCCGGCGATACCCTTGAAGCGTGCCTCGCTCTCTTCCAGCGCCTCACGCGCACGGCGGCGTTCGGTCACATCGCTGAGAAACACCACCAGGTACTCGGCCTGGCGATAGCGCAGAAAGCTCAGGGACACGTCGGCCGGCATGCGACTGCCATCGGCACGCAGGCAGTCGATCTCGAAACTCCTCGAAGCATTGTCCTGCTCGCGGACACGCTTCCACAGATTGAGCCAGCGATCCATGTTCAGGCCGGGCTCCAGCAGACTCAGTGGCTTGTCCACCAGCTCGCCGCCGGCGTAGCCGAGCATGCGCTCGGCGGCGCGATTGGCATAACGCAGGTGACTGTCCCAGTTGACCCAGAGAATGCCCACCGTGCTGTGGTCGATGGAGAACTGGCTCAGGCGTAGCGCTTCGGCGGCCTGCTGGTGGCGGTCCAGCTCTGCGCGGGCACCGAGCAGTCCGCTCTCGAGCAGGCGCGCCTGCTGGCGCTGCCGATACAGCGCGGTGGCGCCGATCAACAGCAGCAGCGTGAGAAACAGTGCGAAGGTCTTCCAGAAACCGACGAAATCGGTGGACTGCGGATAACGCAACGGCATCCAGGTTTCGCGCAGCTCCTCCAGCTCGCGCGCAGGCAGCGCCTGCAAGGCCCGGTCGACGATGGCCGACAGCACCGGCTCGTCGCGGCGCGTGGCCAGACGCAACAGCTGTGGCAGGCCGATATCGCCGACGATGCTCAGGCTGGAGAAACGTGATTCGCGCAGCAACAGGCTGAGGCTCGCTTCATCCAGCACCGCATAGCTGACCTCCCGATTCAGTACCAGCAGCAACGCGGCGCGATCCGAGGGCACCTCACGCAGGCGCAGGTTGGTATGGGTGCGCTCCAGGTACTCGGCAGCCTGACTCGGTGAGCGCAGGGCGACCATCTGCTCCAGCGGCAGCTGATCGAGATCCACTGCACCACTGCCGCTGCGCTCGCCGACCACCAGATGCGGCACACGCAGGTAGGGCATGGAGTAGTGCCAGAGGCGCAAACCGGCAGGCGTCTGCTGCAGGCCTGGCGCCAGGTCCACCTCGCCCGCGCTGACGGCGCGCTCCAGCGCCTCGTGGCTCGGATACAGACGCCAGTCAGGCGCGACCCCCATGCCGTCCAGCAGGCGCTGCATCAGCTCGATATTGGCCCCGGTCAGCTGCCGGTTCTGGCCACGCTGTACCCAGGGCGCCTGCTGAATCAGCCCGACACGCAGCACTGGATGCGCCTCGAGCCAGGCACGCTGTTCGGCATCGAAGGCCGGGCGCAACGGCATGCGCGTGCTCTCGGCCCAGGCCGGGGCGGTCGATAGCAGCAGCAGGAAGAAGAGACAGGAGAGCAGGGATTTCATGTACGGCGAATCCGGTGACGCGATCCCCTACCTTACTCCAGTCTCGCCCGCATCGCCTGACAAAAGCGCGGCACGGCATTAGGCTCTGCAGCAGATATCAAGGAGCCCGATCGATGCGCCCCCATTCACTCGTACTGCTCGGTTTCTGCCTGCTCTGCGCCGCCACCGGCTGGGCACAGGAACCGGCCGAGGATGTACAGGATACGGCGTCCGGCGAAACCGAATCGCCTGCGGCCAACGAACGCCCCCCGCTGCCCGAACGCAGCGTCAGCGACGCGCAGACGCTGGAACAGCGTCTGGACAAGCGTGAACAGCAGAGGCTGCAGGCAGGCGACGAAAGCTTCCTCGCCCTGTGGCTGCCTGCCAATGTGGGCGAACCCGAAGGCGCGGTGATCCTGGTGCCCGGTGACGTGGAGAACGCCGATGGCGCTGCAGCGGTCGGCCCGCTGCGGCGCAAGTTGCCCGATGCCGGCTGGCACAGCTTGAGCCTGACGCTGCCGGACCCGGACGGCGATCCGCCGCCACTGCGCCAGGCCACCGTGACAACACCGACCGCGGGCGATGACGCACTTGCGAGCGAGAACGAAACCGACGCCGAGTCCCCAGCCGAAGCAGCCGTAGAGCAAGACGCACTGCAGACGGACGAGAGTCCGGTCAGCGCCGAACAAAGGCGCCAGGCACATGTCGAGCGCGTGATGGAGCGGATCGACGCCGCCATCGCCTTCGCCGAACAGCAACAGGCCAGGGAGATCGTCCTGCTGGGCCACGGCAGCGGCGCCTACTGGGCTGCGCGTTATCTGAACGAACGCAAGCCGGCCAATGTGCACAACCTGCTGATGGTGGCCGCCGAAATGCCTGCCGGCTTCGCACCGCCGCTGGACGAGCTGGTCGCGCAGCTGTCGGTAGCCGCCGGCGACTTCTATTACAAGGATCAGGCCAGCGATCGAATCTCGGCCCTGAAGCGCATGCAGGCGAGCAAAAGAGCCAGTTTGCCCAGTTATACCCAGGTGTCGATGAAAGCCCTGCCGGGCAATCTGGAGATACAGCAGGAACAGCTCTACCGCCGCCTGCGCGGCTGGCTCACACTGCATATCCGCGCCACGAGCGGCTAGCGGATCCCTCTACGCTGGCGGATCAGTGCATAGGCCTGATGCAGTTGGCGAGTGGTTTCGGTCGCTGCACGAATGCGCTCGGGCGAGGCGCCGGAGCCAGCCAGCTTGTCCGGGTGATGACGACTGAGCAGACGCCGGTACGCGCGCTTGATCTGCTCGGGCTCGGCATCCTCGCTGACGCCCAGCAGACGCAGCGCCTCCTGATAGCTGCCGCCAGTCGAAGCCGGCTGCTGACTGCGACGCGGCGCGTACTCCTCGCCCAGGCTGTCGAGCCGGGCACTGTCCCAGCCGAGCCACTTGCCCCACAACAGGATCAGCTCGTGCTCACGGGGCGAAACCCGCCCGTCGACCCAGGCCATGCGCCAGCAGGCGCGCAACATCGCGTCGGCACGCTCGCGCTGGCGCAGCAACGGCCCCCGCAAGTTGTCACGTCCGGTCTTGCCACGGGAGAAGGCATCGATGGCTCGGCGCTGACCGGCCGCGTCCAGTCCTAATCGCTGCATCTCCGAGCGCGCCTGCTGGATATGACTCTGCACCACCCGTCCATCGCACTTGGCCAGGCGCCCCAGCATCAGAAACAGCAGATCGTCATCCGCCGGCGCCGCACGGCCGCCCAGTCGCTCGCGCAGGTTGTCCCAGCCGTGCAGGCGCAGGCGACGATCCAGCACCTGCCCGAGCAAGCCGCCGAGCAACGCCCCCGGGATGCTGGCCAGGGCCAGCCCGGCCGCAGCGCCAAGCAGGGTCGCCGGCCACAGCACCTAGCGGGTCTCCTGCAGCAGACGCTCGACTTCGGCCAGCCGTTCGTGCGTGCCGACATCGATCCAGCAGCCAGCGTAATGCTCGCCACTGACCTGCCCCGCGCTCATTGCCTCACGCAGCAATGGCGCCAGCTTGAAGGCTCCAGGCGCAGAGCCGGCAAACAGGCGCGGGTGCAGCACGGCGAGACCGCTGTAGGTCAGCCGCTCGCCGGCCACTGCCGCATCCTGAACCTGGCCAGCCGCCAGGACGAAGTCGCCCTTCGGGTGATGCGCCGGGTTATCCACCAGCACCAGATGCGCCAGACCGGAAAGCGGCTGGCGCAGCGCGGCGAAGGCGTAGTCGGTGAAGATGTCGCCATTGACCACCAAGAAGGGCTCATTGCCCAGCAAGGGCAGCGCCCTGAAGATGCCGCCGCCGGTTTCCAGCGGCTCGCCTTCGGCCGAATAGACGATGCGCACGCCAAAGGACGAGCCGTCGCCGAGATAGTCCTCGATCTGCTGGCCGAGCCAGGCATGATTGATCACCAGCTCGGTGAAACCGGCAGCAGCCAGAGCGCGGACGTGATATTCGATCAACGGCACGCCAGCCGCCTTCACCAGCGGCTTCGGCGTATGCAGGGTCAGCGGACGCAGGCGCTCGCCCTTACCCGCAGCCAGGATCATCGCCTTCATGCACGCGCCCCTTCGTCTATCGCCAGACTGGCGAACAGTTCGCCCAGCTCGGCCAGCTCCGGCCGACGCGCCAGCACTGCCTGGATATAGGAGAAGAACCGCGGCACGTCCCCCAGATACCTGGGCTTGCCGTCGCGATGGCAGATACGCGCGAAGATGCCGATGACCTTGAGGTGACGCTGCACGCCCATCAGGTCACTGGCGCGCAGAAAGTCTTCGAACGAGCCCTGTACTGGGATGCCCGCCGCCTCTGCACGCCGCCAGTAGTTCTGCAGCCAGCCCTGCACGCGCGCTTCGGGCCAACTGAGGAAGGCATCCTTGAACAGACAGGTGATGTCATAGGTGACCGGGCCGTTGACGGCGTCCTGGAAGTCCAGCACCCCCGGGCTGGGCGTGCTCTGCATGAGGTTGCGCGGCATGAAGTCGCGGTGCACCACGACCTTAGGCTGAGCCAGAGCGCTGTCGATCAGCAGCTGACTGATGCGTTGCCAGGCTGCCTCCTGCTCATCGGTAAAGGTGCACCCCAGGTGGCGCTGCACGTACCACTCGGGAAACAGCTGCAGCTCACGCCGCAGCAAGGCCTCGTCGTAATGCGGCAACTTGTCATCGAGAGGCAGACGCTGCTGCCGTAACAGGGCCTCGATGGCATCGTCGAACAGCGCATCGGCGTTGTGTTCGTCGATCACATCCAGATAGGTCTGGCGGCCCAGGTCATCGAGAATCAGGAAGCCCTGTTCGAGATCGGCGGCCAGCACCTGCGGCACATGCATTCCGGCACTGGCCAGCAGTTCAGCGATACGCACGAAGGGCTCGCAATTTTCCTGAGGTGGCGGCGCGTCCATCAGAATAAGGCTGCGCTCAGCGGCCTGCCAGCGGAAGTAGCGGCGAAAACTGGCGTCGCTGCTGGCAGGAGTGAGTTCTGCCGCGGGGACAGCCCCCCAGCCACGCGTGGCGAACAGGGAAGGGAGTTGCCCGGCGAGCCAGGTTTGCAGCTGTTGCAGACGTACATCGTGTTCAGACATCAAGGGGTCTCCGACGGCGCTAGCCGTTGCGCGGGTCATGCTTTATTATCCAGCATCTTTTTCAGCCCATCGAGAGGCGTGCGGCCCCTGGGCCGATAGCGCGCAGGAAGCCCGGACTAACAAGATGGCAGTAAAACATCCCGCGTTCCGCAAGAAATTCCCACTGCTGGTTACCGGCAGTTTTCTGGCCTTACAGCCCGTGTTCAGCCTACAGTCCTTTGCCGCCGAGCAATATGATTGCCAGGCGTCGCCAACGGGCGGCTGGGCATGCGCGCCGAAATCAGCAGCCAGCGCCCTGCCACCACGTCCGGTGCACAGCCGTGACGCTGTCAGCAGCAGCGGCGGCACCGCTACGGCCGTAGCCAAGCAGGACGCTGCTCCGGTGCTGGTCACCGAGAGCAAGGGCCGTGCCCTCGCCTCGCGCAGCCCTGACTACAGTCACCTGGACTGGGTCCCGCGTGACAAGCTGACCGCCGCGCAACTGGCCGAGGCCGGTCCTTACTGCGCAGGCGCCTATGTCGAGCCGCTGCGTCCGGGCATGGATGACACCACGCCGCTGGACGAGTCGCCGATGTTCGTTTCCGCCAAAGCCTCGCGCTTCGAGCAGGAAAAGCAGATCGCCACCCTCGCCGGTGACGTGGTCCTGCGCCAGTCCGGCATGCAGGTCGAGGCCGACGAAGCCAGCCTGCACCAGACGGAAAACCGTGGTGAACTGGTTGGTAACGTGCGCCTGCGCGACAAGGGCATGCTGGTGGTCGGCGACCGCGCCGAACTGCAACTGGATAACGGCGAAGCCCGTATCGACAACGCCGAATACGTGATGCACCAGGCTCACGTGCGCGGCAGCGCGCTCTACGCCAAGCGCGAAGAGACCGCGATCATCCGCCTCAAGGATGGCACCTATACCCGTTGCGAACCGGGCGACAATGCCTGGCATCTGAAGGGCAACAACGTCACCCTGAACCCGGCGACCGGCTTCGGCACCGCCACCAACGTGACGCTGCGGGTCAAGGACATTCCGGTGTTCTACACCCCGTACATCTACTTCCCGATCGATGACCGTCGCCAGTCCGGTTTCCTGCCGCCGAGCATCGGCACGTCGAGCAGCAACGGCTTCTCGCTGCAAACGCCTTACTACTTCAACCTGGCGCCGAACTACGACGCCACGCTGTACCCGACCTACATGGCCAAACGCGGCCTGCTGATGGAAGGTGAGTTCCGCTACCTGACCGAGAGCAGCGAAGGCCAGATCGGCGCCGCCTACCTCGACGACAGCGAAGACGAGCGCAAGCTGCAGTCCGAGTACAAAGACCAGCGCTGGATGTACAGCTGGCAGCACAAGCAGGGCCTGAACTCGCGCCTGCTCGCCGAAGTCGACTACACCGATATCAGCGACCCTTATTACTTCCAGGATCTGGATACAGATCTGGGCATCGACAAAAAAACCTATGTTGATCAACGTGGTACGCTGACCTACCGCGGTGACAGCTATCGCGCACGCTTGAACGTGCATGCATACGAACTGGCCAATATCACCGATGTGACGCCGTATGATCGCCTGCCGCAGATCACCCTGGACGGCAAACTGCCATTCAATCCGGGCGGCCTGGATTTCACATATGGGACCGAGTACGTACGTTTTGATCGCAACCTGCGCTCGGGCAACTACATCAACGAAGACGGTGTTGACGAAGGTCCTTACTACGACGGGCGCCTCTCCGGCCTGAACCGTGCCGACGGCGAGCGCCTACATGTAGAACCTGGCGTCAGCCTGCCGCTGGATTGGACCTGGGGCTTTATCAAGCCTCAGATCAAGTACATGCAGACGCAGTACCAGATTGATCTGGATGGGCAAGGTCGGGATGACATCGCTAACGCTACGAATGCCGCTAACGACCGAAATCGTCAATGGTTCGGCGTCGACTACAAGCGCTCACCCAACCGCGGTGTCGGCCTGTTCAGCGTCGACAGCGGCCTATACTTTGATCGTGACACCCAACTGTTCGGCCAAAACTTCCGTCAGACTCTGGAGCCACGTGCCTTCTACCTCTATGTACCGGAAGAAGACCAAGCCGATATCCCAGTATTCGATACCGGCGAGCCGACCTTCAGCTACGCCTCGCTGTGGCGTGAAAATCGCTTCAGTGGCAAGGATCGCATCGGTGACGAGAACAAGCTTTCGCTGGGTGTGACCAGCCGCTGGATCGAGCCGAATGGCTTCGAGCGTCAGCGCTTCAGCATCGGCCAAGCCTTCTACTTCGAAGACCGCAAGGTGCAGATGCCGGGAATCGACTATCGCGGCCGCCAGGATGCAACCTCGGACGTATCCCCTTACGCACTGGAATACCTGTATCGCTTTAACCGCGACTGGCGCTTCTCCTCGACCTTCAACTGGGATCCGGACCAACACGCCACCCGCTCGGGCAGCGCGATGTTCCACTACCAGCCGGAAGCCAACCCGAACAAGGTCGTCAACTTCGGCTATCGCTATCGTAACGACACACTGCGTTATGACCGTGACAGCGGTACCTGGACCACTAACCCAGACTACGGCAATCCGACACTGGGTAATGGGCAGCCGAACCCCAACTACATCAAGAACTACTACAAGATCGACCAGCATGACTTCTCCGTCATCTGGCCGCTGGCTCCGCAGTGGAGCCTGATCTCGCGCTGGCAGTATGACTATGGCCGCAACCGTACTCTCGAAGCCTTCGGTGGTTTCGAATACGACAGCTGCTGCTGGAAGCTGCGCCTGATCAACCGCTACTGGATCGATTACGACGAAGTCAGCCTCAACCCATCGCGCAACGACGAGCCGGACCGCGGCATCTTCCTGCAGATCGTCCTCAAGGGCCTCGGCGGCGTTGTTGGCAACAAGGTGGAAACTTTCCTCGACCAAGGCATTCAAGGTTACCGTGAACGTGAAGACCAAGCTTTCTGATCGCCTGCGCCCCCTGCTGTTGGGCGCAGCACTGCTGGCGGCAACGGCTCAGGCCCAGGTTCGTCCACTGGATCGCGTCGTGGCCATCGTCGACAACGACGTGGTCATGCAGAGCCAACTCGACGCTCGCCTGCGTGAAGTGCAGCAAACCATCGACAAGCGCGGCGGCTCCGTGCCTCCTGGCAACGTACTCAGCCAGCAGGTGCTCGAGCGCCTGATCATCGAGAACATCCAGCTGCAGATCGGCGACCGCTCCGGCATTCGCATCACCGACGAAGAACTGAACCAGGCCATGGGCACCATCGCTCAGCGCAATGGCATGAGCCTGGAGCAGTTCCGTGAAGCACTGGCACGCGACGGCCTGTCCTATGCCGATGCGCGTGACCAGGTGCGTCGCGAGATGGTCATCAGCCGTGTGCGCCAGCGCCGCGTGGCCGAACGCATTCAGGTTACCGATCAGGAAGTGCAGAACTTCCTCGCTTCCGACCTGGGCAAGATGCAGCTGTCGGAGGAATTCCGCCTGGCCAACATCCTGATCCCGGTTTCCGAAGGCGCGTCCTCCAGCGAAATCCAGGCCGCTGACCGTCAGGCGCAGGAGCTGTATCAGCAGCTGCAGCAGGGCGCGGACTTCGCCCAGCTGGCCGTCTCCCGCTCCGCCAGCGAGAACGCGCTGGAAGGCGGCGAGATGGGCTGGCGCAAGGCTGCTCAGCTGCCGCCACCGTTCGACAGCATGATCCGTCAGTTGAACCCGGGGGAAGTCACCGAGCCGGTACGTACGCCGGGCGGCTTCATCATCCTCAAGCTGATCGAGAAGCGTGGCGGCGAAACTCAGGTACGCGACGAAGTACATGTCCGTCACATCCTGATCAAGCCCAGCGAAATCCGCAGCGAAGAGGAAACCCGCCGTCTGGTGGAGCGTCTGCATCAGCGTATCGTGGCTGGCGAGGACTTCGCCGAGCTGGCGAAGAGCTTCTCCGAAGACCCGGGTTCGGCACTCAACGGTGGCGATCTGAACTGGATCGACCCCGAGGCGCTGGTACCCGAGTTCCGCGAAGTGATGAACAACACCGCCAGCGGCGAACTGTCCAAGCCGTTCAAGAGTCCTTACGGCTGGCACGTGCTGCAGGTCATGGGCCGCCGCGCCACCGACAGCAGCGTGCAGTTCCGTGAGCAACAGGCCGCCAACCTGCTGCGCAACCGCAAATACGACGAAGAACTGCAGACCTGGCTGCGTCAGATTCGCGACGAAGCCTACGTCGAAACCAAGCTGTAAAAGCCGTTTCGAATTCGCAGAGCCCGGCCCAGCGCCGGGCTTTTTCGTTCCTGGCCCGGCAGCGTACACTGGCGCCCCACGCCATACAGAGAGCGGCCATGACTGTGCAGCCAAGCTTCGCCCTTACTCCAGGTGAGCCCGCCGGAATCGGCCCCGACCTGTGCCTGCTTCTGGCTCAGCAGGCACAGCCCGCTCCGCTGGTGGCTATCGCCAGCCGCGAACTGCTGAGCGAACGCGCCAGGCAGCTCGGGCTGGACATCGACCTGCAGGACGTCGGCCCGGCGCAATGGCCCGATCGCCCCGCAGCAGCGGGCACCCTGTATGTGTGGGATACGCCACTGGCAGCCCCGGTTACGCCTGGCAGGCTGACACCAGCCAATGCCGCCTACGTGCTGGAAACGCTCACCCGCGCAGGTCAGGGCTGCCTGGACGGTACCTTCGCCGGGATGATCACGGCCCCCGTGCACAAGGGCGTGATCAACGAAGCCGGCATCCCCTTCTCCGGCCACACCGAGTTTCTCGCCGAGCTGACCCATACCGAACAGGTGGTGATGATGCTGGCTACCCGTGGCTTGCGCGTGGCACTGGTGACCACCCACCTGCCGCTCAAGGATGTAGCAGCCGCCATCACCGCCGAGCGTCTGGAGCGCGTTACCTGCATCCTGCATGCCGATCTGCAGGGCAAGTTCGGCATCGCCGAGCCGCGCATCCTCGTCTGCGGGCTCAATCCGCACGCAGGCGAAGGCGGGCACTTGGGTCGCGAGGAAATCGAGATCATCGAGCCGACGCTGGAGCGCCTTCGAGCGCAAGGCATGAACCTGATCGGCCCGCTGCCGGCCGATACCCTGTTCACGCCGAAGTACCTCGAGCATGCCGATGCCGTGCTGGCCATGTACCATGACCAGGGCCTGCCGGTGCTCAAGTTCAAGGGCTTCGGTGCAGCGCTCAACGTGACTCTGGGCCTGCCGATCATCCGCACCTCTGTGGACCACGGTACCGCTCTGGATCTTGCCGGCACCGGCAAGGTGGATATCGGCAGCCTGCAAGTGGCGCTGGAAACCGCCTACCAGATGGCAGCCAGCCGCAGGCGGTGAACCGCTGAGGCCGCGGCCCGCGCCTGCAGCGCCATTCGCTGGTAGACTGTGCGACTTTCTTTTTTTGCATCCAGCCCCGGGCACCACGCCTCAGGGAGCTCCGCGGAGCCGCACATGTCCGAATACCAACACCGCGCGCGCAAGCGCTTCGGCCAGAACTTCCTGCATGACGCCGGGGTGATCGACCGCATCCTGCGTGCCATTCGTGCCAAGGAAGATGAGCGCCTGCTGGAAATCGGCCCTGGCCAGGGTGCCATTACCGAGGGCTTGCTCGGCAGCGGCGCACAACTCGACGTGATCGAGCTCGACCTCGACCTGATTCCCATCCTTCAGAACAAGTTCGGCGACAATCCGCGTTTTCGCCTGAATCAGGGCGACGCCCTGAAGTTCGATTTCGCCCGTCTCGAAGCGGCGCCGCGCAGCCTGCGCGTGGTCGGCAACCTGCCCTACAACATCTCCACGCCGCTGATTTTCCACCTGCTGGACAATGCGCCGCTGATCCGCGACATGCACTTCATGCTGCAGAAGGAAGTGGTCGAACGCATGGCTGCCGGTCCAGGCGGCGGCGACTGGGGCCGTCTGTCAATCATGGTGCAGTACCACTGCCGCGTTGAGCACTTGTTCAATGTCGGCCCAGGCGCCTTCAACCCGCCGCCCAAGGTGGACTCGGCCATCGTCCGTCTGGTGCCGCACGAAACCCTGCCGCACCCGGCCAAGGATCACCGTCTGCTCGAACGCGTCGTGCGCGAGGCGTTCAACCAGCGGCGCAAGACCCTGCGCAATACGCTGAAGCACCTGCTGCCGGCCGAAGCCATCGACGCGGCCGGCGTCGACGGAAGCCTGCGCCCCGAACAACTGGATCTGGCCGCCTTCGTCCGCCTGGCCGACCAGCTGGCCCTGCAGCCCTCTGCTGCGCAGGACTAAACTGCAATTAGCTCAACGGATCACGCGCATGTCCGACCCTCGTTACCAGATCGACGTCAGCGTCACCTCCCGCTATCTGGCGGCGCAATCGCAGCCGGAGCAGAACCGCTATGCGTTCTCCTACACCGTGACCATCGTCAATAACGGCGAGCTATCTGCCCAGTTGCTGTCACGCCACTGGATCATCACCGATGGCGACGGCCGCGTGCAGGAAGTCCGCGGCGCCGGCGTAATCGGCCAGCAGCCGCATATCGCGCCAGGCGCCAGCCACACCTACAGCAGCGGAACGGTGATGACCACCCAAGTCGGCACCATGCAGGGCAGCTACCAGATGCTCGCGGAGGACGGTAAACGCTTCGAGGCGACCATCGCGCCGTTCCGCCTGGCGGTACCGGGAGCGCTTCACTGATGGCTGTGTATGCCGTCGGCGATCTGCAGGGTTGCCTGAAACCGCTCAAGTGCCTGCTCGAGCAGGTAGCTTTCGATCCGGCGCATGATCAGCTCTGGCTGGTGGGTGATCTGGTCAACCGCGGCCCGCAGTCGCTGGAAACCCTGCGCTTTCTCTATTCCATCCGTCACGCGGTCACCTGCGTACTGGGCAACCACGACCTGCATCTGCTGGCCGTGGCGCACAACATCGAGCGCCTGAAGAAGGGCGATACCCTGCGCGAAATCATCGATGCACCGGATCGCAACGATCTGCTCGACTGGCTGCGCATGCAGAAGCTGGTACACCACGACGCCGAGCGCGAGGTAACCCTGGTGCATGCCGGCATCCCGCCGCAATGGACGCTGACCAAGGCGCTGCGTCGTGCGGCCGAGGTCGAAGAGGTGCTGCGTGACGATGCCCGCCTGCCGCTGTTTCTCGATGGCATGTACGGCAATGAGCCAGCCAAGTGGCACAAGGACCTGCATGGCGTAACCCGCCTGCGCGTCATCACCAACTATTTTACCCGCATGCGCTTCTGCAAGGCAGATGGCACGCTGGACCTCAAGACCAAGGAAGGCGCCGACAACGCGCCGCCCGGCTTCGCGCCCTGGTTCAGCCACCCGCAGCGCAAGATGCGCGGCGAGAAGATCATCTTCGGCCACTGGGCGGCGCTGGAGGGCAATTGCAGCGAACCGGGCCTCTACGCACTGGATACCGGCTGCGTCTGGGATGGTGCGATGACCCTGCTCGACGTCGACAGCGGAGAACTTCGCCGCTGCACCTGTCCCAAGGAATAAGCGCCCGAGGCGTCCCCAAGAATCACGCGAGGCACCAACATGAGCGAATTCAAGCGTATCTCCCCGCAACAGGCGCAGGAACTGCGCGCCCTGGGCGCCGTCGTGGTCGACATCCGCGACCCGCACAGCTTTGCCAATGGCCATATCAGCGGTTCGCGGCACCTGGACAACCACTCGCTGCATGACTTCATCACTCACGCCGACCTCGATGCGCCGCTGATCGTCTCCTGCTACCACGGCAATTCCAGCCAGGGCGCGGCCGCCTATCTGGCTGGCCAGGGCTTCTCCGAGGTGTACAGCCTAGACGGCGGTTTCGAGCTCTGGCGCGCCACTTATCCAAGCGAAACGGCGCAAAGTTCCGAAGAATAATTTTTCCTCAGCGGTAGGCCGCGCCCGCTCTGGCCTGCCGCCTCCTCCCGGCACGCAGCAACATCCAGTTATCGTTGTCCCGCCCTTGACGCTCGGCAGAACGAACTATCCTGTTACTCAGGCCATCCCACTGAAGGTAGAGCCGGCCAACCGGCATCGGGCCATCGGTAACGACTTTTGGGTTTTGGGGGATAGTTCCCGACTTCTGCGGAGCCGGCGTCACCCAGCACCTGCACGCACGACCGATCCCGAGCCAGCTTTCAGCATCGAGCGAGGTGAAGTCATGAGCATTTTCAGTCACTTCCAACAACGTTTCGAGGCGACCCGCCAGGAGGAGTACTCGCTGCAGGAGTACCTCGAACTGTGCAAGCAGGATCGCAGCGCCTATGCCACTGCGGCAGAGCGCCTGCTGATGGCTATCGGTGAGCCGGAGCTGCTCGACACCTCGACCGATCCGCGGTTGTCGCGGATCTTCTCCAACAAGGTGATCCGCCGCTATCCGGCCTTCGCCGACTTCCATGGCATGGAAGAATGCATCGACCAGATCGTCTCCTACTTCCGTCACGCCGCGCAGGGCCTGGAGGAGAAGAAACAGATTCTCTACCTGCTGGGCCCGGTGGGTGGCGGTAAATCCTCGCTGGCCGAGAAGCTCAAGCAACTGATGGAGAAAGTGCCCTTCTATGCCATCAAGGGTTCGCCGGTGTTCGAGTCGCCACTGGGGCTGTTCAACGCTACCGAAGACGGCGCCATCCTCGAGGAGGACTACGGCATCCCGCGGCGCTATCTGAATTCGATCTTGTCGCCCTGGGCCACCAAACGCCTGCAGGAATTCGGCGGCGACATCAGCCAGTTCCGCGTGGTGAAGCTGTACCCCTCGATCCTCAACCAGATTGCGGTGGCCAAGACCGAACCGGGCGACGAAAACAACCAGGACATCTCGGCACTGGTCGGCAAGGTGGATATCCGCAAGCTGGAGGAATTTCCACAGAACGACGCCGATGCCTACAGCTATTCGGGCGCGCTGTGCCGGGCCAACCAGGGCCTGATGGAATTCGTCGAGATGTTCAAGGCGCCGATCAAGGTGCTGCACCCGCTGCTGACCGCCACTCAGGAGGGCAACTACAACAGTACCGAAGGCCTCGGCGCGATCCCCTACAGCGGCATTCTGCTGGCCCACTCCAACGAATCGGAATGGCACAGCTTCCGCAACAACAAGAACAACGAGGCGTTCATCGACCGGATCTACATCGTCAAGGTGCCCTACTGCCTGCGCGTCACCGATGAGATCCGCATCTACGACAAGCTGCTGATCAACAGCTCGCTGGCCAAGGCGCACTGCGCACCGGACACCCTGAAGATGCTCGCGCAGTTCAGCGTACTGAGCCGCCTCAAGGAGCCGGAAAACTCCAACATCTACTCGAAGATGCGCGTCTATGACGGCGAGAATCTCAAGGATACCGACCCGAAAGCCAAGTCGATCCAGGAGTACCGCGACAGCGCTGGCGTCGACGAGGGTATGAACGGTCTGTCGACCCGCTTCGCCTTCAAGATCCTCTCCAAGGTATTCAACTTCGACCCGCATGAAGTGGCCGCCAACCCGGTGCACCTGCTCTACGTGCTGGAGCAGCAGATCGAACAGGAACAGTTCCCCGCCGAAGTGCGCGAACGCTATCTGCGTTTTCTCAAGGAATACCTGGCGCCGCGCTACATCGAGTTCATCGGCAAGGAGATCCAGACCGCCTACCTCGAGTCCTACAGCGAATACGGGCAAAACATCTTCGACCGCTACGTGCTGTACGCCGACTTCTGGATTCAGGACCAGGAATACCGAGACCCGGAGACCGGCGAGATTCTCAACCGCGTGGCGCTCAACGAAGAACTGGAGAAGATCGAGAAACCGGCCGGCATCAGCAACCCGAAGGATTTCCGCAACGAGATCGTCAACTTCGTGCTGCGCGCGCGTGCCAACAACAACGGCAAGAACCCAACCTGGCTCAGCTACGAGAAGCTGCGCGTGGTGATCGAGAAGAAGATGTTCTCCAACACCGAGGATCTGCTCCCGGTCATCAGCTTCAACGCCAAGGGCAGCAAGGAGGATCAACAGAAGCACAACGACTTCGTCAAACGCATGGTCGAGCGCGGCTACACCGAGAAGCAGGTGCGCCTGCTGTCGGAGTGGTACCTGCGGGTTCGCAAGTCTCAGTAAGCCCTGAACGGCGCGTCCGTCGCGCCGTCTCAATCGCTGCACGGCCGCGGCTGCGGGCGTGCTAGGGAGCCGTCATGAGCTATGTGATCGACCGACGCCTCAACGGCAAGAACAAGAGCACGGTGAACCGCCAGCGCTTTCTGCGGCGTTACCGTGAGCACATCAAGAAGGCGGTGGAGGAAGCCGTCAGCCGACGCTCCATCACCGACATGGAGCACGGCGAGCAGATCAGCATTCCCGGCCGCGATATCGACGAGCCGGTGCTGCATCACGGCCGCGGCGGCAAGCAGACCATCGTCCACCCCGGCAACAAGGAATTCACCACCGGCGAGCGCATCCCGCGCCCGCAAGGCGGTGGTGGCGGACGAGGCAGCGGCAAGGCGAGCAACTCCGGCGAGGGCATGGACGAGTTCGTTTTTCAGATCACCCAGGAGGAATTCCTCGATTTCATGTTCGAGGACCTGGAGTTGCCCAACCTGGTCAAGCGCCACCTCACCGGCGCGGAAACCTTCAAGACCGTGCGCGCCGGCATCAGCAACGAGGGCAACCCCTCGCGCATCAACATCGTACGTACCCTGCGCTCGGCGCATGCGCGACGCATCGCCCTGTCCGGCTCCAGTCGCGCCAAACTGCGCGAAGCCAAGGCCGAGCTGGAACGACTCAGACTTGAAGAACCGGACAACTTCGGCGATATCCGGGCCATTCAGGAGGAAATCGAACGACTCAGCGCGCGCATCCACCGCGTGCCCTTCCTCGACACCTTCGACCTCAAGTACAACCTGCTGGTCAAGCAGCCCAACCCCAGCTCCAAGGCGGTGATGTTCTGCCTGATGGATGTCTCCGGTTCCATGACCCAGGCCACCAAGGACGTGGCCAAGCGCTTCTTCATCCTTCTGTACCTGTTCCTCAAGCGCAATTACGACAAGATCGACGTGGTATTCATCCGCCACCACACCAGCGCCAAGGAAGTGGATGAGGAGGAATTCTTCTACTCCCGCGAGACCGGGGGCACCATCGTCTCCAGCGCCCTGAAGCTGATGCAGGAAGTGATGGCCGAGCGCTATCCGGTCAACGAATGGAATATCTATGCCGCCCAGGCGTCGGACGGTGACAACTGGAACGACGACTCGCCGGTCTGCAGGGATATATTGATCAACCAGATCATGCCGTTCGTGCAGTACTTCACCTACGTCGAGATCACCCCACGTGAGCACCAGGCACTGTGGTTCGAGTACGAACAGGTGGCCGAGGCCTTCGCCGACAGCTTCGCCCAGCAGCAGCTGGTGTCCGCTGCGGACATCTACCCGGTGTTCCGCGAACTGTTCCAGCGTCGCCTGGTGAGTTGAGGGCCAAACCATGAATGCCAGCAACAGAAAGCGCGAGCCGATCTCCACCGGATCGGAATGGACCTTCGACCTGATCCGCCAGTACGACAGGGAAATCGCACGCATCGCCGAGCGCTACGCGCTGGATACCTACCCCAACCAGATCGAGGTAATCACCGCCGAGCAGATGATGGATGCCTACGCCTCGGTCGGCATGCCGCTGGGCTATCACCACTGGTCGTACGGCAAACATTTCCTCGCCACCGAGAAGGGCTACAAGCGTGGTCAGATGGGCCTGGCCTACGAGATCGTGATCAATTCCGACCCGTGCATCGCCTACCTGATGGAGGAAAACACCATCTGCATGCAGGCGCTGGTAATCGCCCACGCCTGCTACGGCCACAACAGCTTCTTCAAGGGCAACTACCTGTTCCGCACCTGGACCGACGCCAGCTCGATCATCGATTACCTGGTGTTCGCCAAGCAGTACATCATGCAGTGCGAGGAGCGTTACGGCATCGACGCCGTGGAAGAGCTGCTCGACTCCTGCCATGCGCTGATGAACTACGGCGTCGACCGCTACAAACGCCCCTACCCCATTTCTGCCGAAGAGGAACGGCGCCGCCAGAAGGATCGCGAAGAACACCTGCAGAGGCAGATCAACGATCTGTGGCGCACCATTCCCAAGAGTGCCGACAAGAGCAGCGAGAAGGACAGCAAACGCTTCCCCGCAGAGCCGCAGGAAAACATCCTCTACTTCCTGGAGAAACACGCGCCGCTGCTGGAGCCCTGGCAGCGCGAAGTGATCCGCATCGTGCGCAAGATCGCCCAGTACTTCTATCCGCAGCGCCAGACCCAGGTGATGAACGAAGGCTGGGCCACCTTCTGGCACTACACCCTGATGAACGACCTGTACGACGAAGGCCTGGTCACCGACGGCTTCATGATGGAATTTCTCCAGTCGCACACCAGCGTGGTCTACCAACCGCCGTTCGACAGCCCCTACTACAGCGGCATCAACCCTTACGCGCTGGGCTTCGCCATGTATCGCGACATCCGCCGTATCTGCGAAGACCCGACCGAAGAGGACAAACGCTGGTTCCCGGACATCGCCGGCAGCGACTGGCTGACCACCCTCAAGTTCGCCATGACCAGCTTCAAGGACGAGAGCTTCATCCTGCAGTTCCTTTCGCCCAAGGTGATCCGCGACTTCAAGCTGTTCGGCATCCTCGACGACGACCAGAAAGACGAGCTGGTGGTGCCCGCCATCCATGACGAATCCGGCTACCGCACCATCCGTGAGCTGCTCGCCGCGCAGTACAACCTGGGCAACCGCGAACCCAACGTGCAGATCTGGAACATCGACCGCCGCGGCGATCGCTCGCTGACCCTGCGCCATCAGCAGCACGACCGCAAACCACTGGGCGACTCCACTGGCGAGGTACTCAAGCACCTGCATCGGCTGTGGGGCTTCGATATCCACCTGGAGGTATGCCAAGGCGACCAGTTGATCACCACCCAGCATGTACCGCCACGTGGCAACGCGGAGAACGACAGCGAATACCCGCGACTGGACCTGATCATTCCGCCCATCTGATCGATTGCCGGCCAGGCAGCCTGCGCTATCAGGCAACCGGTGCGCGCGGCGCTCCCTGAAGATCTTCGGTATCCTCTGCGCTCAGTGGAGGAACAGACATGCAGATCTACAAAGTCGGTGGCGCAGTGCGTGATCGCCTGCTCGGCCGTCCCGTCAGCGAAGTGGACTGGGTCGTAGTCGGCGCCAGTGCAGAACAGATGCTGGAGCTCGGCTACCGCCCGGTGGGCGCCGACTTTCCGGTGTTCCTGCACCCGCAGACGGGCGAGGAATATGCCCTGGCGCGGACCGAACGCAAGAGCGGCCGCGGCTATGGCGGCTTCACCTTTCACGCCAGCCCCGATGTCACGCTGGAAGAAGACCTGATCCGCCGCGACCTGACCGTCAACGCCATGGCCGAGGATGACCAGGGCCGGCTGATCGATCCCTATGGCGGGCAGCGGGATCTGCAGGCCCGCCTGCTGCGTCATGTATCACCGGCCTTCGCTGAAGATCCGCTGCGGGTACTGCGCGTCGCCCGCTTCACCGCACGCTATGCGCTACTCGGTTTCAGCGTTGCGCCAGAAACACTCGAACTGATGCGTCAGCTGGCCGAGTCTGGCGAGCTGAGCCACCTCACCGCCGAACGTAGCTGGAAGGAAACTTCCCGTGCACTGATGGAGCCGCGCCCCGACGTGTTCATCCAGGTGCTGCGCGATTGCGGCGCGCTGGCTGCGCTGCTGCCGGAAGTGGATAAGTTGTTCGGCGTGCCGCAGCCGGTAGCGCACCATCCCGAGGTCGACACCGGGGTGCATGTGCTGAGCGTGCTGCGCCAGTGCGCGGAACACGACCAGCCGCTGAACGTGCGCTGGGCCTGCCTGCTGCATGACGTCGGCAAGGGCCTGACGCCTGAAACCGAATGGCCGCGGCATATCGCCCATGAACACAAGGGGCTGCGCCTGATCCAGGCGATCAACGAGCGCTGCAAGGCGCCGCGCGACTGCGCCGAACTGGCAATGCTGGTGGGTGAATTCCATACCCACGGCCACCGAGCGCTGGAACTTCGCCCCTCGACGCTGCTTGAGCTGCTGCAGCGCTTCGATGTATTCCGCCGCCCGCAGCGCTTCACCGAGTTCGTTGCAGCTTGTGAGATGGATGCGCGCGGCCGTCAGGGCCTGGAGCAGCGCGACTACCCGCAAGCCGCTTACCTTTTGGGCGCCGCCGAGGCAGCAAGGCAGGTGGCGGTCAAGCCGCTACTGGAGAAGGGATTCAAGGGCGCGGAGCTGGGCGAGGCGCTCAATCGCGAGCGCCTGCAGGCACTGAAGGCCTACAAAGAGCAGCACGCCTCGTAGGAGCGGCTGGGCGGCATTCCGTTTCAGCCGCGATCATCACAGCTCCGCGGCCCACCTTTTCGTGGAAAGTCCGCTCCTACCGGTCAATGCCAACCCTTAGCCCGGAGGCAATCCGGGACATTCCCAGCGTCCGTTCCCCCGGATTGCATCCGGGCTACGAAGAGCGCGCCTGTAGCAACTCGGCCGGTGTCAGCTCGGCACCGCGCCACTGGAAGGCAACAGGCCACAGCTGCTGATCGATCTGCAGCGCCGTCCGCAGTTCGACGAATGACCGACCGTCGAGCGGGTGACATACCTGTGGTGCGAGCAAGGCCAAAGGCCAGAGCACGAAGGCGTTCTTGAGAATTTCCGCACGCGGCAGGATCAGGCCGTTGAAGTTGCCTACCTGCTCGCCATACAGCAACACGTCGATATCCAGCGGCAGGCCCTTGCGATCCGGCGCATAGCGGCCGTTATCGGCCTCGATGAATTTCAGCCGGCGATCCAGCTCCAGCAGCGGCAGCTCGGTTTCACCGACCACCACCAGATTGAAGAAGTTGCCGCTCTTGATGCCCACCGCGTGGCTTTCGAAAACCGGCGAGCAGCGCATATCGGTGAGCAGAGCAGACAGCGCATCGAGCCCGGCACACAGGTGAGCCTCGCGCTGCACATTGCTGCCGAGGCCGAGAAAGACCCGAGTCACAGACATCCGCGCTCGATCTCCACACCCACGCCGCCACGTGCGGCCGGAACTGCACCGGGCTTGGTCAGTTTCAGCCGAACCCAGGGAATGTTGAACTCATCCATCAGAAGCTGCGCCAGACGCTCAGCGAAGGTCTCGACCAGAATGAACTGCGACTCGGCCGCGAAGGCCTGGATACGCGTGGACACGCAGGCATAGTCGAGCGCCAGGTCGAGATCGTCATCGGCTGCGGCCGGGCGGTTGTCCCAGGCCATCTGCAGGTCGAGACGCAGGCACTGGCGAATGTCGCGCTCCCAATCGTAGGCGCCGATCACCGTGTCGACTTCCAGCCCCTCGATAAATACTCTGTCCACCGCACTCTCCGCGCCACGACAAGGGCGCTGCACCTCGTTAGAATCGGGCCATCCCATGCCCTGGAATGGCCACCATGTTCTGGCTTCTGGCAATCCTTGCCTACCTGCTCGGTTCGCTGTCCTTCGCCATCCTGCTCAGCCGACTCGCTGGCAGGCCGGACCCACGTGCCAGTGGCTCGGGCAACCCCGGTGCCACCAACATGCTGCGCGTGGCCGGCAAGAAACTCGCCGTGCTGACCCTGATCGGCGACCTGCTCAAGGGCCTGCTGCCGATCCTGATCGCCAAACTCTTCGGCCTCAACCTGCACCAGCAGGCCTGGATCGGTCTGGCGGCCGTGGTCGGCCATCTGTACCCGCTGTACTTTCGTTTTCGTGGCGGCAAGGGCGTGGCCACTGCCGCCGGCATGCTGCTCGGCCTCTATGCCCCGGCCGCCCTGCTCGCCCTGGCGACCTGGGCTCTGCTATTCCTGCTGACTCGCACCAGCTCACTGGCATCGCTGATCGCCACACCACTGACGCTGCCACTGCTGGCCTGGCAACAGCCTGCGGCCTTGCTACCGGCCTGCGTGCTCACCGGACTGATCGTCTGGCGTCACCGCAGCAATCTGCGTGATCTGTTCGCCGGTCGCGAACGGCATTTTTAAGCATTCGGTGGCAACGAATCGCGGCTGAAGCCGCTCCTGGCATCAAATCGCCGGCAGCGAATCCATCGGCCAGCGCGCCTGCACCTTGATCGCCAGGTCTTCGTGCTGCCCGGCCAGCAAACGCTGGCAACCGGCATAGGCGATCATCGCGCCGTTGTCGGTGCAGAAACGCGGCCGCGCATAGAACACCTTGCCCTTCATCTCGCCGAGCATACGCTCCAGATGCTCGCGCAGCGCCTTGTTGGCACTCACGCCACCGGCGATGACCAGGCTTTTCAACCCGCTCTGCTTGAGCGCACGCTTGCACTTGATGGTCAGAGTCTCGACCACCGCCTGCTGGAAGGCCAGCGCGATGTCGCGACGGGCTTGGTCGAGGTCGTCGCCGTTGTCACGGCATTGCTGCCAGGTATTCAGGGCAAAGGTCTTCAGGCCGCTGAAACTGAAATCCAGGCCCGGACGGTCGGTCATCGGCCGCGGGAAGACGAAGCGCCCCGGCGTGCCCTGTTCGGCCAGCTTGGCGATTTCCGGACCACCGGGATAATTCAGACCCATCAGCTTGGCAGTTTTGTCGAAGGCTTCGCCGGCGGCATCGTCCAGCGACTCGCCGAGCAACTGGTACTGCCCGATGCCATCGACCCGCACCAACTGGGTGTGGCCGCCGGACACCAGCAGGGCGACGAAAGGAAAGGCCGGCGGCTGCTCTTCCAGCATCGGCGCCAGCAGATGACCTTCCATATGGTGCACGCCGACGGCCGGCACGCCCCAGGCAAAGGCCAGTGCCTGCGCGCAGGACGCACCCACCAGCAGCGCCCCGACCAGACCGGGGCCCGCCGTGTAGGCCAGTGCATCGATATCGGCGGTCTGCTTGCCCGCCTCATCCAGTACCTGGCGGATCAACGGCAGCATGCGTTTGACGTGATCACGCGAGGCCAATTCAGGCACCACGCCGCCGTACACTCGGTGCAGGTCGATCTGGCTGAACAGGGCGTCAGCCAGCAGGCCACGCTCGCTGTCATAGAGCGCGACGCCGGTTTCATCGCAGGAAGTTTCCAATCCCAGTACGAGCATAGAGCTTGAACCTTGGTTTGCCGCGTGGAACAAAGGCGCGCATGATAAGCGCCGCCCGGCGGAGCGACCAGCGCTTTTCGACCTAAGGGCTTTGCATTCCGCGCGGCGAGACGGTAACATCCGCAACCCTTGAAAACCGACGCACCCCGAGCCACCTGCCGGGCATGCGTTGAAACCGGTAATTAAAGATAGGTACGACCTGGATGCCAGCCGTCAAAGTTAAAGAGAACGAACCCTTCGACGTAGCCCTGCGTCGTTTCAAGCGCTCCTGCGAAAAAGCCGGTGTACTGGCTGAAGTTCGCAGCCGCGAATTCTACGAAAAGCCGACCGCTGAGCGTAAGCGCAAAGCCGCTGCCGCTGTTAAGCGTCACGCCAAGAAAGTGCAGCGCGAGCAGCGCCGCAGCGTTCGCCTGTACTAATAGCGTACACGCAACGCTCGAATGCCCGGCTTCGGCCGGGCATTGCATTTTAAAGACTCCGCCTCGCGCCTTAGCGAGTGAGCGGAGTTTTTGCTTTTCTACCCATCCGTTGTCCAGCGCTTGCGCCGGACAGTATGCTGAGCATCTATGGCTGGCCTGATCCCGCAATCCTTCATCGATGACCTGCTCAACCGCACCGATATCGTCGATGTGGTGAGTTCGCGCATCCAGCTGAAGAAGACCGGCAAGAACTACAGCGCCTGCTGCCCTTTCCACAAGGAAAAGACCCCCTCCTTCACCGTCAGCCCGGACAAACAGTTCTACTACTGCTTCGGCTGCGGCGCCGGCGGCAATGCCCTCGGTTTCGTCATGGACCACGATCAACTGGAGTTTCCCCAGGCGATCGAGGAACTGGCCAAACGCGCCGGCATGGAGGTGCCACGCGAGGAAAGCGGTCGCGGCCACAAGCCCAGACAGCCTGTCGACTCGCCACTCTACCCGCTGCTCAATGCTGCCGCCGAACACTATCGCCAGGCCCTGAAAAGCCACCCACAGCGCAAGTACGCCGTGGATTACCTCAAGGGCCGCGGCCTGACCGGCGAAATCGCCCGCGACTTCGGCATAGGTTTCGCTCCACCCGGCTGGGACAACCTGCTCAAGCACCTGGGCGCTGACGCCCTGCAGCAGAAGGTCATGATCGATGCCGGCCTGCTGATCGAGAACGCCGAGAACGGCCGGCGCTACGACCGCTTCCGCGACCGCATCATGTTCCCCATCCGCGACACTCGCGGCCGGGTTATCGCCTTCGGCGGCCGCGTGCTGGGCGACGACAAGCCCAAGTACCTGAACTCGCCGGAAACCCCGGTATTCCACAAGGGTCAGGAACTCTACGGCCTGTACGAAGCGCGCAAGTTCAACCGCGATCTCGACGAGATCATGGTGGTCGAAGGCTACATGGACGTCATCGCCCTGGCCCAGCAGGGCCTGCGCAACGCCGTGGCAACCTTGGGCACGGCCACCAGCGAAGAACACCTCAAGCGTCTGTTCCGCATCGTGCCCAGCGTACTGTTCTGCTTCGACGGCGACGCCGCCGGGCGCAACGCTGCCTGGCGCGCCCTGGAGTCGACCCTGCCGAGCCTGCAGGACGGTCGCCGCGCGCGCTTCCTGTTCCTGCCCGAAGGCGAGGACCCGGACACTCTGGTGCGTGCCGAAGGGACCGATGCCTTCCGCGCGCGCATCAACCAGCATGCCCAGCCGCTGGCCGACTACTTCTTCCAGCAACTCTGCGAAGAAGCCGACCCGCGCTCGCTGGAAGGCAAGGCGCATCTGGTCACCCTGGCCGCACCGCTGATCGAGAAGATTCCCGGCAACAACCTACGCGCCCTGATGCGTCAGCGCCTGAGCGAAATCACCGGTCTTTCCGGCGAAGCCATGAACCAGGTTGCCAGTGCACCACGCAGCCATGCACCGAGCACACCCAGCCATCCTCCCAGCAGCGATTACCCGGATTACGGCGACATTCCCGACAGCGCCTACTACGACAGCCTGCCGGACGTTGGCGGTTACGAGCAGCCCGCCCCACCCCAACAGCAGTACTACGAGCGCAATAACGAAGGCGGCAAAGGCAGCTGGAAGAAAGACGGCGGAAAGTGGAGCAAAAAGGGCAAGGGCGATTTCGCGCCACGTGCCCCGCGCACCGCGGTGAGCGTCGAATCACCACATCTGATCGCCCTGCGCACCTTGCTGCATCATCCGCACCTTGCGCAGAAAGTCGAAGATGTCAGCCATTTCGCCGACGAAGAGGACACCTACGCGCAACTTCTGGTAGCGCTGGTCGGTGCCCTGCAGAAGACGCCCAACCTGCGTTCGCTGCAACTGATCGCCCGCTGGCACGGCACCGAACAGGGTCGCCTGCTACGGGCGCTGGCGGAAAAGGAATGGCTGATTCAGGGAGACAACCTTGAACAGCAGTTTTTCGACACCATTACTACACTTGCACACAGTCAATCGCAGAGGCGGCGTGAAAAGGCGCTCCGCAGCATCATTCATAAAAGCCCCAGCGAGCTCACAGACGAGGAAAAGACGTTGCTCAGAGAGCATTACAGCCTCACCTCCTCGCCGAGCAGCAAGTCCCCAACTGGCGCCTAAAGTCAAAACCAAGGTATAATCCTCGGCTTGTTTTCAGCCCGCCAAGACCTTCAGTGGATAGGGTGTTATGTCCGTAAAAGCGCAACAGCAGTCTCGTTTGAAAGAATTGATCAGCCGTGGTCGCGAGCAGGGTTACCTGACTTACGCGGAGGTCAATGACCACCTGCCGGAAGATATTTCCGATCCGGAACAGGTGGAAGACATCATCCGCATGATCAACGACATGGGGATCAACGTATTCGAGAGTGCTCCGGATGCGGACGCCCTGTTGTTGGCCGAAGCCGACACCGACGAGGCTGCAGCCGAAGAAGCCGCTGCTGCCCTCGCCGCCGTTGAAACCGATATCGGCCGCACCACCGACCCGGTGCGCATGTACATGCGCGAAATGGGTACCGTGGAACTGCTGACCCGCGAAGGCGAGATCGAAATCGCCAAACGCATCGAGGAAGGCATCCGCGAAGTCATGAGCGCCATCGCTCACTTCCCCGGCACTGTCGACGGCATCCTCGCCGAGTACAACCGCGTCACCACCGAAGGCGGCCGCCTGGCCGAAGTCCTCAGTGGCTACATCGACCCGGATGACGGCAGCGTGCCTGACGAAGCCGCAGCCCCCGTTCCCGTCAAGGAAGGCGCCGCCGCTGAAGAAAGCGACGACGAAGAAGAAGACGATAGCGGCGACGACGAGGAAGAAGAAGGCGATGGCGGCCCGGACCCGGAAGAGGCAGCCCGCCGTTTCAACGCCGTGGCCGAGCAGCAGGAAAAAGTCCAGAAGGCCCTGAAGAAGCACGGTCGTGGCAGCAAGCAGGCCACTGAAGAGCTGGCCGCACTGGCCGAGCTGTTCATGCCGATCAAGCTGGTGCCCAAGCAGTACGACGCCCTGGTCAGCCAGGTGCGCGGTGCTCTCGACCGCCTGCGTGCGCAAGAGCGCGCCATCATGCAGCTGTGTGTACGTGATGCACGCATGCCGCGAGCCGACTTCCTGCGCCTGTTCCCGGGCAACGAAGTCGACATGGACTGGGCCGCCGACCTGGCCAAGGGCAAGGCCAAGTACGCCGAAGCCCTGGGCAACCTGCAGGCCGACATCCAGCGCTGCCAGCAGAAGCTGGCCGACCTGGAAGCCGAGACCAATCTCAGCCTGGCCGAGATCAAGGACATCAACCGTCGCATGTCCATCGGTGAAGCCAAGGCTCGCCGCGCCAAGAAGGAAATGGTCGAGGCCAACCTGCGTCTGGTGATCTCTATCGCCAAGAAGTACACCAACCGCGGCCTGCAGTTCCTCGATCTGATCCAGGAAGGCAACATCGGCCTGATGAAGGCGGTGGACAAGTTCGAATACCGTCGCGGCTACAAGTTCTCGACCTACGCCACCTGGTGGATCCGCCAGGCGATCACCCGCTCGATCGCTGACCAGGCGCGCACCATCCGTATTCCGGTGCACATGATCGAGACGATCAACAAGCTCAACCGCATCTCCCGCCAGATGCTGCAGGAAATGGGTCGCGAGCCCACTCCGGAAGAGTTGGGCGAGCGCATGGAAATGCCCGAGGACAAGATCCGCAAGGTATTGAAGATCGCCAAAGAGCCGATCTCCATGGAAACCCCGATTGGCGACGACGAAGATTCGCATCTTGGCGACTTCATCGAGGACAGCACCATGCAGTCCCCGATCGACGTGGCCACCGTCGAAAGCCTCAAGGAAGCCACTCGCGAAGTACTGGCTGGCCTCACCGCCCGTGAAGCCAAGGTTCTGCGCATGCGCTTCGGTATCGACATGAATACTGACCACACCCTCGAGGAAGTGGGCAAGCAGTTCGATGTCACACGCGAACGTATCCGCCAGATCGAAGCCAAGGCACTGCGCAAGCTGCGTCACCCGACGCGAAGCGAGCATTTGCGCTCCTTCCTCGACGAGTGATACCAAAACCCCCGGCCAGTCCGGGGGTTCTGCTTTCCGGGCCGGCATGCCTCGAAAAATGGCGCCAACGCAGAGCATTGCAATCAAACTGCCATCTGCGCATCGACCGGTCTACACTGCGACCATATCGATTCTGAAACGAGGCCGTTATGCCCCGCCTGCCGGCCATTTTGCTGTTGTGTCTGGCTTACGGGATGACTCCCGCCCTGGCCCTGACTCTCAACGAGAATGAACGCACCTGGCTGGCGGACAACCCCGAGCTGGCTCTGGGCGTCGATGTCTCTTGGCCACCTTTCGAATTCCGCAACGAACAGGGCCAGTATCAGGGTCTGAGCGCCGGCTACGTGCGCCTGATCGAAAACCGTCTTGGCGTGACCTTTCGGGCCGTCGAGCAAGACAACTGGAGCGCGGTGCTGGAACAGGCTCGCCAGGGGCAGGTCGACCTGCTTCCCGGGCTGATGTCGACAACCGAACGCCAGGAATACCTGACCTTCACCCGCCCCTACCTGGACTTCCCGCTCATCATCCTGGCCCGCGACGGCGGCCCGCAGCCCAAGCAGCTCAAAGACCTGTATGGGCTCAAGGTCGCAGTGGTCCGCGATTACGCCACGCATGAACTGCTGCGCCAGCGACATCCCGACCTCAACCTGGTACCGCTGCAGAACGTCGCTGCCGCGCTGCAGGCGCTGGCCACCCACCAGGCCGACGCCATGGTCGGCGATCTCGCTTCCAGCGTCTGGAGTCTGCGCCAACTGAAACTCGATGGTCTCTACATCAGCGGTGAGACGCCCTATCGCTATCAGCTGGCCATGGCCGCACCACGCGGGCATGACGTGCTGATCGGCATTCTCGACAAACTCTTCGCCGAACTCAGCGCCGAAGAAATCGCCGCGCTGCAGGATCCGTGGGTCGGTGGCGTGCTGGACACACGCAAGGCCTGGCATGAAGCCCTGCTCTACGGCCTGCCAGCCGTACTCGGCCTGCTGGCGATCATTGCCATCATCCTCAGCGTCAACCGTCGGTTGAAATGCGAGATGCGCAACCGCGAGGCGCTGGAACAGGAACTGCGCAGCCGCGAGCAGCACTTTCGCGACATGGTCGAAAGCCTCTCGGCCATCACCTGGGAAACCGAGTCGAGCGACCTTACCTACACCTATGTTTCACCTCATGCGGAAAAGCTCCTGGGTTACCCCCTGAGCGAGTGGCTCGAACCCGGTTTCTGGCAACGCCACCTGCACCCCGACGACCAGCAGCGCACGCTGCGCAACCGCCTCGATCAGTGCTCGACCGGCAATGATCACGCGCTGGAATACCGTCTGCTCGCCGCCGACGGCCGTACGGTGTGGGTGCGCGATATCGCCACCCTGCTGCAACGGGGCGAGCAGCAGGTAGTTCGCGGCCTGATGATCGACATCAGCGAAGCCAAGCAGACCGAGCACGCACTGCGCCAATCGGAACAGAAGTACGCCTCGGTGGTTCAGCAGTGCCCGGATCTGCTGGTCATTGCGCGTCAGGCAGATGGAGTGCTGCTGGAGGTCAACACCGCCTTCACCGAGCAGACCGGTATCAGCCTCGAACAGGCCATCGGCAAAACCGCCACCGAACTCGACCTGTGGGGCGTACCCGGCATCGGCCCGAGCCTGCTGCTGCGCCTGCAGGACGACAGTCTGCACAACCTGGAAATGCCCTTTCGCCGCGCCGACGGCAGCCTGTTCACCGGGCTCATCTCCGCCAGCCCGTTCCTGCTCGACAACACGCAGGCAGTGGTGGTGGTGGTACGCGACATCACCCAGCTCAAAAGCACCCAGCAGCAGCTGCAGATATCCGAGGAGAAGTTCGCCAAGGCCTTCCACGCCTCGCCCGATGGCCTGCTGATCACCCGCCTGCGCGACGGCCTGCTGGTCGAAGCCAACGAAGGCTTCAGCCGCATCACCGGTTACGGCAACGACCAGGTCGGCGAGCAGAGCACCCTCAGCCTGGGCATCTGGGCCGATCCGAAAGACCGTGAGCGCATGGTGCAGGCCGTTCACGAGCATGGCGTCGTGCGCGACATGATCGCCCCGGTACGCACCCGGGCCGGCCACCTGCGCCTGTGCGAACTCTCCGCGCAGCCGCTGTCGATCAATGGCGAGGAATGCCTGCTGACCATCGCCCGCGACATCACCGAACGCCAGCAGATGCAGGAAGAACTGCAACAGGCCGCGACCGTCTTCGAAAGTACCGCCGAAGGCGTGATGATCACCGACCTCGAACAGCGCATCACCGCGGTCAACCGAGCCTTTACCCTGATCACCGGTTACAGCGAGGCCGAAGTCCTCGGCCAGCGCCCCAGCCTGCTCTCCTCCGGCCAGCACGACAACGCCTTCTACGCCACCATGTGGCACGGCCTGGCTGCCAACGGGCACTGGCAGGGGGAAATCTGGAACCGGCGCAAGAACGGCGAGCTGTACCCGGAATGGCTGACCATCAGCGCCGTGCGCAACAGCGACAACCAGATCACCCACTTCGTCGGTGTGTTCGCCGATATCTCCAGCCTCAAGCACGCTCAGGCGCGGCTCGACCATCAGGCCCACCACGACCCACTGACCGGTCTGCCCAATCGCCTGCTGTTCGAGAACCGCCTGCGCAGCGCCCTGGACGGCACGCGTACCGGCGACCAGCTTGGTGCCGTGCTGTTCCTCGACCTCGACCGCTTCAAGCAGATCAATGACAGCCTCGGCCATCCGGTCGGCGACCAGTTGCTCAGAGCCATCGCCGAACGCCTGAGACGGCAGTTGCGCGATATCGACACCGTGGCTCGACTGGGCGGCGACGAGTTCATCATCCTGCTGCCCGGCCTGCATCAGCCGAATGATGCCGAGCAGGTCGCACAGAAGCTTCTCGCCTGCTTCGGCGCATCGTTTCAGCTCGACGATCACGAGTTCTTCATCAGTGCCAGCATCGGCATCAGCCTCTATCCCGCGGACGGCCTGGATGTCGCCACCCTGGTGAAGAACGCCGATACGGCCATGTACCAGTCCAAGGCGAAGGGGCGAAACCGCTACGAGTTCTACACCCGCTCGCTGACCTTCCAGGTCAACGAACGCATGGCCATGGAGCAGGAGCTGCGCCGCGCCCTCGAACGCAACGAACTGTGCCTGCACTACCAGCCCAAGTTCTGCGTGCGCAGCCAGGGCCTGGTGGGCGCCGAAGCACTGGTGCGCTGGCCGCACCCGGTGTTCGGTGAGATTCCACCGGATCGTTTCATCCCGGTGGCCGAAGAAAGCGGGCTGATCCTGCCGCTGGGCGACTGGGTGCTGGAACAGGCCTGCCGCCAGCTGCAGCAGTGGCAGGAAAGCGGCCTCGGCTTTGGCGCCCTATCGGTCAACCTTGCCGGTGCGCAATTGCACCAACCCGGCTTGCTAGCACGCATCAGAGCATTGCTGCAACACCACAATCTGGCGCCACAACTGCTGCAACTGGAGATCACCGAAAACTTCATCATGAACCAGGCCGACGATGCGCTGGAAATCCTCCACCGCCTCAAGCAGCTCGGCGTGCAGCTGGCCATCGACGACTTCGGCACCGGCTACTCCTCGCTCAGCTACCTCAAACGCCTGCCACTGGACGTGCTGAAGATCGACAAATCCTTCGTCCGCGGCCTGCCGGATGACCCGCATGACCTGGCGATCACCCGCGCCATCATCGCTCTGGGCAACAGCATGCAGTTGACAGTGATCGCCGAAGGCGTGGAAACCAAGGCCCAGGAACTCTGCCTCGCCGCCGAAGGCTGCTTGCAGATCCAGGGCTACGTGGTCAGTCGCCCCCTCTCGGCCGAAGCCTTCGCGCGGAAATTTCTCCCGCCAGGTCAAGCGGTTGGCGCTGACGAGAACCCACCGGTATAATCCGCCGGCCTTCTGGGGGCCTATAGCTCAGTTGGTTAGAGCAGAGGACTCATAATCCTTTGGTCCACGGTTCGAGTCCGTGTGGGCCCACCACCTTCAAAGCCGCGCATTGCGCGGCTTTTTTGTTTCTCGCCCTGGCCCCCGCAGCCTCACATTTTCCCTGAACCTTTGCCCTTCTAGCCCGGTCGGCTTAAAGAACCGTCGCGTTCCGCGGCGCCAGCAAAGGATGCGTGTTATGCGAGACCGCACCAGCAGGATCGCCGTTTCACCGTCGCACCTCGAAAAGCTATGGCAGCGTTACCAGCGGGTACGCGCCGCCAGTGAACGGCTCTGTGAGCCGCTGGAAGCTGAAGACTATGTGATTCAGAGCATGCCGGACGTCAGCCCGCCGAAATGGCATCTGGCGCATGTCACCTGGTTCTTCGAGGCCTTCGTGCTGCTTCCCTTCCTGCCGGGCTATCGCCCGCTGGATGAACGCTACGACCATCTGTTCAATTCCTACTACAAGACCCACGGCACGCCCTTCGAGCGGGCGCGGCGCGGGTTGTTGTCGCGGCCGACGGTAAGCGAGGTGTACGCCTATCGCAGCCATGTCGATCTGGCCATGGCGCAGTTGCTCCAGTCAGGCAGTGAACTTGCCGATGAGGTGCTGCAGCGGGTCGCGCTGGGGCTGGAGCATGAGCAGCAGCATCAGGAGCTGCTGCTGATGGATATCAAGCACATCCTGGCGCAGAACCCGTTACGGCCGGTTTACCGGCATGACCTGAAGCCGGGCGGAGCAAGCGCGAGCGAGCTGCGCTGGATTCAGTTCCCCGCCGGGTTGCGCCAGGTTGGCCATAGCGGCGAAGGCTTTGCCTTCGACTGCGAGCGGCCGCGCCATCGGGTGTTCGTCGAGGCCTTTCAGTTGGCCAGCCGGCCGGTGAGCAATGGCGAGTACCTGGAGTTCATTCGCGATGGCGGTTATCGCAACACCGCCTTGTGGCTGGCGGACGGCTGGGACCATATCCAGCGCGCTGGCTGGCAGGCGCCGCTGTACTGGCAGCGCGAGGGTGACGACTGGCTGGAGCTGACCCTGGGCGGCCCACGCGAGCTGGATCTGGATGCACCGGTTTGCCACCTGAGTTATTTCGAGGCCGAGGCCTTTGCCACCTGGGCGCAGGCACGTCTGGCACGCGAAGAAGAATGGGAAGTCGCCGCGCAGGACGAGCCATTGTGGGGCAATTTTGTCGAGAGCGGCCATCTGCAGCCGGTGGCTGCAGCTGCCGGCGATGGCCTGCAGCAACTCTACGGCGATGTCTGGGAATGGACGGCCAGCGCCTATCGGCCCTACCCCGGCTTTCGGCCGCTGGGCGGCAGCCTGGGTGAGTACAACGGCAAGTTCATGTCCGGGCAGGTGGTGTTGCGTGGCGGCAGTTGCGCCACGCCTGAGGACCACGTGCGCCCCACCTATCGCAACTTCTTCTACCCCACCATGCGCTGGCAGTTCTCCGGCCTGCGTCTGGCCAAGGAGCTCTGAGCATGGCACTGGCACTCCGTACCCACGAACAATCCCTGAGTCGGGAACAGCAGGCGCTACGCGAGGAAGCCCTTCGTGGTTTCGCGACCAGCCCAAAGGCGATGTCGCCGAAGTTCTTCTACGATCACCGCGGTTCCCAGCTGTTCGAGTTGATCTGCCAGCAGCCGGAGTACTATCCAACTCGCACCGAGGAAACCATCCTGCGCCTGGCGGCCAAGGATATCGCCGAGCTGGCCGGGCGCAACGTCAGCCTGGTGGAGCTGGGCAGCGGCGCCAGCCGCAAGATCCGCCTGCTGCTCGAAGCCCTGCGCCCGGCGCGCTACCTGGGCATCGATATCTCCCGTGAGTTCCTGGATATCTGCACACGCCGGCTGGCTGCCGACTATCGCTGGCTCGACGTACACGCGCTGTGCGCCGATTTCAGCCAACCACTGAAGTTGCCCGCCGAGGCGCTGGGCAAACGGCCACTGGCGTTCTTCCCCGGCTCCAGCATCGGTAATTTTGATCCGGAAGAAGCCCAAGCCTTTCTTTGTAACCTGCATCGGACGCTGCCGGCCGGCAGTGGCCTGCTGATCGGTGTGGATCTGATCAAGGACCGTCAGGTACTGGAAAGCGCCTACAACGATGCGTCCGGGGTCACTGCGCTGTTCAACCTCAACCTGCTCGAGCGTATTCGCACCGAGCTGGACAGCGATATCGACCCACGCGGCTTCCAGCATCGAGCCTTCTACAACGAAGCCGAGTCACGCATCGAGATGCATCTGGTCAGCCGGCAGGCGCAGCGGGTGCGCATCGAGGATCGCGTGTTCGACTTCGCCGCAGGCGAAACCCTGCATACGGAGAATTCCTACAAATACACGCCGAGCGGCTTTCGTGAGTTGGCAGGCGCATGCGGCTTCGCCTCGGTCGCCATATGGAGCGATCCGGCGCAGCTGTTCAGCGTGCATTTTTTGCGGCGGGAGTAAGGGGATTCGTCAGGGAGAAATGGCGAGCCGTCGCCAGGGGCGAGATAGGCAAACTGCTTGCTGCATGATCGTCTGCTTCTCCCCCGGCCCCAGCCCTTCGCAGAGTTAGGGTCGCAACAGCGGGCGAAGCGGTGCTTCGCTGTTTCCGATGTAGCCCCTGAATGGGAGAGGGGAGAAAACGCGACATCAGTAAGCAAGCGCGCTGGGGACAGACCTCAGCGTTTGGCGATGATGTACACCGCATGCACGATGCCGGGGATGTAGCCAAGCAGGGTGAGCAGGATGTTAAGCCAGAACGCGCCGCCGAAACCGACCTGGAGGAACACGCCCAACGGCGGCAGCAGGATGGCGATGAGGATACGGATAAGGTCCATGTGGTACTCCTTTACATTCCATAAGGGGGTATCAGAACAGACTGCAGGCAACGCCATGCGGTTCCGACGAAACCAGTCGTCATACTGAGAACCAGCCACTGGCACCGTCCGGGCGATGACTTTAGTCTGGCTCCAAGACGGAAGCGCCCATATGCCCGAACAATTACAACAAGAACGCATCATAGTGGCCGACGACCATCCGGTTTTCCGCGATGGTCTGTGCCGCATCGCCCAGCGCGTCTTTCCCCAGGCGTGCATCCTCGAAGCCGCAGACATGGATGAAGTGCTGAGCCTGGCGCAAGCGGGCGCGGCGCCGAGCCTGTTCATGCTCGACCTGCTCTTCCCCGGCCAGTCGCCGCAGGCCATCAGCACACTGCGCCAGACGTTTGCCCGCAGCTCTATCGTGGTCGTGTCAATGGTCGACAACCGCGAGCTGATCGATGAAGTGATGACAGCAGGCGCCGACGGTTTCATCGGCAAGGCGACACCACCTGATGCAATTGCCGACGCGTTGCTGGCCGTACGCGCCGGGGAATTCGTCCTGACTCTTGGCCCCGCCGGGGTGCCGGCCTTCGCCGGGGACCGTCATCTGTTGGAGCAGCTGACGCCTCGGCAGCAGGAACTTCTACGGCTGGTGGTGCGCGGCCTGTCGAACAAGGAGATCGCCCGCGAGCTGGCGATCTCCCCCTTTACCGCACGCATCCATGTTTCATCGCTGCTGCGCACGCTGGACGTCAGCACCCGCGCCGCGGCCGCAGCCAAGGGTGCCAAGGCCGGGCTGGTGTGATCCTCATGCAGCTTTGAGGCGAAGTTTCAGCGCCACCAGAAGCGAGCGCAGCTCGGCTGGCTGCACCGGTTTCGACAGGATCGGGATTTCGTTGTCACCCAGCTGTTGCTGAACTCGACGCACGTCGTGGCCGGTCATGATGATCGCCGGCACGTCGCGTCCACTGCCGCGACGCAGGTGCTGGATGCAGTCGGCGCCCGAGGCGTCGGTGCCGAGGTCGAAGTCCGTCACCACCAGATCGAAATGCTTCGATGCATCGGGCAGGCCGCTGAAGCTGGAGACTTCGCAGCCCCATTTCTGCAGCAGGGTCGCGGTAGCCAGCAGCACGTTGCGGTCATCCTCGATCAGGCACACGCGCAAGCCGTCGAGCATGCGCGGCGCCTCGCGGTCGCTGCGTCTGGCAGCAGGAAGCTGACTGGGTGTCTCGATCCACTGCAGGCCGTCGATCACCGCACGCGTGCCGCGACCTTCCACGGAACGAATGCTGACCCGCATCCCCATCAGCGCGCCGAGACGCCTGACGATGGCCAGACCCAGGCCCATGCCCTCGACATCGCTGTCGCGCTCCTGGCGTACGCGGTAGAACTCCTCGAAGACGCTGTCCAGATGCCCGGAGGCTATGCCGCGCCCCTTGTCATAGACCTCGATGGCAACCTCCGGGCCACGACACCGACAGGCGATCAGCAGCGGCTTGCCCGGAGCATATTTCAATGCATTGGAAAGCAGGTTCTGCAGCATGGTGGTGAGCAGTGCCGGGTCGGCCCGCACCTGAACCGGCGGGCAACGCAACCGCACCTCCACCCCGGCCCAGCGCGCCGCCTCGGCATTCTGCTGGATGAGCTGTTCAAGCAGAGGACGCAACGCCAGCGGCTCCAGCTGCGGCACCACCTTGCCGCTGTCGAGCGAGTACATATCAAGAATGCTGCGGAACAGACGCGCGACGCTGTGCAGGGATTTGTCGATGTTCTCCACCAGCCGTTGCTGCTCGGCGCCCAGGCGGCTGTCTCGCAGGCACGCGGTGAACAGGCTGATTGAGTGAATGGGCTGACGCAGGTCATGGCTGGCCTGGGCGAGAAACTGCGCCTTGGCGCGGATGGCTGCCTGCTCGGCCTCGACCGCCTGACGCGAGCGTCTGAGCAGGGCATGCATGTAGGCCGGCGCCATCAGGGTGGTGAGCAGCAGCGTGATGATCAGGTAGGGCTGCGACTGCCAATAGGCCGAGATGCTGGCGGTCACCGCCAGCGACGCCATAGCCATGACGGTGGCCAACAGCAAGTAACCGGAGCCGTAACGCAGGCCATAGCCGATGGTGATCCAGATCAGGATCGCATAGACCGGCAACATGGCCGCACCGCCATTGGCCAGGGCCAGAGTGATGCCGCTGTAGTCGGTAAACATGGTTAGCAGGCGACGCCCACGATAGTGGCCCGGACGGCGCAGGACATCTGCCCAGATGAGTGTGGCGACGATGCAGAACAGGCCTTCGAGCAGAAAGATCTTCCAGACCAGCCCTGAGTCGATCAGGGATAAAAGATGGAGTGCTGCGGTATAGCTGCCCGCGGCTGCCACGAAGATCATGCGTACCCCGGCCTGGGCACGCTCGGTGTCGTGAGAAGTGGAGACGCTCGCGGGCATGAGGATTCCCTGCTGATTACAGCTCCTGTACTGGAGCTGGCACCTTAGGCCGGAGCCCACCACCGGCGCAAGGAACTGCTTGGCAGGCGATTCGACATCAGTACACCCGTACTATTTCTTGCCTGAGACCTCGTTCCTAGAATCCGGGCAATGCCTTGGCAGTGGGTCGGGGCACGGTCATTAAAGGGAATGTCTGATGAACATCACGGGAAGAAGCCTGGCTATCGCTCTGAGCACCGCTGCGGTGGCCTCGCTGAGCGGCTGCCTGGCACAGAACACGCAACCCCAGGACCAGCAGAATGCTCAGCTGGCTACTGATCCCTGCGCCCCGAGCGCAACCAGCAGCCTTATCGCCACCGGCCGCAGCCTGCTGGACATAGCCAACAGCGTGCTGGAGACCCAGAACAACCTCAACGGCAACTCCGCTACCTATGCAAAGCGCGTGCAGGTGGCGGAGAACGCGCAGAAGGTCAATCAGGGCCATAACGTGCTGAACAACGTCGAGAACCTGGCCGGCGCCGGCCAGCAGCCCTGCGTGCCAGCAGTCGCGGCCAGCGCGGCACGCTGAGCGGCGTTCAGAAACGCACGTCGAGCTTGTCCAGCAGCAACTCGACAGGCAGGTCGGTGCTGACCAGCTGGTTGCGCCCGCGTTGCTTGCCGCTGTACAGACGGCGGTCGGCGGTGCGGTAAAGGTCGGCGGCGTTACGGCCATCCACAGGCCAGGCCGCCAGGCCAAAGGTGGCAGACAGCGCAATCTGCTCGCCGCCGTAGTGCAGCGGTTGCTCGGCAATCTGCTTGCGCAGCTTTTCCACCAGCGGGGCAGCGCCAACTCCGTCAGTGTGGCGCAGCAGCAGACCGAACTCCTCCCCTCCCAGGCGCCCGAGGAAGTCGGTGATGCGCAGGCGCTGCTGCAGCAGCCGGCAGATGTGCTGCAACGCCATATCCCCCGCCTCGTGCCCCCACTGGTCGTTGACCTGTTTGAAGTAGTCGACGTCGAGCAGCACCAGCACCAGATGTTCGTTGCTGCGCTCGGCCTCCTGAATGCTGCGCTGCAACGCTTGCTGGAAGCTGCCACGACTGGCCACGCCAGTCAGCGCATCGGTCTGTGCCAGGCGTTCCAGCTCCTCGTAGGCCTGCATGCGCAAGCCATCGTAGATATGCACGAAGAGCAGGATCAACACGCCGCACAGCGCCGCATTTCCGACGTCGATCAGGCCGCGAGTATCCAGGTGCAGGTGATTGTCGGCGAAATACAGCAGCAGCCCGGCAAGCATGAACAGCGCGGCAAGCAGGAAGGCACGCTGCTTTCCCAGCAGCAGGTAGGCCAGCAGCGGGATCATGTACAGCCAGACGAAAGCCGCAGACGAGGCCTCCGGCATGACGATGATGTAAAGGATGAAGCTGAAGGTCGGGATCAGATACAGGTAGATCCACAGGTACAGATGCCGAGCGCGGCCAATGCGCCAGGCGCCGAACAGCAACAGGGCGGTAAACAGCACTTCGAGGATGGCGAAGAGATAGTTGCCGGCCAGAGCCTGCAGGACGGAGAAGCCGCCGAGAGTCAGGCTGGTGGCAAGCAGGATGGTACGCATCAGCACGCGCTTGTCCGACTCGCGCAGCCCAGCGCCTACGTTCTTGTGATTTTTATAGTCGCTGTCATCCATCTCATTGCACCGCCACCCTCGGTGGTGCGCAGCCCCCCGCTGCGCACCTTCAGGCAACTATAGACTGCCTGCCTTATACCGCGTATCCCATTACACGCGGCAGCCACAGGGCGATTTCGGGGAAGATCGCGACCAGAAGCAGGGCGCTGGACATCACCAGGACAAACAGCGCCGCCCAGCCGACGGTCTGCTCCAGGCGTATCTTGGCAACCTCCGTGGTGACCATCAGATTGATCGCCACCGGTGGAGTGAACTGGCCGATGGCGATGTTCATCGCCAGCAGAATGCCGAACCATACCGGGTTCCAGCCGAAGTGCTGCATGACCGGGATCAGGATCGGCATCAGGATCAGATAGATCGAGATGGCGTCGAGCAGCATGCCGGCCAGCAACACGGCAACCATCACCAGCGCCAGCAGCACCCAGCCGTTGTCCGACAGTGAGATCAGCCATTCGGCCAGATGACGGAAGGTGCCGAGCATGGTGCCGGCCCAGGCGAAGATGCCCGCCAGAGCGATGATCAGCATGACCACGCCAGAGATTACCCCTGCCTCGCCGCACAGACGCCAGAGGCTGCGCCAGTCCAGCTCACGGGTGAGGAACAGGCCGATCAGCACGCCATAGGCCACGCCAACCACTGCGGCTTCCGTCGGCGTAAACAGGCCGCTGCGCAGACCGCCGAGAATCAGCACCGGGGCAAACAGCGCCGGCAGCGCCTGTCTGAAGCTCTCGCCCAGCGGCGGACGCTCGCCTTCCTCCGGGGATTCCCAACCATAGCGGCGCGATAGCAGCCAGGCCGGCAGCAATAGCACCAGACCAGCGAGAATGCCCGGGAACAGACCGGCAGCGAACAGTGCGCGCAGATCGACTCCCGGCACCACGATGGAATAGAGAATCAGCGCGATGGACGGAGGAATCAGGATGGCAGTCGAGGCCGAAGCGGCGATCAAGGTTGCCGAGAACGGCCTGGGGTAGCCCGCCTTGGTCATGCTCGGCAGCATCACCATGGCCACGGCAGCAGCATCGGCCGGGCCGGAACCGCTCATGCCGCCCATGATCAGGCACACAAGCACCGCGACCAGGGCCAGGCCACCGTGACGTGGACCGATCAGCGCCTGGGCGAAGCGCACCAGACGCAATGCCACGCCGGCCTTCTCGAATACCAGGCCGGTGAGGATGAACAGCGGAATGGCGATCAACGGGTACTTGGCCACACCGTTGTAGGTGTTGGTCCCGAGGGTAGCGAGCATGTCCGGCGACAGGCCGGCGATGATGCCGATGGCCCCGGACAGTCCCAGGGCGAAGGCCACCGGCACGCCGAGCGCCAGCAGTACGGCGAAACTGAGGATCAGCCAGAGATCAGGGCTCATCGCTGATCCTCCCGCGCAGACGATCGACGGTCATCTGGGTCAGACGCACGAACACCAGCAGCGCCAGGATCGGCAGCCAGATCACGTACCACCAGTTGGGCAGACCGAGGCCGGGCGATTCGGAATCCCACTGGAACTCCTCCCAGGCGAACTGCCCGCCGTACCAGCAGACCAGCCCCAGTACCAGCATGCTGGCCAGCCACTGCAGCAGGATCAAAGGCGTGCGCAGACGCGGGAACAGGCGCTCGAGCAGGCCGATACGAATGTGTCGGTTGCTACGCATGGCCACCGAAGCACCAGCGAAGGTGAGGATGACCAGCAGGAACACCGAGATTTCCTCGGTGAAGGCAAAGGATGCATCGGTGAAATAACGCACCACGACGTTGGCCAGGCTGATCAGGCTGATGATCACCAGGGCCAGGGTGGCGAGCACGCGCTCCAGCGGCGCGTCGACTTGCTTGCTCATAAGAACCTCGAATGACCGGAGCGATGCGCTCATGCGGTGGCGCCTCTGCCCTCTCCCCCGGCCCCTCTCCCATGAATGGGAGAGGGGAGCAGAGCAGGCAGAGGGAGCTTCCGATCAGGTGAAACGAATCAGGGCTGGGCCACGGCCTTGCGCGCGGCTTCCATCAGCGCGTCGCCGATGCGCGGTGCCCATTTCTCCTGCACGCTGGCAGTGGCCTCGACGAACGCGGCGCGCTCGGCGTCGGTCAGCTCGATCACTTCCACGCCGCGCTCACGTACGTCGGCCAGGCGTTGAGCCTGAGCTCCGCGCGACAGCTCAATCTCCCACTTGCCGGCGTCGATGGCAGCCTGGCGCAGCAGCTCGCGATCTTCCTCGGGCAGAGATGTCCATACGCGCTGGTTGACGGCGAACACCAGTGGGTCGGCCATGTAGTCCCACAGGGTCAGGTACTTCTGGCCGACCTGGTCGACACGCGCGACGTCGAAGACCGACAGCGGGTTCTCCTGGCCGTCCACCGCGCCGGTGGTCAGTGCCGGCTTGGCGTCGGCCCAGCTCATTTGCGTGGGGTTGGCGCCGAGGGCGGTGAAGGTGTCTTGGAACAGCGGCGAGCCGACCACGCGGATCTTCAGGCCTGCCAGATCGGCCGGGCTGCGTACCGGCTTGGCCGAGTTGGAGATCTGCCGGAAGCCGTTCTCGCCCCAGGCCAGCGGCACGATGCCGCGCTGCTCGATGGCGGCGAAGGCCAGCTTGCCGGCTTCACCCTGGGTGATGGCATCGAGGTCGGCATCGTTCTTCATCAGAAACGGCAGGGAGAACAGATTGAGTTCCGGCACCTGCGGCGACCAGTTGATGGTCGAACCCACGGCCATGTCGATCAGGCCCGAGCGCATGGCGGAGAATTCCTTGGTCTGGTCGCCGGCGACCAGTTGCGCGTTGGGGTAGACACGCAGGGTGATGCGCCCTGCGGAGCGCTCGTTGACCAGATCGGCCCATTTCTGCGCGGCCTGGCCCCAGGGGAAGGCGTCGGAAAGCACGGTGGAGACGGAGTATTCACGCGCCTGCGCGGTGGCGCACAGGGCGGTCAGCGCAGCGCCGGCGGCGAGCGCGGAGAAGAGTCGCTTGAGTTTCATCAGGGCGTCCTTGTGTGGATCTTGGCGTTATCGTTGTGGCACCGGCAAAGCGGTACGGATCCAGCGGCGAGCGGATGGCTCGCCTGGCGCGCCTGGTCAGCGCGCGAAAGGGACACGGCAGGTGTCTCGACTGCCGGGCAGGCCTTGTGGGCGTTCGGCAGGTGCTGGCGGGTTACGCGCAGCCGCTCAACTATTCCAGAAGCGCGCCGCGAATGCCATTGTCCAATGACCGTTGACATTGCCCGTGCGGATCGGCGCACCTTGCGCCTGCAACAGCCAGCATGAGGCAAATTCCTGCCCACCCCATGCTGCAGGCAGAACAACCGGGCCAATCAGCCAATGCCAGAAGCCCCGGAGCGCATACGGCCAACAGTTCGTAGGCTGACTTCGTATTGTCCGGGGCGGCGTCTGCGTTTGCTCCCGCAAATCGGGCCGCTAAGGCCCGATGCTGCTGGCCGCGGTGATCGTGGCGACGATTCTGCTCAAAGGCTGACACCGGCTATTACCATGGCTGGCGCATTGCTCCGAGATAACGAGGGAACCCGCCTCGTCTGGCGGGTCTATAGTTGCTGCCTGCTTATTCACCGCCGGAGAACAACCATGAGCAAGATCTACAACGTGGCCGTATTGGTCGGCAGCCTGCGCAAGGCCTCCATCAACCGCAAGCTGGCCCTGGCGCTGGCCGACCTGGCACCCGCTTCGCTGAACCTGGAAATCCTCGAGATCGGTGACCTGCCGCTGTACAACGAAGACGCCGACGGCGATACCGCTCCGGCCTCCTATGCGCCGTTTCGCAGCAAACTCAAGGCCGCCGACGCCGTGCTGTTCATCACCCCGGAATACAACCGCTCGATCCCCGGTGCGATGAAGAACGCCATCGACGTCGGCTCACGCCCCTATGGTCAGAGTGGTTTCAGCGGCAAACCCGGCGCGGTGCTCAGCGCCTCCCCAGGCGCCGTCGGCGGTTTCGGCGCCAACCACCACCTGCGCCAGTGTCTGGTGTTCCTCGACGTATATGTGCTGCAGCAGCCGGAAGCCTACCTCGGCGGTGCCGGCAACTTCTTCGACGAGAACGGTGTGCTCAGCGATGGCATCAAGCCTTTCCTGCAGAAGTTCATCGACGCCTACGCCGCCTGGGTCACCAAGCACGTCGGTTGAGCGCGCATAAAAAACGCCCCGGCGGTAGACGACGGGGCGCTGCGACAGGCTCGCAAAAGGGTGTTCAGGTCATGTGGGCATGAGCACCCGAGAGGTAATCGAGCAGGCGGAACAGAGTGGCGTTGGCCGACGCAGCGTGCGGTGCGCCATCACGGATGCTGGCGCGGTCCTGCACCTCACCCGGCAGAGCGAGGTCGGCAGATTCCTCCTGCAGGCGTTCGTCGAGGCTCTCGGCATCGCTTTCCAGCTGGCAGAGCAAGCCGATGGCGCGCTCCTGCCAGACGAAGCCCTGCAAGGCAGAGCCTTTTGATCCGTACAGGGCTATCGCGCCGTGCGGCAGGCTGCAGCTTTCACGCTGCCAGTGCATTGCCAGCAGACGGTGCGGCAGCATGCGACCGACCGGAGACTGGCTGGATTGCTGCTCCTTCTCCAGCTGCCACCAGCCGATTCGCGCAACATCCGCCCCACTCGAGATACGAGCGCCCAGGGCTTCGGCCAGGAGCAAGGCCCCCAGCCCGCTGCCGAATACCCGCTTGCGTGTCATGAGGGCCTGATGAATCAGGCACTTCTCAGCGCCCATCCAGGCGTACTGACGCTCATCGTGCACACTCAGCGAGCCATCGAGCAGCACCAGGAGCTCGAAATCCTCCAGGCTCGGCAAGGACTCCCCGGCATACACCCGGTACCAGTTGGCCTGGTGCTCGCCAAGCCACTGATGAATGGCCGCAGGCCCGACACCTGCACTGTGTTGAATCAGGGCAATACGCATCAGGCCACCTCCTCGCAGCGCTGTTCGACTCGTTGCAACGCCCGACCCAGGCGACGCAGCATTTCCTCGACATTGCCGTGGCTCACCGTCAGAGCCGGAGACAGACGCAGGCAGTCGCTGCGTGCAATGCCGATCAACAAACCTTCCTCACGTGCGGCACACTGCACCACACGTGCCGAGAGGCCGATCAGGGGCAGGCCAAGCAACAGGCCGTGGCCTCTCAGCGAGCCATGGCCATGCTGCCGCGACAGCCGTGCCAGGCCTTCGCGCAGATGCTCGGTCACGTCACGCACCTGGCTGAAGAAGCTGCCTTCGAGCACGGCGCCAAGCACCGCAACACCGGCCGCCGTCAGCAACGCCTCGGCGGGATAGGCGGGGATCAGGGCTGCGGCTTCTTCAGCGATCCGTCCACGCGCCAGTACGGCAGCCAGTGGCAGACCGCCGCCGAGCGCGCAGCCGAGGGTCAATAGGTCGGCGCGCACGCCGTAGAGTTCCTCGGCCAGCAGCGCGCCACAACGTCCCATACCGCTGCCTGTCTCATCGAGGATCAATACGGCGCCCTGCTCGCGACAGAGCCGCTGCGCGCCTTGCAGGTATTCCAGGGTCGCCGGCACCACGCCGGCGGACTGCTGCACCGGCTCGATCAGCACGGCGGCGCAGCGTGAATCGACCGCGGCGGTCAGAGCCTCGAGGTCATTGAACGGCACCCGTACCAGCCGGGTGTCACCCAGATGCGCAGGCAGGTCGTGGTGGCTGTCATCGAGCAACACCAGCGTATCGGCCGCCGGATTCTGCTGCCGCGCGCCCTGCAACGCCAGGCGTACGGCCAGAGCATTGGCCTGCGCGGCATCACTGCAGAAAGCCGCCCGTTCGCTACTGGTGGCCTGACATAGCCGCGACGCCAGCTTGAGCTGACCACGGCTGCACTGTTCTCGCCCCGGACTGATCAACAGCTCGGCCTGACGGCGCATGGCGTCGAGCAACAGGGTCGGGCAATGACCCAGGCTGTTGCCGCCCTGCCCCTGTTCGAAATCGAGATAGGCGCGCCCATCGGCATCCCACAGCCAGGAGCCCTGGCCACGCACGAATACCGGTGCGGCGTGCTCGCCCATCAGTTGCAGCCGTGCCATACCATCACGCATAACGACGCCCCACCTCGGCAACCGCTCCCTCCAACGGCAGGCCGAGCAGGCGTTCCGACCAGCTCTCCAGACGGCCACTGCGCAGGCGTTGCGCGGCGATCTCGCGCCAGCGTGCCGACAGCGCCGGACACATCTGCAATTGCTGCAAGCCGGCGCGCTCCATGGGCGAATGGTAGAAATGCTGCAGGGCCCGCGCCACGCTCAGGCTCGGGTAGCTGCGTTGCACCAGCTCGAATGGCAGCTCGGCGCTGACGAACCCCGGCTTGAGTACCCGATAGAACCAGCCGCAGCGTCCGCTATCCTGAACGGCCTGAGGCAGCTCCGGGTGCAGACCGTCGCGGTTGAGGCGATAGCAGGGCGAACGCGGCTGACTGACCTGCAGCAACACGTCGCCCCAGCGAAATACATCACCGATGCACACCTGCGCCTCGGTCAGCCCCAGGCTGGAGACATTTTCGCCGAAGCTCGGCTGTGACCAGTCCAGTTGCGGGTAGAGCGCCTGCCAATGGCGGTAGTGTTCCGCCGGGTAATGATGCAGGGCTCGCTCGGGGCCGCCATGAAAACGGGCGTCGCCCTGTTCGTCGTTGCCCAGCCCTTGCGGCCACAGCCAGAGACGGTGATCGACTCGCTGCTTGCGTTGCGCGACACTGAGCCCACCGGCAACTTCTTCGGCTTTACCTATGAATACACCCTGGATCTCGATCTGCTTCACCGATCGCTCCGGCCTTATCGGCTGTTGATCATGTAGCTAGACTAGGGAGCTTCAGGCCATTTTGACATTTCGATTTCCCTGCTTGATTCATAATGGAAACTTATGGATTTTCGTCAGCTTCGCTATTTCGTCGCGCTTTATGAAGAAGGCCATGTCGGCCGGGCTGCCGAGCGCCTGAGCATTTCCCAGCCGGCTCTGTCGCAGCAGATCCGCCAACTGGAAGGCGATCTCGATGTCGGCCTGTTCCAGCGCAACGGCCGGCGCCTGCTGCCGACGCTGGCTGCCCATACGCTGTACAACCATGCCGTACCGCTGCTCGACGGCATGGAGCGCGCGCGCGAGGCACTGCGCAGTTTCCGCGGCCCCGGGCCGCGCAGCCTGTCCATTGGCGTACTGCAGACGGTCAACGCCAGCCTGGTACCGCTGCTGCTGGAGCGTTTGCATCAGGCGCAGCCGCAACTGGTGGTCAAGCTGTATGAACTCTCGGGCGTGGACATCGAGCGCCGTCTGCTCAGCGGCGGTCTGGACATCGGCATCGGCTTCCTGCCGCCGCGTCAGCCGGGCCTGCACAGCCTGGCGCTGTACGAGGACGAATTGCAGCTGGTGGTGCCGGAGAATCATCCCCTGCGCGAATTCCGCAAGGTATCGCTGAGCCAGGCGGCAGAGCTGCCGATGTTGCTGCTCGGCGAAGAATTTCGCATTCGGCAGATCTGGCAGGAGCAACTCGCCCTGCTCGGCCGGAGGCCGCAGGTGCAGGCAGAGCTGAACCATATGAACGGCATTCTCGACAGCCTGCCGCACACCACCCTGGCCAGCGTGCTGCCCGGCCGCGCCAGGCAGATGCACGCCCACCACGGCCTGCTCTGGAAGCCTCTGAGCGAGCCGCGGATTCCCCTGCAGGTGGGACTGGTCTATCGCGATGCACAGCGTCAGCAGGCAATGATCGATCTGCTGCGCACCGCGCTCGACGGTGCCTGGGAAACCACCTGACGCAGGAACGAATTGCCGATATGGCCTGATCCACGTCCGGAATGACACTGGCCACTAGACCGACCGGTCTAGATAATCCAGGCCATGAACAGAACCACTCGCGACAAACTCATCGACAGCATGGTCGATGCCCTGCAGCGCAAAGGCCTGCACGGCGTTGGCCTGAGCGAACTGCTGGCCGCCGCCGACGTGCCCAAGGGCAGCCTCTACCATCACTTCCCGGGCGGCAAGACCGAACTCGCAGTGGCCGCCATCGAACGTGTCGGCCAGCGCGCCGAACAGGCTTTCGCTGCACTCTTCGAGCGCCAGCCCGACCCGCTCGACGCGCTGGGCAGCTGGCTACAGGGCGCGCTCGGCCAGTTGCAGGACAGCGCATTCGAACGTGGCTGCCCGCTGGCGGCCGTCGCCCTGGAAAGCGGCCCGGATGATCACCAGATCCGTGCCGCCCTGGCCAACGCCTTCACCCTCATTCGCCAGGCGCTGCAACAGCAGCTGCAGCGCCATGGTTATCCGCAGCCGCAAGGTCTGGCAGCGCTGTTCGTCGCGCTCTACGAAGGCGGCCTGCTGCAGGCGCGCGTCGCCGGCAGCAGCGAACCGTTGCAACAGGCCGCGACCACCCTGCTCAACCTGAGCCGCCAGCACCGCATGGAGCCCCAGCCATGAACACCCCAGTTCGCCGCGAAACCCAGCCCCTGCTGGCCCTCGACGATTACCCTCTGGCCGCTACGCGCTATCACGCAGAGCATCCCAAGGCGCAGCTGCTGATCGCCGGGGCCACCGGCGTGCCGCAGGGCTTCTACCGGCGCTTCGCCGAACATGCGGCCAGCCGCGGTTTCAACACCCTGACCCTGGACTACCGCGGCATCGGCCAGTCCAGGCCGGACAACCTGCGCGGTTTCGAGATGGAGTATCTGGACTGGGCCCATCTCGACCTCGCCGCGGCGGTGGATCAGCACCGGCATCCCGAACACCCGCTGTTCATGATCGGCCATTCCTTCGGCGGCCACGCCTTCGGTCTGCTGCCCAACCATGATCAGGTCGCCGGCTTCTGCACCTTCGGCACCGGCGCCGGCTGGCACGGCTGGATGCCCCGAACAGAGCAGCTTCGCGTGCTGACCATGTGGCGGCTGATCGGCCCGCTGATGACGAGTTACAAGGGTTATCTGGCCTGGAGCAAGCTGGGCATGGGCGAAGATCTGCCGCTGGGGGTCTACCGCCAGTGGAAGCGCTGGTGCCGCTTCCCCCGCTACTTCTTCGACGACCCGCAGATGCCGGGGCTGGCCGAGCGCTTCGCCCAGGTACGCACGCCCATCATGGCGCTCAACACGCTGGATGACCTGTGGGCGCCGCCCGCCTCGCGCGACGCCTTCATGGCCGCCTACGTCAATGCGCCCTATCAGGCGCGCACGCTCGATTCACAAGCCGAGGGCCTGGGCAATATCGGTCATATGGGGTATTTCCGCCCTGCGGCGCAGCGGCTGTGGGACGAGACGCTGGACTGGTTCGAGCGCTTACACAGCGAACAGCAAGCCGCCTGAAAGGCAGAAGAGAGGGGAAAACTGCCGGGCAGAAAAAAGAAAACCCCGCGATTGCGGGGCCTTGCAGACTGTTGTCCTGACATCCTTGATCTGCTCACCGTCCTGGTGGCTGTCCAGTGTGTCCCTGTTTGTCTAGGCGCTTCCTGCGCTGAATCCATAAGCGGAAGAGTACGCCCGTACCTGATCGATCGACAGTGGCGATAATCGCGACATCGTGTAAGCCATCGCTTACACGATTCCCTCGTAGAAAGACGATTCGGGACGGCTCTCACCTGTCCCGAGCCATCCCCAATTGGCCAGCGCATTTTGCGATGTTTTTTGTGACGCACGTCTTGCTAGACTTCACCTCGTCCTACAAAAACAACAGACGCCGACAACGGAGTCACGGGGGCATGAATATGATTCGCACGGTCACCCTGCTGATCGGCTGCCTCTCAGCCGCCATCAGCACCTCCTCCCTGGCCAACGGCCAGACCCAGCTGAGCGACGTCAAACAGGCGATCGACCAGGCATTCTGGCAGAACCTCTACGGCAACGGCGGCACCACGCTGTACTGTGCCCAGCCCTTCGCCCGCGAAAGCGGCACGCTGACGGCCAGCCCGATCTACAGCAGCAAGCAGCTCAAAAGCTCGATGCGCTGCGTCACCGACCGTCAGTGCACCATCATGAACCCGCGCTACCCATACATCGTCGCCGACCTGCACAACTACTACCCGGCATTGGCACGCGTGGAGCTGGTGCGGCGCAACGCGCAGTTCGCCGACCTGGGCGATGACATACCGAGCAAGTTCGCCGATATCGGCTGCGACCTGAAGACCAGCTTCCAGCTGGTGGAGCCGCGCGACGAAGCCAAGGGCAACATCGCCCGGGCGATCTTCTACATGCATGTCGAGTACGGCCTGCCCATCGTCGGCCTGGTGCCTATGTACAAGGCCTGGCACCGCATGGACCCGCCCGATGCAGAGGAAAAGGCGCGCAACGATAAGATCGAAACGCTGCAGGGTACACGCAATCGCTTTATCGACGACCCGTCGCTGGTTGATCAGCTGATCACCGACTGACCGGCGCGGCGGGCTTTAGCCGCTAAGGGAAAGCCTAGCCTCTGCGCTTGTGCAGCGAGCGCAGCTTGTAGCGATCACCAGGATGGATCAGCCGCGCGTAGCTGATCAGGTGATCGTCCGACCAGGTACGGCGAATCACGCTCAGGCAGGGCATGGCCGGGTCGATTTGCAGCAGTTCGGCCGTGCGCGCATCTACCAGCACCGCTTCCACTACATGCTCGACGTCCGAGATCGGGCAACTGGCGACCAGCACCTCGTTGGGCGTGACCTGGGTGAAATCGCTCTGCAGGTAATGCGGCACCCAGCGCGGATTGACGAAGCGGTCCTCGAGCTGGATCGGCAGGCCATCCTGCAGGTGCACGAGGATGCTGTGAAACACCTCACCGCCCAGACGCAAGCCGAGGCGCAGGGCCACCTCGTCATCGGCTGCGATGGCCTCGCAACGCACCACGACGTTGCTGTACGCGTGCCCACGACCACGCACCTCACTGGCGATGTTCATCACCTCGTGCAGCGGCGACTCGGCCTTGCGATCGGTGACGAAGGTGCCAAGCCCGGCCTGACGCACCAGATAACCCTTCTGCACCAGATTCTGGATCGCCTTGTTGGCGGTCATGCGGCTGACGCCGAAATCTCGGGCCAACTGCTCCTCGGGCGGAATCTGGTGATTGACCGGATAGGCACCGCCGTGAATGCGCTCGAGAAGAAAATCCTCGATGGCCTTGTAGCGCGGGGTGGGACTGGTCACGGCAACTCCTTGGTAATGCCCGGTGCGCGGATGATACATCAGCCCTACGAATGATCTCGCAGGAGCCCTGCCTCAGGACGTAAGCGGTCGCGGCCACTCAGCAAGAGCTGCGGCATGATCACCATTCGCCGCGGGGCGCGGCTCCTGCACAAAGACCGTAGCCCGGATGCAATCCGGGGCCTATATCAAGGCCCCGGATTGCATCCGGGCTACGCTACCGCCGTTCTCAGCCTACCGACGGCAGCATGCCGGCTGGCAGCAGCGGCGTCAGTACGCGCTCGGCCAGCAGTTCGTCGGCGGCGGCGATGTCCGGGGCGAAGAAGCGGTCCTCGACGTAGTACGGCACCCGCGCGCGCAGTGTCTGCCGCGCCTGTTCCAGCGCCGGGGTGCTTTTCAGTCCCTCGCGGAAGTCCAGACCCTGGCAGGCGCCGAGCCACTCGACGGCGAGGATGCCGCGGGTGTTGGCGGCCATGTCCCACAGGCGCTTGCCGGCGTTCGGCGCCATGGACACGTGGTCCTCCTGGTTGGCCGAGGTGGGCAGGCTGTCGATGCTGTGCGGGTGGGCCAGCGCCTTGTTGTCGCTGGCCAGGGCCGCGGCGGTGACCTGGGCGATCATGAAGCCGGAGTTGACCCCGCCATTGGCCACCAGGAACGGCGGCAGCTGCGACATGTGCTTGTCCATCATCAGCGAGATGCGGCGTTCACTGAGAGAGCCAATTTCCGCAATCGCCAGCGCGATATTGTCGGCGGCCATGGCCACCGGCTCGGCGTGGAAGTTGCCGCCGGAAATCACCTCGCCTTCGGCGGCGAACACCAGCGGGTTGTCCGACACGGCGTTGGCCTCGATCTGCAGCACCTCGGCGGCCTGGCGCAGCTGGGTCAGGCAGGCGCCCATGACCTGCGGCTGGCAACGCAGCGAGTACGGGTCCTGCACCTTGTCGCAATCAGCGTGGGAGCGGCCGATCTCGCTGCTGTCGCCGAGCAGGTGACGGAAGGCGGCGGCCGCATCGATCTGCCCGCGCTGGCCGCGGGCGGCATGGATGCGCGCATCGAACGGCGAGCGCGAACCCAGCAGCGCCTCGACGCTCAGCGCGCCGCAGACGCTGGCGGCGGCGTACAGGTCCTCGGCCTCGAACAGCCCGCGCAGGGCGTAGCCGGTAGACACCTGGGTACCGTTGAGCAGCGCCAGGCCCTCCTTGGCCGCCAGGGTCATCGGCTCCAGGCCGGCGACGGCCAGTGCTTCGCTGGCCGGCAGCCACTGGCCCTTGTGCCGCGCCTGGCTTTCGCCCAGCAGTACCAGCGACATATGCGCCAGCGGCGCCAGGTCGCCGGACGCGCCGACCGAGCCCTTCAGCGGGATATGCGGATAGACCTCGGCGTTGACCAGGGCGATCAGCGCCTCGATCACCTTGCGGCGGATGCCGGAGAAGCCGCGCGCCAGGCTGTTGATCTTCAGCAGCATGATCAGCCGCACCATGGCGTCACTCAGCGGCTCACCGATGCCGGCGGCGTGGGACAGCACCAGCGAACGCTGCAGCTTTTCCAGGTCGTCGCTGGCGATGCGGGTCGAGGCCAGCAGGCCGAAGCCGGTGTTGATGCCGTAGGCCGTGCGGCCCTCGGCGATGATGTTCTCGACGCAGGCGACGCTGGCGTCGATGGCCGGGTGGGCCGAGGCGTCCAGAGTCAGGTGCACGGGCGCCTGGTAGGCGGCGCGCAGGTCGGCCAGGGTCAGCTGGCCGGGTTTCAGGTTCAGGGTGCTCATCGAGTGTTCTTCCACGACTGGTTCGGCTCGCGGGCCCGGCCGGATGATGACGCAAACGGCCGGCCCCGCGCAGCGGTAAATGGGCTGGGCAGGCGACAGGCCTGCCCAGAGGTTCAGCCGATCATCGGCAGCTTCAGACCCTGCTCGCGGGCGCAATCGATGGCGATCTGGTAACCGGCATCGGCGTGACGCATCACGCCGGTGCCCGGGTCGTTGGTCAGCACGCGGGCAATGCGCGCGGCGGCTTCGTCGGTGCCATCGCAGACGATGACCATACCCGAATGCTGGGAGAAGCCCATGCCCACGCCGCCGCCATGGTGCAGCGAGACCCAGGTGGCGCCGCTGGCGGTGTTGAGCAGGGCGTTGAGCAGCGGCCAGTCGGATACGGCATCGGAGCCGTCGGCCATCGCTTCGGTCTCGCGGTTGGGGCTGGATACCGAGCCGCTGTCCAGGTGGTCGCGGCCGATGACGATGGGCGCCGACAACTCGCCGCTGCGTACCATCTCGTTGAAGGCCAGGCCGAGCTTGGCACGCAGACCCAGACCGACCCAGCAGATACGCGCCGGCAGGCCCTGGAAGGCGATGCGCTCGCGGGCCATGTCCAGCCAGCGGTGCAGGTGGGCATCGTCCGGGATCAGTTCCTTGACCTTGGCGTCGGTCTTGTAGATGTCTTCGGGGTTGCCGGACAGCGCCGCCCAGCGGAACGGGCCGATGCCACGGCAGAACAGCGGACGGATATAGGCCGGGACGAAGCCGGGGAAGTCGAAGGCATTGCTCACGCCCTCTTCCTTGGCCATCTGGCGGATGTTGTTGCCGTAGTCGAAGGTCGGCACGCCCATCTTCTGGAAGTCGAGCATGGCCTGCACATGCACGGCCATGGACTGCTTTGCGGCCTTGACCACGGCGGCGGGGTCGGTCTGCGTGCGGTCGCGGTACTGCTCCCAGGTCCAGCCAATCGGCAGGTAGCCGTTGAGCGGGTCGTGGGCGCTGGTCTGGTCGGTGACCATGTCCGGACGCACGCCACGGCGCACCAGCTCCGGCAGGATTTCGGCGGCGTTGCCCAGCAGGGCGACGGAGATGGCCTTGCCTTCGCTGGTGTACCTGGCAATGCGCGCCAGGGCGTCGTCCAGATCGGTGGCCTGCTCGTCGACATAGCGGCTGCGCAGGCGGAAATCGATGCTGCTCTGCTGGCATTCGATGTTCAGCGAGCAGGCGCCGGCCAGGGTGGCGGCCAGCGGCTGGGCGCCGCCCATGCCGCCGAGGCCTGCGGTCAGCACCCAGCGGCCCTTGAGGTTGCCGCCGTAGTGCTGGCGACCGGCCTCGACGAAGGTCTCGTAGGTGCCCTGAACGATGCCCTGGCTGCCGATGTAGATCCAGCTGCCGGCGGTCATCTGGCCGTACATGGCCAGGCCCTTGGCATCCAGTTCGTTGAAGTGCTCCCAGCTCGCCCAGTGCGGCACCAGGTTGGAGTTGGCGATCAGCACGCGCGGGGCGTTGGCGTGGGTCTTGAACACGCCGACCGGCTTGCCGGACTGCACCAGCAGGGTCTCGTCGTCGTTCAGCTCCTTGAGGGTCTCGACGATCTTGTCGTAGCACTCCCAGTTGCGCGCGGCGCGGCCGATGCCGCCATACACCACCAGTTCCCTGGGATTCTCGGCCACGTCCGGGTCGAGGTTGTTCATCAGCATGCGCAGCGGCGCTTCGGTCAGCCAGCTCTTGGCATTGAGCTGGGTGCCGCGCGGGGCGCGGATTTCGGTGTCGCGGAACTTGGTCATGTTGCGGGGCTCCTGTGGAACGGGTCAGTGATGGGCGGTCAGAGCCAACCCAGAAATTGAGCGAGGTAGGCCAGCGGAATGGCCAGCAGCAGGCTGAGCAGGGTGCGCTGCAGCCAGATCAGCAGCAGCTGGCCGAGGCTCAGCGGGATCCGCGTGGCCAGCACGCAGGGAATCGAGGCAGAGAGAAACAGCACGCTGCTGACCGAGACGATGGCGGTGACGAACTTCACCAGCACGTCGGCGTCCTTGAGCAGCATCGCCGGCAGGAACATCTCCGCCAGGCCGGCGGAAATGGCACGGGCGACCTGCATGGGTTCGGCCAGGCCGAACAGCCAGGTCAGCGGGTAGAGCAGCACGCCGAGGGCGTCGAACAGCGGGGTGTACTTGGCGGCCAACAAGCCGAGCAGGCCGACGGCGAGAATGCTCGGCAGGATCGCAGCAGTCATGCGCAGGCCGTCGAGGAAGGTTTCGCGCAGCGCCGAGCCCAGCGAAGGGGCGATGCTGGCCTGCTGCATGCCGGCGCGCCAGGCGCTGCCCAGACGGCTTTCACCGGGCCGCAGTTGCGCCTCGGGTGCGGACTCGGACGGCAGACGCGACAGCGGGTAGATGCGCGCGCTGATGGCGGTGACGGCGAAGGTCACCGCCATGGCGCCCCAGAAATACAGATTCCACTGGCCCATCAGGCCCAGGGTCTTGGCGATGATCACCATGAACGGCGCGGACACGGTGGAGAAGCCGGTGGCGATGATCGCCGCTTCGCGCACGCTGTAGTGGCCCTGCTGGTACATGCGGTCGGTAATCAGCAGGCCCACCGAGTAGCTGCCGACGAAGGACGCCACAGCGTCGATGGCCGACTTGCCCGGGGTGCGCCAGATCGGCCGCATCACCGGTTGCATCAGCACGCCGATCAGCTCCAGCAGGCCGAAGCCGATCAGGAACACCAGCGCCAGCGAACCCAGCGGCACGATCAGCGCCAGGCTCAGCACCAGCTTGTCGAACAAGAATGGCAGCATGTCCGGCTGGAACAGCGCGTCCGGGCCGAGGTGCAGCAGGTAGGCCACGCCGATCAGCAGGCCGGCCACCTTGAGCACACTGAATACCCGATGGGTCGCGCTCCTGCGCCAGCTGCCGTCGAGCCAGGGCGCCAGCGCGCCCCAGAGCATGAACAGCAGCGCCAGGCCGATCACCAGCGGCCGCGCATGCTGCTGCAGGGCGCTGGCGGCGTGGTCGAGGAGAATGGTCGAGCGACCGCCGATGTCGAACGGCACGAAGAACAGCAGCAGGCCGATCAGGCTGTAGCCCAGCAGACGGGTCAGGGCGCGCTGGCGCGACACGCCGCTGCTCAAGGATAGCGACTCAGACATGACACGGCTCCTGGCCGCGGCGGGCGGTAATGGACATCGGGTTTTCCTCGTATTTGTTGTTGTGCGGGAAAGCGCCGTCCGTGGAAGCTCAGAGGCTGAGCAGGTGAATCAGCCGCGCCGCCACCCTGGCGGTACGGTTGTCGGTGTCGTATTCCGGGTTGATCTCGGCCAGGTCGGCCAGGCGCAGCTTGCCGCTGGCCTTGAGCCGTTCGAGCAGCGGCTCAAGCAGTTCCAGGCGCACGCCCCGGGCGGCCGGCGCGCTGACGCCGGGCGCTTCGCAGGCCGGCAGCACGTCGATGTCGATGGTCAGGTAGAGCGCGTCGCACTCCGCGGCGAAGGCGTCCAGTTCGGCGCCGATGGTGGCCAGGGTGGACTCGCGGATCTCCCGGTCCTCGCGCACCAGCACGTTCAGCTCGGCGGCGCGGGCGAACAGCGCGCGGGTGTTGCTGGCGCGGCTGACGCCGACACAGGCGTAGCGGAACGGCCAGCCGCGGGCGGCGCACTGGTCGGCAATCTGCGCGAAGGGCGTGCCGGAGGAATGCACATGGGTCGCGTCGCGCAGGTCGAAATGCGCGTCGAAGTTGACGATGCCGATTTTTGGCGCCGGGTTGCCGGAGAGATGCTCGGCCAGGCCGGACCAGCTGCCGAAGGCCACCTCGTGGCCGCCCCCGATCACCAGCGGCAGATGGCCGGCATCCAGCAGTGCACAGACGTTGTGCGCCAGGCGCGCCTGCGCCGCCTCCAGGTCGCCGTCCTCGCAGGTCACGTCACCGGCGTCGTAGGCCGGCGCCTGGCGGTGCCAGGCCAGGTTGGCCAGCGCCTTGCGCACGCTCTGCGGCGCGCCGGCAGCGCCGACGCGGCCATGGTTGCGGCGCACGCCCTCGTCGCAGGCGAAACCGAGCAGGGCCAGGCCCGGCTGGCTGCCTTCGGCCAGCGCCTGGATGCGCTGGTGCCAGCGCGCGCTGTCGGCTTCCGGGTCGGTACGACCGCTCCAGGCGGCCATGCTGTGACGATCAGCGAGCATGAGTGACGGCTCCATTGAACACGCGCTGGCGCAGGCGCCCGGCCTGCACCGCATAGGCCAGTTCGGCCGGTTGCCGGATATCCCACAGGCACAGGTCGGCCGGGGCGCCGACGGTGATACGGCCCAGCTCGGCCAGGCCGAGGGCACGGGCACCGTGGGCGGTCATGCCGGCCAGGGCTTCACGCGGGGTGAGGCGCAGCAGGGTGCAGGCCAGGTTGGCCATCAGCGTCGGCATGCAGATCGGCGAGGTGCCGGGGTTGGCGTCGCTGGCCACGGCCATGGGCACGCCGTACTGGCGCAGCAGCGCGATGGGCGGCAACCGGGTTTCACGCAGCATGTGGAAGGCACCGGGCAGCAACACGGCCACCGTGCCGGCCTCGGCCATGGCGCGCACTCCGGCCTCGTCCAGATACTCGATATGGTCGGCGGACAGGGCGCCATAACGCGCCGCCAGGGCGCTGCCACCGAGGTTGGAGAGCTGCTCGGCATGCGCCTTGATCGCCAGGCCATGGGCCTGGGCTGCCTGGTAGATGCGCTCGCACTGCGCCGGGGAGAAGCCGATGCCCTCGCAGAACACGTCCACCGCATCGGCCAGGCCCTCGGCGGCGGCCGCTGGGATCATCTCCTCGCAGACCAGGCTCACGTAGTCATCGGCGCGGCCGCTGTACTCCGGCGGCAGGGCATGGGCACCGAGCAGCGTGGTGATGACCCGCACCGGCCGCAGCTCGCCCAGGCGACGGGCCACACGCAGCATCTTCAGTTCGTCGGCGACGGTCAGGCCGTAGCCGGACTTGATCTCCACCGTGGTCACGCCATCGGCCAGCAGCGCATCGAGGCGCGGCAGGCTGGCGGCGATCAGGTCATCCACGCTGGCGGCACGGGTGGCGCGCACACTGCTGAGGATGCCGCCGCCGGCGCGGGCGATTTCCTCGTAACTGACGCCTTCCAGGCGCTGCTCGAACTCGCCGGCGCGGTCGCCGGCATAGACCAGATGGGTATGGCAGTCGACCAGGCCTGGGGTCATCACGCCGCCGCGACCTGCCTCCACTGCACCCTGCGCCAGCGTCTCGTCGAAAGTACGCGATGACCACAGGCCGGCAATGCGGCCGTTCTCGACCAGCACGTTCATCGCCTCGTCCAGCTGCGCCAGGCCATCGAAGACCTGTACATCGCGCCAGAGCTGTTTCGAGGTGGAATGCATGGGCATGGGGTTCTCCCGACTTGTTTTGTATATACAATATGAGCGGTTCGAATCGACGTCAAGCCAGCCTGATCGGCAGAAGCTGGCATTGATCAAGGCTAAGCAGGCCCCTGAGATGTGTGAACATCGCTATCCGGCGGGCCGCCAGCCTCTATCTCGGAGACCGGGACACGGAACCTGCGATCGGAACCGTTCGTCGGCTTAACCGCTATGTATATACATTTGGAGGACTCATGGCCTTTACCCCGCTCGATCCGGCAACGGCCCGTGCGATGCCCTGGAAGAACGGAGGCGGCACCACTCTGGAGCTGGCCATCTCGCCAGTGGGCGCCAGCCTGGATGATTTCGCCTGGCGCATCAGCAGTGCGCAGGTTGCACTGGACGGCGCCTTCTCCAGCTTTCCGGGAGTCGACCGTAGCCTGGCTGTGCTCGCCGGTAACGGCTTGCATCTGCAACGACAGAACGGCCAGCGCCAGACGCTGATCAGTGGCGGCGCAGCCGTGGCATTCGATGGCGAAGAAGCGATCAGCGCACACCTGCAGGATGGTCCGATCACCGACCTCAATCTCATGACCCGGCGCGGCGCCTGGAATCATGAGCTGCGATCACTGTGGCTGGACGGCGAGCAGACGCTGAGAATCGATGCCGAAGCGTTGCTGCTGTGGAATACGACGTCCCATAGCGTGCGCTATCAGATATCGGAGGGCGACCGGCAGGTGCTGCCCGCGCACAGCGGAGTGCTGCTGGAGAACGAGCAGGGACCTCTCAAGCTGGGATGTGATCATCCCTCGCGGCTCTATGTTGGCCGGTTATGCAAAGGCTCTGCATGACCCGCCGTACACAAAAAGCGACCTCCACCCATTATCAATGCGCCATCACGTCGCTATCTGACCGGCGGCTGTCGCTCTCACCCATTGCACCTCCCTTCACCTCCGTACCCTCCCCCGGGTTCGCCGCATGCGAACTTCGGGGGATTCGCTGCTTCACGGCCAGCACAACGGCCCTTTCAACACACTCGCCTGATCAAGGGAGGACGCGACACCCCTTTCTCTGCCGCCAACGATGTCTATAAACATACGGAGAGCAAAGTCATGTCATTTCGCAGGAAAACACTACTGGCCCTGGCCATCAGCACCGCAACGGGGACACCACTGGCCCTGGCCAATCAGGCCGAAAGCCAGGGCTTCATAGAAGACAGTCACCTGAAGTTCATGACTCGCAACATCTACTGGAATCACGACCGCCACAGCGGCGCGGATGACCGGCGCGAATGGGGCCAGGGTCTTCGTCTCGACTACACCTCCGGCTACACCCAGGGCACCGTTGGTTTCGGTGTTGATCTGAGTGCCTATTCAGCGATCAAACTCGATGGTGGTCGTGGCTACTCCGGGCAGGCCGGCGTGCTGGTGCCGGATGGCGAAGGCACCAAGGATGCAGCCGGTTCTGCAGGCGCATCGGTGAAAATGCGCATATCCAGCACCGAACTGCGTTATGGCAACAATCTGCGCCCCTACAACCCGGTTTTCGCCCCAGCCGATGCGCGTCTGGTTCCGGGTACCGCCACCGGTTTCTGGCTGACCAGTTCCGAGTGGGCTGGTCTGGATCTCGAAGCCGGACACATCACCGCATCCAAGGACTTCAACAGCACCAACAGCGACGATGATTTCTATGCGTCCTATGCGGGTGTCAGTACCGACACGGTAGACTTCGTTGGGGGCAACTACGCCATCACCGACAACCTCAGCGTCAGCCTATACGGTTCCGAGTACAAGGACATCTGGCGTCAGTACTACGCCAACACGAACTACACCTACTCGCTGAGCGACGACCAGAGCCTGAACTTCGACTTCAATATCTATCGCTCGAATGACGAAGGCCGCAAGCTGGCTGGCGAAATCGGCGTTACCGCCTGGTCGTTCGCTGCGGCCTATACCCTCGGCGCGCATACCTTCAAACTGACCCACCAGCGCATCAATGGCGACCAGCCGTTCGACTACCTGGGCATGGGGCCGGGCACCTACCACGACTCCATCTACCTGGCCAACTCCTCACAGCTTGTGGACTTCAACGGCCCCAACGAACGCTCCTGGGGTCTGTTCTATGATCTGAACATGGCCAGCTATGGCGTGCCCGGCCTGACCTTCCATGCTCGCTATATCCGTGGTACCGACGTCGATGGCAGCAAGATGGATCCGACCAGCCCCTACGCCTACTACGCCGACAGCGAAGATCACTGGGAGCGTGATATCGCCGTGGGTTACGTAGTGCAGAGCGGCCCTGCCAAGGACCTGTCCTTCAAACTGCGCCAGGCCACGCACCGTATCGGTAATGGCAAATCCGACGTGTCCTCAGATCAGGTTCGCCTGATCATCGAGTTCCCGTACGAGATTTTCTGACCCCGTAAATGCAGAAGCCCCGGCACGCGGGCCGGGGCTCCTTTCAGACGATGCGGCGTGATCAGAACTGCGCGGCATCCAGCAGATACAGCGATTCGCTGCCGGCCTTGACCGACGCACTCAGCGAGTGAATGCGCGGCAGCAGGCGGGCGAAGTAGAAACGCGCGGAGCCCAGCTTGCTGGCGTAGAAATCGTCCTGACCTTCCTTGCCCAGCGCGGCGCGGGCCATCAGTGCCCACATGTAGGCGTAGGCGGTGTAGCCGAACACCTGCAGATACTCCACCGAGGCAGCGCCGATTTCGTTCGGGTTGCTCTTGGCGCGGTCCAGCACCCAGGCGGTCAGCTCATCCAGGTTCTGTACGGCAGCGGCCAGCGGCTTGGTGAACTCGTCGAGGCTCGCATCGGCGGAGGCCACGAAGCCCTTGATCTCGTCGGACAGGTGCTTGTAGAAGCTGCCACCGCTGCCGACGATCTTGCGCCCGACCAGGTCCAGCGACTGGATGCCGTTGGTACCTTCATAGATCTGGGTGATACGGCAGTCGCGTACCAGCTGCTCCTGGCCCCATTCGCGAATGAAGCCGTGGCCGCCGAAGATCTGCTGGCCATGCACGGTGGTTTCCAGGCCCATGTCGGTGAGGAAGGCCTTGGCCACCGGGGTCAGCAGGGCGACCAGCTCCTCGGCGCGCTTGGCGGTTTCCTTGTCCTCGCTGTACTTGGCGGTGTCCAGCTGCATGGCGACATAGCTGGAGAAGGCGCGGCCGCCTTCGTTCAGCGCCTTCATGGTCAGCAGCATGCGACGCACGTCCGGGTGCACGATGATCGGGTCGGCGGCCTTGTCCTCGGCTACCGGGCCGGTCGGCGCGCGGCTCTGGATGCGCTCGCGGGCGTATTCGATGGCGCTCTGATAGGAGCGCTCACCCAGGGCCAGGCCCTGAATACCCACGCCCAGGCGCTCGTAGTTCATCATGGTGAACATGGCGTTGAGGCCCTTGTTCACCTCGCCAACCAGGTAGCCGGTAGCGCCGTCGAAGTTCATCACGCAGGTGGCCGAGGCCTTGATGCCCATCTTGTGCTCGATGGAGCCGCAGCCCAGGGAGTTCTTCTCGCCCAGCGAACCGTCGGCGTTGACCATGACCTTGGGCACGATGAACAGCGAGATGCCCTTCGGACCGGCCGGGGCGTCCGGCAGCTTGGCCAGTACCAGGTGGATGATGTTCTCGGTCAGGTCGTGCTCGCCGCCGGTAATGAAGATCTTGGTGCCGGTGATCTTGTAGCTGCCATCGGCCTGCGGTTCGGCCTTGGTGCGGATGATGCCCAGGTCAGTACCGGCGTGCGGCTCGGTCAGGCACATCGAACCGGCCCATACACCGGCGTACATGTTCGGCAGGTACTGGTTCTTCAGCTCTTCGCTGGCGTGGTTGAGGATCGACAGGCAGGCACCGGCGGTCAGCATCGGGTACAGGCCGAAGGACAGGTTGGCCGAGTTGACCATTTCCTCGACCTGGGCGCCGATCACCTTGGGCATGCCCATGCCGCCAAACTCCGGCGATCCGCCCACGCCCACCCAGCCGCCTTCGGCGTAGGTGCGGTAGGCCTCGGGGAAGCCCGCCGGGGTTTTCACCACGCCGTCGGTCCAGGAGCAGCCTTCTTCGTCACCGCTGCGGTTGAGCGGCGCGATGCTGCCTGCGGTGACCTTGCCGGCCTCCTCGAGAATGGCACTGGCGGTGTCTTCGTCCACCACCTCGGCCAAGGCCGGCAACTCGGCCCAGAGCTTGGAGACTTCGAATACTTCATTGAGCACGAAGCGCATGTCGCGCAGGGGGGCTTTGTAATCGGCCATGACACATCCTCGAAAAAACGGACTTACGTGAGAGAGCCGAGTTTACTTGAACAACTTTATAGACACATAGGGTCGTGTTGTGACCAATAATCCATACAAAGTCATAAACTGCGTGATCTGAAAACCCTCTACCTGCAGGCAGAACCTGGCTGCAAGCATTCGCCGGCCAGGGCTCATTCGCTCCCGGCGGCCAGCTTGACGGCTCCGCGACGATGGCCGGCGCTGCGAATGCAGTTGCGTCCGGCAGCCTTGGCACTGTAGAGCGCCTTGTCCGCCTCCTTGATCACCTCATGCGGATTGCGCTGCTCCGTCTGGCGCTCGGCCACCCCCATGCTCACGGTCACCGATACTTCGCCTGTCGCCTTGCCGGCACGTCGCTGCCTGCCCTCGCGGTCGTCACGCGGGCGGCTCTGCTTGTCACGCAACTGCATGCGGTACTGCTCGATGGCCAGGCGCACCGTTTCCATATGCGGCAGGCATTGCTCCACGTTCTTGCCCGGAAACAGCAGGGTGAATTCCTCGCCACCATAGCGATACGCCCTGCCGCCACCACCGACCTTGCGCAGCTGACTGGCAACCAGCCGCAAGACCTGATCCCCGACGTCATGGCCATGGGTGTCGTTGAATTTCTTGAAATGGTCGACGTCGACCATGGCGATCACGTAGTCGCGGCCCAAACGCTGCAGGCGCTCATTGAGCGCGCGCCGACCGGGCAACCCGGTCAGCTCGTCACGGAAGGCCATCTGATAGGCCTCATGCGCCACGGCCGCCACCAGCATGAGCATCACCAGACTGATCATCACCTGCAGCGCGTTGGCCAGGATGAAGACCAGCGGCAACATCCACAGCAGGCCGGACAGCCCGACCAGCTGCGCCGCATGCAGCGGCCGCGGGCGGCGCAGGTACTGCACCAGCAATGCACCCAACGCCACGAAAAAGGCCAGATAGGACAATTGCGCGAGCGTCATCCAGGCCCCATGCAGCACCGGCCAGTGAATCTGCGCCAGCCACTCGGCGACGCCCTGCGGATAGCGCCGCGCCAGACCGACAGCCACGGCGCTGACCGCCACCAGCACCAGGGTGCGGGCAAAGATGTCCTGCAGCAGATGCGAACGCTCCTCCCAACAGCCGTAGAGGGCATAGAGCAGGGGCAACAACAGGCTGACCAGGTGAAAGACCAGTGCAGCGTCTTCACGCACCTGGCCGTGGTCACGAAAGTGATCGACCTGAATGTCCAGCAGGAAGTAGCCGACATACAGCGCCAGCAGCAGGAACACTTCGCGCTGGCGGCCATAGACCAGACAGAAGGCACCACCGAGCAGCAACAGCAGGGTCGGCAGCACATTGAACAGGGAGGAGAAGAACTCGCTCAACACCGGCAGACGCGCAGCCAGCAACGCACCGAGCAACAGGGGCAGCGAGGAAAGGAAGTGACTGAGGCGCAGATTGGCCAGACGTATCACGCTGAATCCTTGGCGGGAGTTGAAGGCATTCTGCCTGCTTCGACGCCTTAAAACAGCGACCGGATGCGACATTCACTTCAGTGTTCGGCGCAAAAACGACAACGCCGCCCCGAGGGGCGGCGTTGTACTTCAACCGATCAGGACTCAGTAGCCCAGAGCGAAATGCTCTTCGTCCATTTCCATCAGGTTGTTGGCGCCGGACAGCATGGCAGCTGCGTGGGCACGGGTACGCGGCAGGATGCGCTCGAAGTAGAAGCGCGCGGTCTGCAGCTTGGCCTTGTAGAAGGCCTCGTCGTCGGTACCGGCAGCCAGCTTCTCGGCAGCCAGGCGAGCCATGTCGGCCCAGAAGTAGGCCAGGCAGGCGTAACCGGAGTACATCAGGTAATCCACCGAAGCGGCACCGACTTCTTCGCGGTCTTTCATCGCGGCCATGCCCACTTTCATGGTCAGGTCGCCCCACTCCTTGTTCAGCTGAGCCAGCGGTGCGACCAGACCTTTGATGGCCTCGTTGCCTTCGTTGGCCTGGCAGAACTTGTGCACGATCTTGGTGAAGCCTTTGAGGGCTTCGCCCTGGGTCATCAGGACCTTACGACCCAGCAGGTCGAGGGCCTGAATGCCGGTGGTGCCTTCGTACAGCATGGAGATACGGGCATCGCGAACGTTCTGCTCCATGCCCCACTCGGCGATGAAGCCGTGGCCGCCATAGATCTGTACGCCGTGGTTGGCAGCTTCGAAGCCGACTTCGGTCATGAACGCCTTGGCGATCGGAGTCAGGAAGGCCAGCATCGCGTCGGCGGCTTTCTTCTCTTCTTCGTTCTGGCTGTACTTGACGATGTCGACCTGCTTGGCGGTGAAGTACACCATCGCGCGGCTGCCTTCGGCGAAGGCTTTCATGGTCAGCAGCATGCGACGCACGTCCGGGTGGACGATGATCGGGTCAGCGGCTTTTTCCGGTGCTTTCGGGCCGGTCAGCGAACGCATCTGCAGACGCTCGCGAGCGTACTTGATGCCACCCTGGAAACCGATTTCAGCGTGGGCCAGGCCTTGCAGCGCGGTACCCAGGCGAGCGGTGTTCATGAAGGTGAACATGCAGTTCAGGCCCTTGTTGGCCGGGCCGATCAGGTAGCCGGTCGCGCCGTCGAAGTTCATCACGCAGGTGGCGTTGCCGTGGATGCCCATCTTGTGCTCGATCGAGCCACAGGAAACGGCGTTGCGCTCGCCGGCGCTGCCGTCGGCGGCAGGCAGGAACTTCGGCACGATGAACAGGGAAATGCCCTTGGTGCCTTGCGGGGCGTCGGGCAGGCGGGCCAGCACGATGTGCACGATATTGCTGGACATGTCGTGCTCGCCGGCGGAGATGAAGATCTTGGTGCCGGAAACCTTGTAGGTACCGTCAGCCTGCGGTTCGGCCTTGGTGCGCAGCATGCCCAGGTCGGTACCGCAGTGCGGCTCGGTCAGGCACATGGTGCCGGTCCACTCGCCGGAAACCAGCTTGGTCAGGTAGGTGTGCTTCTGCTCGTCGGTGCCATGGGCTTCGATGGTGTTCATCGCGCCGTGGGACAGACCCGGGTACATGCCCCAGGCCCAGTTGGCCTGGCCGATCATTTCGCTGAACGCCAGACCCAGAGATTCCGGCAGACCCTGACCGCCGTGGTCGACGTGGTGAGCCAGGCTCGGCCAGCCGCCTTCGACGAACTGCTGATAGGCCTCTTTGAAACCGGTCGGAGTCTTCACGCCGGATTCGCTCCAGGTGCAGCCCTCGGTGTCACCCACGCGGTTCAGCGGTGCCAGAACCTGCTCGCAGAACTTGGCGCCTTCTTCGAGGATGGCGTCGACCATGTCCGGCGTGGCGTCCTGACAGCCCGGCAGGCTCTGGTAGTGAGCTTCATAGCCCAGCAGCTCGTCACGAACGAAACGAATGTCACGCAAGGGGGCCTTGTAATCAGGCATAACGGTAAACCTCTGCGGTGGATTCCAGTAGTTGGGGGGACCGTCTTGGCGGTCGCTCTCGGGATCACTCCCGGCTGCCTGGCCACGAGGCTGCGGCCGAAGCAATCAAACAGGCGTTTGAAACATACGTTTACGCCAACCCCTTGTCAAGCGCTGCCAATCGGCCGCTACGCGACCAGATCGATGCTGGCCCCCGACGCTGACAGTTCGCCCAGGCGCCGATACAGATCGAGATCAGGCGCAGGCGACGGTGTCTGCCGCGCCTGCTCTGGCGCCGTTTCATCGGCTGAGCGGGCGTCGTCACGTGCCTTGTGCTCCTCGACGGCCTTGTCGGCCTCCTCCCGACGCAATTGGGCCAACTCCACACGCGCCTGCGCTGCTTGCGCCTGGGCCTGCGCCGCTACGCGACGATCCTGCGGCGAGGGCTCGATTGGCGCGAGCGCGGCACGCAACACAACGTCCATCTTGCGCAGCGTTGCTTCGGGATCGTTGGGGACGGGGGCGGTGTCGATGCTGACCTCGCCGGACACGGCGTAGCGCTGGCCATCGGGGCCACGCCTGAAACTGTAGGTGGGCGAACCGGCGTACTGTCCGCCAACGGCGGCGTGCGCCTGTTCATGCGTGCGAACCTCACGGTCGCGCTGCACGAGGTTGGCGATTTCCAGTTGCTGCTGGCGTTGCGCCTGGGGACTGAGCTCGGCTTCACCTGCTCGGGTGGTGGAACTGGCGTCGCGATCCGCCTCCTTCGGTTCGGGGGCGGCGGAGTTGGCTTGCTGCTCCCGTACAGCGCTGCCTGGCGCCTGATCGGCACGGGTGATGTCGGCAGACGCATCGGATGGCTGCGACCTGGCCGGACTGGCGGAGGACGCTGGGGTGAAAGCCGGCAGGCTGTTGCCAATCTGCATGAGCGCCTCCTGCCCCGCTACCGGCTAGCCGTGATGAAACTACCTATGCACGGGTATCGATCAACGTGCCCAGCACCTCGTCTGCCGTGTCGACGACGCGCGCGTTGGCACGCACTTCATTTTCACCAATGCGCAATGCCACGAGACTTTCGGCCACGTCGGGCCGATTGCGCTCGGACACTTGCGAACTCGGGTTGACCTGATTCTGCGACGAGGTCTGAGCGGGCTGCGGCAGTGGATTTACGGTGTTGCCGGCGATATCGCTGGCTGCCTGTTCGACGCGGCGCTGCCCGGCCTGAATGCCGCTCAGAGCCGAACTGAATGCGTTGGTGGAAATGTCCATTGGCAGCCTCTGGGGATGTAGCTCGATAGCCCGCATTGAAGCAGAAACCGGCTAAAAAATGTACAGGCAAAAGGCTATGGCCAGGTTGCTGTTTATTACCAGCCAGGCAATCGGCCCAGGTCGAGACAAGCCGAAACGGCATCGGCCCGGGCACTCTCCAGCCTCGGCACATGACCCAGGCACGGTGCGGGCAGGCGCTCGGCAAGGGTCGCCAGGTTGTCTTCCAGACGCGAGGTCTGCGGCTCGACGATGTTGGCCACCCAGCCCGCCAACTGCAGGTCGTCACGGGCGATGGCCTCGGCAGTCAGCACGGCGTGGTTGATGCAGCCCAGGCGTACACCGACCACCAGAATCACCGGCAAACCCAGCGCGATGGCCAGGTCCGAGAGGGTCTGCGTGCCGGAAAGCGGCACGCGCCAGCCGCCTGCCCCCTCTACCAGAGAAAAATCGGCGCCCCTGTCCAGCACCTCCCGCACAGGCTGATACAGGCTGGTGACATCCAGCACGACGCCCGCTTCGCGGGCCGCCAGATGCGGCGCGATGGCCGGCTCGAAAGCCTGCGGATTGACCTCTTCATAACGCAGCGGCAACGAACACTGCGCCAGCAAGGCCAGCGCATCGTCATTACGCAGCCCCTGCTCCGTCTTCACGCAACCGGACGCCACCGGTTTGGCCGCTGCCGTGCTCAGGCCCCGCAGGCGCGCGGCATGCAGCAGGCTGGCAGCGACGGTGGTCTTGCCGACTTCCGTATCGGTGCCGGTAACGAAATAGGCGAGGGCCATGAAAACTCCTGAATCGATGTTCCGGGTGGAGGCTAGTGCGCTTTCTGCAGCACGCCGTACACGACCTGATAGGTCGCCGGCAGGCCCTGTGGCTGACGAAAGCGCTCATAGGCCTGGATCAGCGCGCGAATGCGCGAGCGCCCGGTCAACCCGCCCGGGCGCCCCGGATTGAGGTTATGTGCGCCAAGATCCCTGAGCGAGCCGGTCAGGCTGCGCAGGTCCGGGAAATGCAGCACTTCGGCCTGACGCTGCAAGGTCAGCAACTGCAAACCGCTGGCCGCGCACAGCTGCTGGTAATCCTCGAAACGGCGAAAACGATTGACGTGAACGAAGCCGTCGACTGCCAGCCAGCTGTCACGCAGCTCCTGCAAGGTCCCCGCGCACAAGCTGGAAAACGCCAGCACACCACCAGAACGCAACACACGCCGCGCCTCGCTCAGCACCTGCGGGAAATCGGCGCACCACTGCAGCGCCAGGCTGGAGAACAGCAGATCGATGCTGGCGTCCTGCAACGGCAACGCTTCGGCATCGCCTGCGACGAAATGCGCGGCGCCGCCCAGCGGGCCGGCGTGACGCAGCATGCCTTCGGCGATATCCATGGCAATGCCTTCGCCACGCTCATAGCGTCCGGCCAGGGCACGGGTGAAATGCCCCGTGCCGCAGCCCAGGTCCAGCCAGCGACGGGGCTGCAACGAGGCAGACAGCCGCGCCAACAGCTGCGCGCCGACCGTCCGCTGCAACTCGGCCACCGAGTCGTAGCTTTCTGCCGCGCGGGAAAAGGATGCAGCGACCTGCCGCTTATCCGGCAAGGCGGGGGGAGTGACATTTGCACCGGAGGGTTCATGAAGGCGCACGCAGGACTCAGACATCACGGGCCTCGCGGATGAAATCGAGCATCAGCGCCGCCAGCGAATCCGCCTGGTCGAACACGAAGGCGTGGCCACACTCTTCCAGCACATCCACCTCGCCGGCAGGCAACAGCGCCAGCAGATCAGCGACAACCGCTGCCGGCACCAGAGCATCCTGCTCGGCCAGCAGGTGCAACTGCGGCCCGGCGAAATCAGCCAGCACGGCGCGATTGTCCAGGCTCGCCAGCAGGCGCAGCCCGGCCAGCAGGGAGGGTTCCTCAGCGGGCATCAGCTTGCCCTGCAGTTGCCGTGACAGGCCGCGTGCATCGGCGCTGCCTTGAGCGCAGAGCATGGCGAAACGCCTGAGGGTCGCTGCGCCATTTTCCTCGCAACCCTTATAGAAGGCAGCGTAAGTCTCTGCCGGCATCGCGCTCAGCCAGACCTCACTGGCGACGAAACAGGCATTGCTGGCCAGGGTGATCAGGCCGCGGCAGCGCTCGCCACGACGTGCAGCCAGGGCACTGGCGAGCATGCCGCCAAGCGACCAGCCGGCCAGCCAGCAGTCATGCGGCAAACGCGCATCCAGTTCGTCGAGCCAGTCGGCAGCGGCCGAGCTGCTCAGCCGCGGCAGAGCGGATACCTGCACCTGAACATCGCCACCCAGGGCATCGGCCAATGGCTGCAGCGCGGCGCCGTCAAAGCCCCAGCCCGGCAGGAGGATCAGCGTTTCACGCATCGGCTTGCACCTGCGGCCAGCACTCGGCCAGCGCGTCCAGCAACTGTTCGAGCTGCCCATCGCTGTGCGCGGCGGACAGCGTTACGCGCAGACGGGCACTGCCAGCCGGGACAGTCGGCGGGCGGATGGCGCCGACCAGCAGACCACGCGCCTTGAGCAGTGCGGACAGTTTGAGCGCACGCGCGCTGTCGCCAACGAGAATCGGCTGGATCGGGGTGGGACTGTCCATCAGGCTCAGGCCGATCTCGGCTGCGCCCTGACGAAACCGCGCGATCAGGCGGTTCAGGTGCTCGCGGCGCCAGTGCTCGCTGCGCAGCAGTTGCAGACTCTTCAGCGTGGCGCAGGCTACCGCTGGCGGCTGACTGGTGGTGTAGATATAGGGACGCGCGAACTGGATCAGCGTCTCGATCAGTTCCTCGCTGCCGGCAACGAAGGCGCCGGCGGTGCCAAAGGCCTTGCCCAGGGTGCCGACCAGCACCTGCACTTCATCCTGGCCCAGCCCGAAGTGTTCGACAATACCGCCACCGCTCGCGCCCAGCGGGCCGAAACCATGGGCATCGTCGACCATCACCCAGGCCTGCGCCGCACGCGCCTCGGCGCACAGCGCCGGCAGGTCGGCGAGATCACCGTCCATGCTGAACACGCCGTCGGTGACCACCAGGCAATTGCCGCTGGCCTTGTGCAAACGGCTGACCAGGCTAACCGCATCGTTGTGCAGGTAACGCGAAAAACGCGCCCCGGAAAGCAGGCCGGCATCGAGCAGCGAGGCATGGTTGAGACGATCCTCCAGCACACTGTCGCCCTGCCCGAGCAGCGCGGTAACCACCGCCAGATTGGCCATGTAACCGGTGGAGAACAGCAGTGCGCGGGGTCGCCCGGTGAACTCGGCGAGTGCCGCTTCCAGCTCGTGGTGCGGGGTGCTGTGACCGATCACCAGATGCGAAGCGCCGCCACCGACGCCCCATTTTTCAGCGCCCTGCTGCAGCGCGCCAATCACCTCCGGGTGATTGGCCAGGCCCAGGTAGTCATTGGAACAGAAGGCCAGCAACTGCTGACCGTCCGCCTGCACCCGTGGCCCCTGCGGGGTCTGCAACAACGGGCGTTGGCGGAACAGATCGGCAGCCTGGCGCTCGGCCAGCCGAGCAGCGAGATCGAAGGACATTGCAGTACCTGAAGGCGCGAACTCGCGGGCGAGCCCTCCGCGCCTGCGTTGAGATATCAGGCCGAGGCGGCGTTGTAGAACAGCTGGGAATCGCGCTGCTCGATCAGGGCCTGTTCGATGGCTGCCTGGTGCACCTCGTCGGCATGTTCCTCGCGCTCTTCGGGCTTGATGCCGAGGCGTTTGAACAGGGCCATGTCCTTGTCCGCCTGCGGGTTGGCGGTGGTCAGCAGCTTCTCGCCGTAGAAGATCGAATTGGCGCCAGCCATGAAGGCCAGGGCCTGCATCTGTTCGTTCATCTGCTCGCGCCCGGCGGACAGGCGCACGTGGGATTTCGGCATCATGATGCGCGCCACGGCCAGGGTGCGGATGAAGTCGAACGGATCGACGTCCTTCTCCTCGGCCAGCGGTGTGCCCTTGACCTTGACCAGCATGTTGATCGGCACGCTCTCCGGGTGCTCCGGCAGGTTGGCCAGTTGAATCAGCAAGCCGGCACGGTCATCCACCGACTCGCCCATGCCGAGGATGCCGCCGGAACAGATCTTCATCCCCGCCTCGCGCACATAGGCCAGGGTCTGCAGGCGCTCGGCGTAGGTGCGGGTGGTGATGATGTTGCCGTAGAACTCCGGCGAGGTATCGAGGTTGTGGTTGTAGTAGTCCAGCCCCGCTTCGGCCAGGGCACGGGTCTGCTCCTGGTCCAGACGGCCGAGGGTCATGCAGGTTTCCAGACCGAGCTTCTTCACGCCTTTGACCATTTCCAGCACGTAGGGCATGTCCCTGGCCGACGGATGCTTCCACGCCGCGCCCATGCAGAAGCGCGTGGAGCCGATGGCCTTGGCCTCGGCAGCGGCCTCCAGCACCTTCTGCACCTCCATCAGCTTTTCCTTGTCCAGACCGGTGTTGTAGTGACCGGACTGCGGACAGTACTTGCAGTCTTCCGGACAGGCGCCGGTCTTGATCGACAACAGGGTCGAAACCTGCACGCGGTTGGGATCGAAGTGCTGACGATGAACGCTCTGCGCCTGGAACAGCAGGTCGTTGAAAGGCTGCTCGAACAGCGCGCGGACCTCGGCGAGGCTCCAGTCGTGGCGGGTGTTGGTTTGGGCGGTTGCGCTCATCTGAGAAGTCCTTCGATGCTTGGTGGCATCTGTTGTCGGGAGGCCCATAGGGGGCATTCAGGCTCTGGCCATCATAAGTGGCGATTGGATGCTGTCAACCTCAAGAAACACACAGGTTTACATTTGATCACTTAATGACCAGATAGAACTTATGTCATGGCACAGGGCCCAATGCTTACCCCTCACACAGGATGTTCTGCATGCAGGCTGAAGGTTTTTTCGAAGGGCTCGGCGAAGCGCTGGGTCGCGCCATCCGTTTTATCGTCGACATGCTGTCGGGCGTGCTGGGCGCCATGGCCGATGCCATCGACGACTTCCTGCATGGCCTGGCCAGGGCGATCGGCATGGACGTATCGATCTTCAGCGTCATCCTGCTGATCATCGGCCTGCTGCTTCTCTTCAGTGGCGTGCGCTCGCTGCTGCGTGGTTCGATCATCGGCGGCGTGATCTGGCTGTTTCTCGGTCTGGTGGTCATGGGCTGGCTGATTCGCTGACGCCGACTAGACTTCCGGCACCACTGCTCACGGACGAGCCGCCATGCCGACGTTCGACCTCCGTCTTCTGCAACGCCTTCCCTGGCTGCAGCCACGCCGCCAATGCCAGCTCTGCGACGAAGTCACGGATCACCCCACACACAGCATCTGCACCGCCTGCGAAGCCGAGCTGCCCTGGCTCGGGGCGCACTGCCGGCTCTGCGCAGTGCCGCTGCCGGCTCAGGGCATGATCTGCGGCGCCTGCCAGAACAAGCCGCCGAGTTTCAGCCGCGTGGAAGCGCCCTGGCGCTATGCCTTCCCGGTCGACAACCTGATCACCCGTTTCAAGCACCAGGGGCAATGGCCCTATGGCCGCCTGCTTGCCGAACTGCTGGCCGAGCATCTGCTTCACGCCTATGACGAAGGCCTGCCGCGGCCGCAGGCAATGCTGCCGGTGCCGCTGGCACGCAGGCGGCAACGACAACGCGGCTTCAATCAGGCGCAGATGCTCGCCGACTGGCTTGGCGCCATCGTGCAACTGCCGGTGCACAATGACTGGCTGCGGCGGCGTGTCGATACGCCTGCCCAGCAGGGCCTGGATGCCGCCACGCGCAAGCGCAATCTGCGCCAGGCCTTCAGCCTGGAACTGCAAGCCGGAGTTGCCGGCGCTCATCTGGCGCTGGTCGATGACGTGCTCACCACCGGCGCCACCGCAGGGATGCTCGCCCACCTGCTGCGTCGCGCCGGCGCCCAGCGCGTCGACGTCTACTGCCTGGCACGCACACCGCGCCCGGGCGATGGCTGACTTGACGTGCCCGACGCAGTCACGCACCTTGCCCGGCATCCTTTCTGGCCACCCGAACCATGTCGCCACTCGACCCCCTCGCCCAATTGCTCAGCCGCCGCCCGAAGCGTCTGGCGCTGCTCGAACAGATCGCCGAACAGGGCTCCATCACCCGCGCCGCCAAGGCAGCAGGGCTTAGCTACAAGGCCGCCTGGGATGCCATCGACGAGCTCAACAACCTGTCCGAACAGCCTCTGGTCAGCCGCAGCGTCGGCGGCAAGGGCGGTGGCGGCGCGCGCCTGACGCCTGCGGGTGAGCGCCTGTTGGCCCTGCAGCGCCGTCTGCAGACACTGCAGGTACAACTGCTGCAGGCCGCCGGTGACGATGCCGATCTGGAGTTGCTCGGCCGCCTGATGCTGCGCACCAGCGCGCGTAACCAGCTGACCGGCCGCGTGCGCGCGATTAACGGACGCGGGCACAACGACCTGATCGACGTTGAACTGCCCGGCGGCAGCCGCCTGCAGGCGCTGATCACCCATGACAGCACGGAAAACCTGCAACTGAGCGAAGGCTGCAGCGTGGTCGCCCTGATCAAGGCCGGCTGGCTGGAGCTGCAGGCGCTGGACCAGCCGGCAGACCCCGGGCGCAATGCACTGGAAGGCGATATCGAACAAATTCTGCCGGGCAACGGCGGCCCGAGCGAAGTACGCGTAAGCCTGGCCAACGGCCAGACGCTGTGCGCTTCGGTCGAGCCCGAGCAGCTGGCGATGCTGAATGTCACCGTGGGTGATCCGGTGCGCGCACAGTTCGCTGCCAGTCAGGTACTGCTCGGCACCCAGCTGTAACCGCGTAACCCGCTACACTGTGTGCCCATTGTCGCGGAGCTGCTCATGAGCCATCCCTTTTCCACTCTCACCCCGGATCTGGTACTCGATGCCGTGGAGAGCCTTGGCTATCTCAGCGATGCCCGGGTACTGGCACTCAACAGCTACGAGAACCGCGTCTATCAGGTGGGCATCGAGGGCGAAACACCGCTGATCGCCAAGTTCTATCGCCCGGACCGCTGGAGCGATGAAGCGATCTGCGAGGAGCATGGCTTCAGCCTCGAACTGGCCGAGCACGAGGTTCCGGTGGTCGCGCCACTGGCCCACGATGGCGAGACGCTGTTCGAACACGGCGGTTTCCGTTTCGCCCTGTTCCCGCGCCGTGGCGGGCGTGCGCCGGAGCCGGGCAACCTCGACCAACTGTACCGCCTCGGCCAGTTGCTCGGGCGCATGCATGCGGTTGGTGCCAGCCGCCCCTTCGTCCATCGCGAGACCCTGGCTGTGGACAACTTCGGCCACGCCGCCCTGGCCTCGCTGCTCGATGGCGGTTTCGTGCCACGCAGCCTGCTGCCGGCCTACGAGTCGGTAGCGCGCGATCTGCTCGCTCGCCTCGACGACCTGTTCGCCCGCGTGCGCTATCAGCCGATTCGTCTGCATGGCGACTGTCACCCCGGCAACCTGCTGTGCCGTGACGACGCCTTTCATATGGTCGACCTCGACGACTGCCGCATGGGCCCGGCCATACAGGACCTGTGGATGATGCTGGCCGGCGAGCGCCATGAGCGCCTGGGCCAGCTCGCCGAACTGGTCGATGGCTATCAGGAATTCCACGACTTCGCCGCCCGCGAGCTGCCGCTGATCGAGGGATTGCGCGCCCTGCGCCTGATGCACCACAGCGCCTGGATCGCCAGGCGCTGGGACGACCCGGCCTTTCCGCTGGCCTTTCCCTGGTTCGCGGGTGAACGCTATTGGGGCGACCAGATTCTCGCACTGCGTGAACAGTTGGCGGCCCTGGATGAAGAGCCGCTACGGCTGTTCTGACATCCAGAGCAACGTGCAACGCGCGCGCACCAGTACAGTTGCGCGCGCCGTGTAAACTTTGCCTTACGACTTTGCCGCCGCCTCAGCCTGCAAAAAGGCTTAACGAACAGACAAGCCGGTGGCCGCAAAGCTAGAATTTCGTGGCAACCGTTAGCTGCCTAACCAAGGATTTTCGATGGCCACCGCCAACCCGCAACGCGGGTACGTTCTGGGTCTTACCGCCTATATCATCTGGGGACTGTTCCCGCTCTACTTCAAAGCCCTGCAGAGCGTGCCGGCGATGGAAATCATCGTCCACCGCGTGCTGTGGTCGGCATTGTTCGGTGGTTTGCTGCTGCTTGTCTGGAAGCACCCGGGCTGGTGGCGCGAGCTGCGCGACAACCCCAAGCGCCTGGCCGTGCTGGCCGGCTGCGGCCTGCTGATCGCGACCAACTGGCTGGTGTACGTGTGGGCGGTCAACAACGAACGCATGATCGAAGCCAGCCTGGGCTACTACATCAACCCGCTGATCAACGTATTGCTTGGCCTGCTGATCCTCGGCGAGCGTCTGCGCCGCCTGCAATGGCTGGCGGTCGGCCTGGCTGCGCTGGGTGTGCTGCAGCAGCTGTGGCAGGTCGGCAGCCTGCCGTGGGTATCGCTGGTGCTGGCGCTGACCTTCGGTTTCTACGGGCTGATCCGCAAGCAGGCTCCGGTGGCGGCCTTGCCCGGCCTGGTGGTGGAGACCTGGCTGCTGCTGCCGGTGGCGCTGGCCTGGCTGGCGCTGCATCCTGCGGCGATGAGCAGCCAGGCGAGCTTCTGGACCAGCAGCCAGGCGTTCTGGCTGGCTGCTGCCGGCCCGATCACGCTGGTGCCGCTGGTCTGTTTCAACGCCGCAGCGCGGCATCTGCCCTACACCACCCTGGGTTTCCTGCAGTACCTGGCCCCAACGCTGGTGCTGCTGCAGGCCATTCTGCTGTTCGATGAGCATTTCTCGCCAAGCACGCTGCTGGCCTTCGCCTGCATCTGGGCGGGACTTTTTGTATACAGCCTGGATATCTGGCTGAACCTGCGCAAGCGCTCGGAGGCTTGAGAATCATGCACGGCGCACCCTGCTGCCCGTGCTCCTACCGGACGCCGATCATCCGGCAGCTGCGCAGAAAACAGCCAGTTGCCGCCAGGCCTCGCCGTATCTGGCCCGGCCCGTTTCACCCCCGCCTTATCCACAGATCCATCCCCGGCATTTGTGCACAAGCCGTTGATCCTGCTGATTTTTTAGCCAGCCAATGAAAAGCCCCGAAACACTATGCGGTGCGTCGGGGCTCCCCAGTTTATCCACAGCCTGATCCACGCCAGCCGTGGATATCACTCTTCGGTGCGCAGATTCAGCTCCACCATGAGATCGTCGGCCAGGGTTTCCAGGCGCGTCTGCAACTTTTCCAGGGGCAGCGTCTCCGGCACGGCCAGCAGCGCTTCGGCGGTGAACAGCAACTCGCCACTCATCGGCGCTGGCGCCACTTCAGTGAGCAGGCTCTCCAGGTTCACGCCCTGCTCTGCCAGCACGCGGGTGATGTCGCGTACGATGCCGGGCCGGTCATTGCCCACCAGCTCCAGGCGAATCGCGGCGAAACGCCCGCCCGGTTCGCTGCCGCTGGCCGCCAGCTGCACGCGGATACCCTGCGCGCCGAGCGCTTCGAGCTCCCTGATCAGCCCGCCGTGGGCCTCGGCCGGCACGTCCACCCGGACGATCCCGGCGAACTGCCCGGCCATGCGCGCCATGCGGCTCTCCAGCCAGTTGCCGCCATGTTTCGCCACGCAAGCGGCAAGACGCTCGACCAGGCCCGGTTGGTCCTCGGCAATCACCGTCAGTATCAGATGATCCATCTACCACCTCACTCGTTCACAGGTTGGAAAAGTCAGCCGCGCAGCGACAGCCAGTAGGTGAAGAAGCGCTCATCACGCACATAACCCAGTCGCTCATACAGACGCTGGCCGGCCAGATTGCTCTTCGCCGTCTCCAGCTGCAGCCCGCAGGCGCCGCTGGCCTCGGCATGGGCGCGGGCGGCATTCATCAGCGCCTCGCCCACGCCGCAACGACGCGCGTCTTCATCGACATACAGATCGCTGAGCAACCAGGCCGGTTCCAGCGCCAGCGAGGACAGGAAGGGATACAGCTGCACGAAACCCTGCGCCCTGCCGCGCCCGTCACGGGCGATGAACAACTGCGAATCACCGCGCTGCAGGCGTGCACCGAGGAAGGCGGCGACATCCGCGTCAGACCGCGGCACCTGATAGAAGCGCAGATAGCCGGCGAACAGACGGGTGAGGTCGGCAAGATCAGCGGAGACGGCGGCGGCAACCTTCATGGCAGGCTCCAGTAGAGGTTCAGCCAGTATAGGCAAGGTCGCGCGTAGGCCATATTGCCGCCGTTGTCAGTAGCGCGGGCAATTAATCGTGTACGTTTTTACATATTTTATGGAACAATAGCGCAGTTTTTTGTACGCATAGCGTATTCAGCGTGACCGGGTTTAGTCTTTTGGTCGCAGTCTGACGCGCACCCACTGCATTTCCCCGGAATCTTGATGTAGTATGCCGCGCCACGGACTACAAGACGGCCAGCCCGTCTCCGGCGAGCCTCTCTGAAAGCGCAGGCGTTAATCACGCAGGTCGTTTTCAGAGAAGCCCGACGCGGCTATTGAGTAAAGCTCAGAGAGTGAGGCAAGTGATGACTGAACGCGTTCAAGTCGGTGGCCTGCAGGTCGCCAAAGCCCTGTACGACTTCGTGAACAACGAAGCCATCCCCGGTACCGGCATCGCTGCCGACAAGTTCTGGGCCGGTGCCGCTGCGGTCATCAAGGACCTGGCGCCGAAGAACCGTGCCCTGCTGGCCAAGCGTGACGAACTGCAGGCGCAGATCGATGCCTGGCACCAGGCGCGCAAGGGTCAGGCTCATGACGCGGCAGCCTACAAGGCCTTCCTCCAGGAAATCCGCTATCTGCTGCCGGAGCCGGAAGACTTCCAGGCCACTACTGCCAACGTCGACGAAGAAGTCGCCCGCCTGGCCGGCCCGCAGCTGGTCGTGCCGGTGATGAACGCACGCTTCGCCCTGAACGCGTCCAACGCCCGCTGGGGCTCGCTGTACGATGCGCTGTACGGCACCGACGTGATCAGCGAAGAAGGCGGCGCCGAGAAGGGCAAGGGCTACAACAAGGTGCGCGGTGACAAGGTCATTGCCTTCGCCCGCGCTTTCCTCGACGAGGCCGCACCGCTGGCTGCCGGCTCCCACGCAGACTCCACCGGTTATGCCATCGTCGACGGCAAGCTGGTCGTCGCTCTCAAGGGCGGCAGCAACAGCGGCCTGCGCGACGACGCGCAGCTGGTTGGTTTCCAGGGCGAGGCCAGTGCGCCGGTCGCCGTACTGCTCAAGCACAACGGCCTGCACTTCGAGATCCAGATCGATGCCTCCAGCCCCATCGGCAGCACCGACGCCGCAGGCGTGAAAGACGTGCTGATGGAAGCTGCGCTGACCACCATCATGGACTGCGAAGACTCCGTCGCTGCCGTCGATGCCGACGACAAGGTGGTGGTCTACAAGAACTGGCTGGGCCTGATGAAGGGCGATCTGGCCGAAGAAGTCACCAAAGGTGGCACCACCTTCACCCGCACCATGAACCCGGACCGCGTCTACACCAAACCGGACGGTTCGGAGCTGACCCTGCATGGCCGCTCGCTGCTGTTCGTGCGCAACGTCGGCCACCTGATGACCAACCCGGCGATCCTCGACGAGCAGGGCAATGAACTGCCGGAAGGCATCATGGACGCGCTGTTCACCAGCCTGATCGCGGTGCACAACCTGATCGGCAACACCACGCGCAAGAACACCCGTACCGGCAGCGTGTACATCGTCAAACCGAAGATGCACGGCCCGGAAGAGGTCGCCTTCACCAGCGAAATCTTCGCTCGCGTCGAGGATGTCCTGGGCCTGGCCCGCAACACCCTGAAAGTCGGCATCATGGACGAAGAGCGCCGCACCACCGTCAACCTGAAGGCCTGCATCAAGGCCGCCAGCGAGCGCGTGGTATTCATCAACACCGGCTTCCTTGACCGTACCGGTGACGAGATCCACACCTCCATGGAAGCCGGCCCCGTGGTGCGCAAGGCCGCCATGAAGAGCGAGACCTGGATCGGCGCCTACGAGAACAACAACGTCGACGTCGGCCTGGCCACCGGCCTGCAGGGCCGCGCTCAGATCGGCAAGGGCATGTGGGCCATGCCGGATCTGATGGCCGCCATGCTCGAGCAGAAGATCGCCCACCCGCTGTCCGGCGCCAATACCGCCTGGGTACCGTCGCCGACCGCCGCTACCCTGCATGCGCTGCACTACCACAAGGTCGACGTGTTCGCCCGTCAGGCCGAGCTGGCCAAGCGCACCCCGGCTTCCGTGGACGACATCCTGACCATCCCGCTGGCCAAGGACACCAACTGGTCGGCAGAAGAAATCCGCAACGAGCTGGACAACAACTCGCAAGGCATCCTCGGCTACGTGGTGCGCTGGATCGACCAGGGCGTCGGCTGCTCCAAGGTGCCGGACATCAACGATGTCGGCCTGATGGAAGACCGCGCTACCCTGCGCATCTCCAGCCAGCTGCTGGCCAACTGGCTGCGCCACGGCATCGTCAGCGAAGCTCAGGTGGTCGAGAGCCTCAAGCGCATGGCGCCGGTGGTGGATCGCCAGAACGCAGGCGACCCGCTGTACCGCCCGATGGCTCCGGACTTCGACAACAACGTCGCGTTCCAGGCCGCGCTGGAGCTGGTACTCGAAGGCACCAAGCAGCCCAACGGCTACACCGAGCCGGTGCTGCACCGTCGTCGCCGCGAGTTCAAGGCCAAGAACGGTCTGTGATGCTGATGCTGCATGCATGAAAAACCGCCCTACGGGGCGGTTTTTCATGTCGGGTAGTGGCGAATACTCCTGACGCCGGACGCGCCCTGTACAAGCCTGAGCCGGGGGCAACACCCTCGCCCACACCCTACTTAGGTGCAATGGGCAACGCCCCTGGGTCGGGGCCACACTGGCAGCATCCCGAAACTGCGAGGCGCAAGCCCATGAGCAAGGCCGACGCGATGGCCGATGCGGGCAAAACTGCAGTGCTTCAGAACATCCACGGCACCATGGAGTTCCTGCAGAAGTTCCCGCCTTTCAACCAGATGGACACCGCTCATCTGGCGTTTCTGGTCGAGCACTGCCAGCTGCGCTTCTATGCCGAGGGCGACTCGATCATCAAGCCCAGCGATGGTCCGGTCGAGCACTTCTACATCGTCAAGCAGGGCCGCGTGCACGGCGAGCGCCCGCACAGCGCGAGACGCGGCACCGAGACCACCTTCGAGATCACCGCTGGCGAGTGTTTCCCCCTGGCGGCGCTGATCGGCGAACGCGCCACGCGCACCGAACACCTGGCCGCCGAAGACACCTTCTGCCTGCTGCTGGCCAAGCACGCCTTCATCAAGCTGTTCGCCGTCTCCAACCCGTTGCGCGACTTCGCCCTGCGCGGCGTCAGCAGCCTGCTCGACCAGGTCAACCAGCAGGTGCAACTGCGCGCGGTGGAAACCCTCGGCGCGCAGTATTCGCTGGATACCCGCCTGGGTGAACTGGCCATGCGCCAACCCATTGGCTGCGCGCCCGACACGCCGCTACGCGACGCGGTGCGGCTGATGCACGACCAGCACGTGGGCAGCATCGTGGTGCTCGATGCGGCCGACAAGCCGGTGGGCATCTTCACCCTGCGCGACCTGCGTCGGGTGGTCGCCGACGGGGTGGATCTGGCCCAGCCGATCGACCAGCTGATGACGCCCAACCCCTTCCATCTGGCACCGGATGCCAGCGCCTTCGATGCCGCCATCGCCATGACCGAGCGGCACATCGCTCACGTCTGCCTGGTGGAGCACGAGAAACTCTGCGGGGTGATTTCCGAGCGCGATCTGTTCAGCCTGCAGCGCGTCGACCTGGTACACCTGGCGCGCACCATTCGCCATGCCGGCAAGGTCGAGACCCTGGCCGGGCTGCGCAGCGACATCCGCCTGCTGGTCGACCGCATGCTCGCCCACGGCGCCAGCTCGACGCAGATCACCCATATCGTCACCCTGCTCAACGACCACACCGTGTGCCGGGTGATCGAGCTGACCCTCGAGGAAATGGGCGATCCGGGCATCCCCTTCACCTGGCTGTGCTTCGGCAGCGAAGGCCGCCGCGAACAGACCCTGCACACCGACCAGGACAACGGCATCCTCTTCGAAGCCGAGAATGCCAGCGAGGCCGCCGCGATTCGCGAGCGCCTGCTGCCGATCGCGCGCGAGATCAACCAGCGCCTGGCGCAGTGCGGCTTCACCCTGTGCAAGGGCAACATCATGGCCGGCAACCCCGAGCTGTGCCTGTCACGCCAGGAATGGTCGCGACGCTTCGCCGGGTTCGTCCTCGAAGCCACGCCGGAAAATCTGCTGAGTTCGTCGATCTACTTCGATCTGCGCACCATCTGGGGCCCGAACGAAGGCTGCGAGCAACTGCGCAGCGAACTGCTCGGACGCGTCGCCAACAACAGCCTGTTCCAGAAGATGATGGCCGAGAACGCCCTGCGCCAGCGCCCGCCGGTCGGACGCTTCCGTGATTTCGTGGTGGCACGCTCCGGCGCCGACAAGGACACCCTCGACCTCAAGGTGCAGGGCCTGACGCCCTTCGTCGACGGCGCCCGCCTGCTGGCGCTGGCCAATGGCATCGGTGCGGTCGGCACCTTGGAGCGTCTGCGCGCGCTGATCGCCAAGGGCGTGATCGATACGCTGGACGGCGCGGCCTACGAGGAGGCCTACCATTTCATTCAGCAGACGCGCATGCAGCAGCATCAGTTGCAGGCGCGCAACGAGCAGCCCTACTCCAATCGGGTCGATCCCGACCACCTCAATCACCTGGACCGACGCATTCTGCGCGAGTCGTTCCGCCAGGCACAGCGTCTGCAGAGCAGCCTGGCCATGAGGTACCAGCTATGAGCAAGTTCACTTGGTTCACCGGCCGCGGCCCGGCCCTGACCCAGCAGCAGTTGCAGCGCCGCCAGGCCCTGAGCGCACCGGCCGCGTTCGACGAACGCCCCCTGCATGAACAGCGTTTCGTCGTACTCGATCTGGAAACCACCGGTTTGAACATGCGCCGTGATCAGGTGCTGGCCATCGGCGCGGTGGTGATCGACCACGGCGCCATCGATTTCGCCGAGCAGTTCGAGTGCACCCTGCACCAGCGCGACCATCAGGCCAGCGCCAGCACCCTGATCCATGGCATCGCCCCCAGCGAAGTGGCGCGTGGTGTCGACCCCGCCGAGGCGTTGCTGGACTTCATGGAGTTCGTCGGCAGCAGCCCGCTGCTGGCATTCCATGCCGGTTTCGACCAGCGCATGCTGGCCCGCGCGCTGAAGCAGCACCTGGGCTATCGTCTGCAGCACAGTTTCTTCGATGTCGCCGAAATCGCCCCGCTGCTCTGCCCGCACGCGCGTGTTCGCCAGGGCGGGCTCGATGAATGGGTCGCCGAGTTCGGCCTGCAGGTACACCAGCGGCACAACGCCAGCGCCGATGCGCTGGTCACCGCCGAACTGGCGCTGATGCTGTTCAGCAAGGCGCGCCGTCAGGGCATCGACAGCCTCTGCGAGCTGGAGCGCCAGCTGGCCAGCCGGCGCCGGCGCCAGCACGCCATGTAGCCGCACGCTGCCAATCGCCTGGCAGCGCGCTCCTACAGATGCGCAGCGGCGCGGCAGACATCGCGGCTAAAGCCGCTCCTACGGGTTCGTGGTCGAGGCAAGCTGTGTATCCGTGGCTGGCGCTTCCTCCAACCGCACAAACTGTTCAGGTGGGAGGCGCTTCAGCGGCGAGCGTTTATCGCGGCTAAAGCCCCTCCTACGGTTTTGTGGTTGCCGCGGCTGCGCATCGCCTCAACCACCCTGCGAAAACCTACAGATCCCGCATCAGCAGCCCGTATTCCAGTTGCACATCTGCCGGTAGCGGCAGGTACAGGACATGGCCGTCGCCCGGCGCTACCTGCTGCGCCTGCCCCTGAGCACTCTGCAGGTGCTCCAGGCTGAAGCGCAGGTTGCCTTGCGGGGTCATCAGTTCCAGTCCGTCGCCCACGGCGAAACGATTCTTCACCCGCACTTCGGCCAGGTCGCCACGGCGCTCACCGGTCAGCTCGCCGACGAACTGCTGGCGTTCCGAGACCGAGCTGCCGCGCTCGTAGTTCTGGTATTCGTCATGCACATGGCGGCGCAGGAAGCCCTCGGTGTAGCCACGATGCGCCAGTGACTCCAGGCTCCCAAGCAGGCTAGGGTCGAACGGCTTGCCGGCCAGCGCATCGTCGATGGCGCGGCGGTAGACCTGCGCGGTGCGCGCCACGTAGAAATGGCTCTTGGTACGCCCTTCGATCTTCAGTGAATGCACGCCCATGCGCACCAGACGCTCGACGTGCTGCACCGCACGCAGATCCTTGGAGTTCATGATGTAGGTGCCGTGCTCGTCCTCATAGGCGGCCATTTCCTCACCCGGCCGCCCAGCCTCTTCGAGCACGAAGGCCTGGCTGGTCGGTGCGCCCCGGCCCAGCGTCGGCTCGACCACACGGACGATCTCGCCCAGTTCGTTCTCGCTCGCGGGCGTGGCCTGGTACTGCCAGCGGCAGGCATTGGTGCAGGTGCCCTGGTTGGGGTCGCGGCGGTTGATGTAGCCCGACAGCAGGCAGCGCCCGGAATAGGCCATGCACAGCGCGCCATGGACGAACACTTCCAGCTCCATGCCCGGCACCTCGCTGCGGATCTCCTCGATTTCCTCCAGCGACAGCTCGCGTGAGAGGATCACCCGGCTCAGCCCCTGCTGGCGCCAGAACTCGACGCTGGCCCAGTTCACCGCATTGGCCTGCACCGACAGGTGAATCGGCATCTGCGGGTAGTGCTGACGCACCAGCATGATCAGGCCGGGGTCGGACATGATCAGCGCATCGGGTTGCATCTCAATCACTGGCGCCAGGTCCTTGAGGAAGGTCCTGAGTTTGGCGTTGTGCGGGGCGATGTTGACCACCACGTAGAACTGCTTGCCCTGCGCGTGCGCCTCCTTGATGCCGAGCGCCAGGTTGGCGTGGTCGAACTCGTTGTTGCGCACGCGCAGGCTGTAACGCGGCTGCCCGGCATACACCGCATCGGCGCCGTAGGCGAAGGCGTAGCGCATGTTCTTCAGGGTGCCGGCTGGCGACAACAGTTCGGGAAAACGGGGCATGACCGCAAGCTCGAAAAATCAGGGGCTGGCGATTCTATGCAGGTGGCAGGCGTGGATATTGACCTGGGTCTATCGACGCGTAAAAAGCGCGGAACACGCGCCTTGCCGAAGGGCTGGCAAGGCACGTTTAGGTTCTGCTGGTTACTGGCAGGTCAGACGATAAAGCGCATCTTCCTTGTCGATGCGCTTGAGCTGCGCCAGCAGAGGCTGCTTCTTCTCATCCAGCGGCAACAGTTCGGCGGTCGTGCAGTTGAGCAGATGTGCCTGATGCGACACGTGATCGATGTGCTGCTTCTCGAAGCGATAGAGCATGAACTCGGCCACTTGCGCGTCTTCCACCTGATCGCGCACGACACTCTTGCTGTCGAGCACGGTGAAGGCGGTAACCATCGGCACGAAGTAGCTCCACGGGCGCCAGAACACGTGGCCCGCTTCGGTCGCGACCACGACCGACTCCTTGGGCTGGCGCGCCTGCTGATGCTCGAACCAGGAATACTCGTAGAACACCTGATAACCCAGCATCCCCAGACCACCGAACAGCGGCACGATCCACTTCGGCAGTTTGTTACGCGTCAGTTTACGCAGCAGCAGAGCGATACCGGCAGCGCCGAGCCCCGCCACCACGATGGCAAGCAAAGTCCACAACATATGGTTGTTCCCGAAAAAAGACGGGCCTCCAGTGGAGGCCCGTCTGTCAGACCCTGGACCATCGACAGATGGCGTCAGGCCAGGATTATGCTTAGTGGCTCAGCGCGGCACCAGCACCTTTGGGGGTACGTACGCTTTCCACCAGATCCTGGATTTCCTGCGGCGGTGCGGCGGTGACCTGCGATACGGCGTAAGCCACAGCGAAATTGATCAGCGCACCGACGGTACCGAAGGAAGCCGGGGAGATACCCATGAACCACTGGTCCGGGGTGTTGGGCAGCATGTTGGTCTCCGGAATGAAGAACCAGCCCAGGTAGGTGAAGATGTACAGCAAGGTGATCACCAGGCCGGCGACCATACCGCAGATCGCACCCTTGTCGTTCATGCGCTTGGAGAAGATCCCCATCATCAGCACCGGGAACAGGGTCGCAGCTGCAATACCGAAGGCCAGCGCCACCACCTGCGCGGCGAACCCTGGTGGATTCAAGCCCAGATAGGTTGCCAGCAGAATCGCAGCCGCCATAGATAGCCGCGCCGCGATCATCTCGTTCTTCTCGCTGATCTTCGGATTGATCAAGGTCTTGATCAGGTCATGACTGATCGCCGAAGAAATTGCCAGCAACAAACCAGCCGCCGTCGACAGTGCCGCCGCAATGGCGCCCGCCGCGATCAGACCGACTACCCAGGCAGGCAGATTGGCGATCTCCGGGTTGGCCAGTACCAGGATGTCGTTGTTCACGGTCAGTTCGTTACCGTTCCAGCCACGCTCCTGAGCGGTCGCGGTGAAGGCCGGTGCAGCATCGTTGTACATCTGGATACGGCCGTCGCCGTTCTTGTCTTCCCACTTGATCAGGCCGGTCTGTTCCCAGTTCTTGACCCACTCAGGACGCTCTTCGTAGGACAGGGCAGGGGCCGAAGCGCCTTCCGGATAGATGGTGGTCACCAGGTTCAGGCGCGCCATCGAGGCAACGGCCGGAGCGGTGAGGTACAGCAGGGCGATGAAGATCAGGGTCCAGCCAGCGGACCAACGAGCATCAGCCACTTTCGGCACGGTGAAGAAGCGAATGATCACGTGCGGCAGACCGGCAGTACCGATCATCAGCGACATGGTGAACAGCACCATGTTCAGCTTGTTCTCGACATCCGCGGTATACGCAGCGAAGCCCAGGTCACGCACCACTTCATCGAGTTTCTGCAGCAGCGGCACGCCGGATTCGACGTGATCACCGAACAGCCCCAGCGGCGGAATCGGGTTACCGGTCAGCTGCAGGGAGATGAAGATCGCCGGGATGGTGTAGGCCACGATCAGTACCACGTACTGAGCGACCTGGGTGTAGGTGATGCCCTTCATGCCGCCGAATACGGCGTAGGCGAAGACCACCGCCGCAGCGATCCAGATGCCGGTGGAGTTGCTCACTTCGAGGAAGCGCGAGAAGGCAACACCAGCGCCAGCCATCTGACCGATCACGTAGGTCACGGAGATGATCACCAGGCAGATCACTGCAGTCAGGCGGGCGCCACGACTGTAGAAACGATCACCGATGAAGTCCGGCACGGTGAACTTGCCGAACTTGCGCAGGTAGGGCGCCAGCAGCATCGCCAGCAGCACATAGCCGCCGGTCCAGCCCATGAGGAAGGTGGAGTTGGCATAACCACCGGCGGCGATAAGGCCCGCCATGGAAATGAAGGAAGCAGCGGACATCCAGTCAGCGGCTGTCGCCATGCCGTTGGTGACCGGATGCACACCACCGCCAGCGACGTAGAACTCCTTGGTGGAACCGGCACGCGCCCAGATGGCGATGCCGATGTAGAGCGCGAATGACGCCCCCACGAACAACATGTTGATAACGAATTGGCTCATGACCACTTACTCCTCGACGCCAAATTCTTTATCGAGTTTGTTCAGTCTCCACGCGTAGTGAAAAATGAGCCCGATGAAGAAGAGGATGGAGCCTTGTTGGGCGAACCAGAATCCGAGGTCGGAGCCGCCAACCGAGATTCCCGCGACCATCGGGCGCAGAACCATGGCGAATCCGTAGGAAACCAGCGCCCAGACAACCAGGCTCCAGGTGATGAGCCGCACATTGGCCTTCCAATAGGCCGCGGCATTGCTTTGTTCAGAAGTCATAGACGCCTCCGGTTATTGTTATTCTGATGCAGCTTCAAGCTAGCAGCAGGCCAGCTTCGACCGACAGATAGACATTGGTATTAGCTGCATCGCGGCGGTTTATCCGGCAGCGCCGAAACCGGAAGCAAAACGGCATTGCCAATGCCGCCGACAGGACAGCACCCCATAGCCCGGCCGCATCCGGTCTGGGCGCATTCAGAGCGGATCGGAAACCAGCTCGATTGGCAGCAGATAGCGCTCATCGCCGTATTCGATGGGGAGCTGATAACGATGAGTACTTTCCTCGACCGTCCGGCATTCGCCGTCGATCATCGCCGTACGCCGTTCGACGCGCGTATTTTTGAGCCACAGCTTGCGATAACCCTGATTACCGACCTGCTCGGTGATGACCAGCACGCCCTTGGTTTCGCTGAACGCTCCGCTGCAGTTGGTATCCCACTCGCCTCCAGCCGTTCTCACCGGTAACTCGCTCAACAATGGGCGCAGGCTATCGGTGTCCAGCTGGTAAAGATCGAGCCGGGTTTCATAGAACGGATTGGGCCGCGAGCTGCCGCGCCGCGATATCCGCACACCGAATGCAATATCGTCTGCGCGCAGGCGATAAGGCGCGGTATCGAACCGCAAGTCCTCGATAAAAACCGCATCCCAATCCAGTCGATTGGGCGCGACCAGGCGCGCCAGGAAACGCTGTCTGGCGCTATCGAACACCAGCAGTTCCAGGTCCGCTTCCCCGTAGTCATCGTGTTCGGCGCGCACCCGCGGCATCGCAAGCAGGGTCAGTTGAGGACGCGCCGGCCACACCTTGCAGATGCTCTGCTCGGCATCCACCCGGTAGCGCCCGCGCTCATCCTCGAGTACCTGGCCGGCCGTATGACCCGGATGGGCCATCTCGATCCAGGCTGGCAGTTGCTGCCGGCAATCATCGGCGTGCGCCAGGCTCGCCAGCAGCAAGCAACCGAGGCCGGTGGCCAGTCTCTTTTTCATCCCTGAAGTACTCCCGTTCAACGAGCACCGAGTCTACCCGGCTACCCACCAGCTGCGCATGACGGGCATCGCGAAACAGCCAGGCGATACGCAGCGCCAGCAGATGCCCGGCACGCGCCTCCTCGCGCAGACCGACATGCCCGCTCATGCCCGGTACCACAGGCGCATGAAACCCAGCGCCAGCACCAGGCCGACCTGGCCCAGCGCCGCGCAGAGGGACAGGAACGAGCGCAGCGTGCCGTTGCTCGTCGCGTTCTGGATACCGGTCAGGGCGCTCCAGAATCCCTCCGACAGCAGCATCAGGCTGAGGCTGGCGAGCGGTTTGCCGGTCAGCAGCAGGCCGTCGATCAGGTTGAACCAGCCAAAGAACATCAGACCGATAAGGATCATCACCGCTACCACCAGACCGAGGCCAAGGCAGGCGGAAAACTGCATGAGAAGACGCATGGGATTATCTCCACAAAGGCGGCGCGGCCAGCGCCGCGCCGATCAGATTCAGGCTGCGGTGCGACCGACGCCGTACCAGTCCAGCTTGCGGGTCAGCACCATCACGCTGCCGAGCACGCCGAACACCAGCAACGAGCCCATCAGCAGGGCGTAGTCCTCGGCGCTGAGCAGGCCGTAGAGCATGGCGTATAGCGCCGCCAGCAAGGCGCCGAAGCCCAGGCCGCGCTGCCAGCTGTGCAGCACGAAGCTGACGTAGAAGCCGATCAGGCCCACGCAGGCACTGGCAGACAGGAGGTAGGCCAGAGCGAACTCGAGGTGTTCGGAGAGCGACAGCAACAGCAGGTAGAACAGCGCCAGCGACAGCCCCACCAGGGCGTACTGCACCGGGTGCACGGCCAGGCGCTTGAGCACCTCGAAGAGAAAGAAGGTGGCAAAGGTCAGGGCGATGAACAGCAGCGCGTATTTGATCGCGCGATCGGTCTTCAGGTACTGATCCACCGGGTCGACGAAGCTGACCCCGAAGTTGCGACCGAACAGCCCCTGGCAGCGATCACCACCCACGCAGTCACGCAATGCTTCTTCCAGGTTGGTGGCGAAGAAGCTGGTCTGCCATTCGGCAGTGAAACCCGCGGCGCCGATCTCGCGACTGCTCGGCAGGTACTCACCAACGAAGCTCGGGTGCGGCCAGTCGGAAGTCAGCCTGACCCGGCTGTCACGCCCTACCGGCACCACAGAGAGCTGCTCGGTGCCCTGCAGTTTGAGGTCGAAGGCGAACTCCAGCGTCTGTCCGCCCTGGTTGTCCAGCGCCGGGATCGGTGCATGCACGCCGGCGCCGAACTTATCGTCGGCGCTACCCGGAGCGAAGCTCAGGGTCTGGCCGTTCAGGCGCAGTTGCAGGTCGTTGCTGATACCACGGATATCGCTGATGCCGACCGAGAGGAAGGGTTTTTCGAAGCGGTAGAAACCCAGCTCGTCACCCAGCCCGAGGCGCGCCGGCAGGCGAAACTGACCGCTGACCTGGCTGTCGCTGCGGTAAAGGCGCGCCTCGTAAATCCCGCGGGAACGCAGCTCGGTACCGACATGGCCTTCGACCACGAAGCGCTCCGGCAGGAAATACAGACGGCCGCGACGCTGACGCTCCTCGCTGTAGCGCTCGCCGGTCTTCTCGTTGGTTTTCCACTCGTGAGTGGTCTTGATGTAGGGCAGCACCAGGATCGGTCCGGTGATCTGCTGGCGGTAGCTGGAGCTGCGCGCAATATCCTGCAGCACCTCGTGGCGTAGGCCCTGACGCTCGTCGACCAGGCCATCGATCATCAGCAGGGGAATCATCAGTAGCAGGATCAGCAGGGCAATGGCGCCCAGCTTGAAGCCCAGGGAACGGCTCATGGTACGGCTCTCCGTAGCGAGTGAAGGTACGGCAGAGTCTGGGCAGCGAAGGTGGGAGCCGTATGGGGCGAGCGTGGAGATTGTGTGGTGTAGTGGTCTACTAACCCCAGACACCCATTTAGGGCGAGAATGCTCGCCATACAGAGGTGTTCGATGAGCAGACAACGACGTACCTTCACCCCGACTTTCAAGCGAGAGGCTGCCAGCCTGGTGCTCGACCAAGGCTACAGCTGTCCCGAGGCCGCCAGATCTCTCGATGTAGGTGAGAGCTTATTGCGCCGCTGGGTTACCCAGTTGCAGCTGGAGCGCGGGGGCGTTACGCCCACTGCCAAGGCGCTCACACCGGAGCAGCAGACCATTCAGGAGCTTCAGGCCCGTATCAACCGGCTGGAGCTTGAGAAGAAAATATTAAAGGAGGCCACTGCGCTCTTGATGGCCGAGGAACACGGGCGCAGACGTTGAAGTCGATTCGGCAGTTGGTAAAGCACTACCCTGTTCAACTGTTGTGTTCAGTCTTCGAGCTACCCCGGTCTTGTTATTACGCCCACTTGGCCCGGCGGCGTCATATCGATGTCCGCCGAGTGAACCTACGCAGTCGTGTCAACGAGCTGTTCAACCAAAGTCGTGGCTCAGCGGGCAGTCGCAGTCTGGTTGCCATGCTGCGGGATGAAGGCGTTAACGTCGGGCGTTTCAGAGTCAGAAGATTGATGAAGGAACAAGGACTGATCAGCAAACAGCCCGGTTCTCATGCGTACAAGAAGGCCACGGTCGAGCGCCCCGACATTCCCAATGTGCTTGATCGCAAGTTCACCGTGGCTGCGCCAAACAAGGTCTGGTGTGGCGACATCACGTATATCTGGGCAGAGGGTCGATGGAGCTATCTGGCGGCGGTCTTGGACTTGTACAGCCGCAGAGTGGTGGGTTGGGCGATGTCCGCCAAGCCTGATGCGGAACTGGTCGTCAAAGCGCTCGACAGGGCTTACGAGATGCGTGGCAGACCACAAGGCGTGCTGTTTCACAGCGACCAGGGCAGCCAATATGGCAGCCGGGGTTTCCGCCAACGGCTCTGGCGCTATCGGATGATTCAGAGCATGAGCCGAAGGGGAAATTGTTACGACAATTCGCCCATGGAGCGGCTGTTTCGTAGCCTGAAAACGGAGTGGGTGCCGACAGTGGGTTACATGACGACAGCGTTGGCCGAGCAGGACATCGGCCGCTACCTCATGCAGCGGTACAACTGGATAAGGCCGCATCAGCACAACGGCTTCGTACCGCCGGCGGTTGCGGAAGAAAAACTCAATTCTGTGTCCGGGAATTGTTGACCACTACAGTGGAGAATGGGTGAAAAGATAGGGCGCCGATTCAGGGCGCCCTTTCTAACTGCGATGCGGCATAAGACTGCTCCCGCGTGGCGGATGACCGGCTCAGCTGATACGGCTGGCACCAACGCGGTCGGCGCCGTCTTCTGCTACACGGTTCAGGCCAACGCGATCTGCACCACCTTCGGCTACGCGGTTCGGACCAACACGATCTGCACCACCTTCGGCTACGCGGTTCGGACCAACGCGATCTGCGCCACCTTCGGCTACGCGGTTCGGACCAACGCGATCAGCGCCGTCTTCGGCAATGCGGAAGCGCTCCAGAGTACGCTCGGCGCCACCTTCGGCGACACGATTGATACCAACACGATCAGCGCCATCTTCAGCGACCACCGGAGCCGCGGACTGTTGAGCGGTAATCTGCGGCAGAGCGAATGCACTGGCGGACAGGGTGGCAATGACGAGGCTGGCGAGAATGTGCTTTTTCATGTTCGTTCTCCTGAAGAGGGGGGCAAGTAACTGGCTACGGTTGTCATGTTACGCACGCCCCGGAACGGCAAAAGACACATCTCGGGATAGTGACCATCGACGCTGTCGATACCTGAAAAAACGCTTTCCAATCAGTCGGATAGCCGTCACCGACGACCAGGCGACAGCAACTCCGTCTACTGCCCAGCGGGCGAACGGCACTGGCATCTGTATAAAAAACCAGTAAAAATTCGCCACATGCTCGCCCTCGACGCTCCCGAACTCTATTACCTGGCCAACTTCCGCAAGGCTCTCGACTGGCTCGACGTCCATCACCGCGAGCTGATGGACGATGCCGAGCGCGCCTTCGTCGAGGACTTTATCCAGCTGCCGTTGCCCGCCCAGGCGCTGCTGGTACGCCTGGTGATGCGCAAGGGCGTGCACTTTCGTCTCAGCAAGCTGCGCTACGCCGAGATCGGCGACATTCCCGGCGCAGCGGCACCCTTGCTGGAGCGGAACTGGCTGATCGACTGCGCCGCCCTGAGCTTCGATGAACTCGGCGCCCTGCTGCTCAAGGACGAACTGGCCGCGCACTTCTCCAACCAGCTGCCGCGCAGCAACCTGAAGAAAAGCGAACTGCTCGATCACCTGCGCGAGCTGCATGGCGAACCCCGCAGCCTGGCCGACTGGTGCCCGCAACTGGACGATCGCCTGCTGAGCCTGGCCATCGGCTCGCTGTGCGACCGCCTGCGCCTGATGTTCTTCGGCAACCTGGCGCAGGACTGGTCGGAGTTCGTGCTGGCCGACCTGGGGATATTCCGCTACGAACAGGTGCCGATCACCCCGGGCTCGCGCGGTTTTCGCCACCGCCAGGACGTGGACGACTACCTTCACCTGCGCGCCTGTCGCGAGGCTAGCGAGACCGGCCTGCCGGTCAGCGAAGTGCTGCTGCTGCTCGGCGATTTCAGCAGCGACAACCCGCATATAGACGAGCGCCACCAGCGCCTTCTGCTGCAACTGGCGCAGCATCTGGAGCGCGCAGGTGAACTGGAGTCGGCACTGGCGCTGTACCGCGACACCCGTGCAGTGGGCTCGCGGCAACGGCAGATCCGTGTGCTGGAGCGCCTCGGCCAGGACGCCCAGGCGCTGACCATGGCCGAACAGGTGATTGCGGCGCCACACAATGCCGAGGAAGCGCAACTGGCCGAACGCGCCCGAACACGTCTGCGCAAGCGCCTCGGCCTGGCGCCGGCAGCCAAGGCGGCAAAGCTCCGCGAGGATCGCCTCGACCTGCGCCTGCCACGCGCCGCCAGTGTCGAGCTGGCCGTGGCCGCCCACCTGGCCGAACCTGATGCGCCCGTGCATTACGTGGAGAACACGCTGATCTGCGGGCTGTTCGGCCTGCTCTGCTGGGAGGCGATCTTCGCCCCGCTGCCCGGCGCCTTCTTCCACCCCTTCCACAGCGGCCCGGTGGATCTGCACCGCGCCGACTTCCATGCGCGGCGCGCTCCATTGTTCGCCGCGTGCCTGGCACGTCTGGAAGACGGCAGCTACATCGAAGCCATGCGTCGTACCCATGCCGAAAAATTCGGCATCCAGTCGCCCTTCGTGTTCTGGGAGCTGCTCGACGCCGAGCGCCTGGAACAGGCCCTGAGCTGTCTGCCGCCCGCCCACCTGGACGCCTGGTTCCGCCGCCTGCTGGCCGATATCCGCGAGAACCGCGCCGGCATGCCCGACTTGATCCAGTTCTGGCCGGCCGAGGGCCGCTACCGGATGATCGAAGTGAAAGGTCCCGGCGACCGCCTGCAGGACAACCAGAAACGCTGGCTGGCGTTCTGTGCCGAGCACGGCATGCCGGTCAGCGTCTGCTACGTGGAGTGGAGCGATTGAGCCTGCGCGTCGCCGTGCGCGAACTGTGCGAGTTCACCGCCAAGGAAGGTGACCTCGACCTGCGCTTTACCCCCTCGCCCACCGCCGCCGAAGGCATGGCCGGGCACGCCACCGTGGTCGCCCGACGTGGCCCGGATTACCTCTCCGAGCTGCCGCTTGTCGTCGAGTTCGAAGGGCTGACGGTCAGCGGCCGCGCCGATGGCTTCGACCCGGAATATCGCCTGCTGGAAGAGATCAAGACCCACCGCGGCGATATCTCGCGCATCCCGGCCAACCATCGTCTGCTGCACTGGGCGCAGGTCAGGATCTACGGCTGGCTGCTGTGCCAGCAACTGGAACTCGATGAGCTGGACCTGGCGGTGGTCTACTTCAACGTCATCACCCAGGAGGAAACGGTGTTCCGCGAGCGCCATAGCGCGGCCTCGCTGGGCGAGTTCTTCGCCCTGCACTGCCGCCGCTATATCGACTGGGCGCGGCAGGAACAGGCGCACCAGCAGGCGCGCAACCAGGCGCTGGAAAACCTGAGCTTCCCCTACGGCGAATTCCGCCATGGCCAGCGGCAACTGGCCGAGGCCGTGTACCGCGCCGCCCGCGACGGCCACTACCTGCTGGCGCAGGCCACCACCGGCATCGGCAAGACCCTCGGCACCCTGTTCCCGCAACTCAAGGCCATGCCCGGCCAGCAGCTCGACCGCCTGTTCTTCCTCAGCGCCAAGACGCCCGGCCGGCGCCTGGCACTCGATGCCCTGCAACGCCTGCGCGAACCGGAAACGCCGCTGCGCGTGCTGGAGCACGTCGCCCGCGACAAGGCTTGCGAGCACCCGAGCAAAGCCTGCCATGGCGACTCCTGCCCGCTGGCCAGGGGTTTCTACGACCGCCTGCCGGCAGCGCGCAGTGCCGCGCTCAAGGAACGCTGGCTGGATCAGCAGGCCGTGCGCAACATCGCTATCGCCCATGGCGTGTGCCCCTACTACCTGAGCCAGGAGCTGTGCCGCTGGAGCGACGTGGTGGTGTGCGACTACAACTACTACTTCGACCTCGGCGCCCTGCTGCACAGCCTCACCCTGATCAACCAGTGGCGCGTCTGCCTGCTGGTGGACGAGGCGCACAATCTGGTCGATCGCGGGCGCGGCATGTACAGCGCCGAACTGGATCAGGCGCGCTTCAAGGCCATGTGCCGCGACGCACCGAAGCGACTGAGGAGCGTGCTGGAACGGGTCGACCGTCACTGGGATCAACTGCACCGCGAGCAGCAGGTGCCCTATCAGGTCTACCCGCTGGCGCCGGACCTGCTGCTCGTCGCATTGGGCAAGGCAGTCAGCGCCATCACCGACCTGCTCACCGATCAGCCCGAAGGCAATGCCGGCGAGCTGCTCAGCTTCTATCTCGACGCCATGCTGTTCTGCCGCCTGGCGGAAAGCTTCGGCCCGCACTCGCTGTTCGATATCAGCCGCGTCGAGGTCGGCAACGGGCGCAGCCATTCCACCCTGTGCATCCGCAATATCCTGCCGGCACCCTTTCTCGGCCCGCGCTTCGAGGACGCCCACAGCGCCACGCTGTTCTCCGCCACCCTCAGCCCCAGCCACTACTACCTCGACCTGCTCGGCCTGCCTATCGAGACCCAGTGCCTGGACGTCGCCTCGCCGTTCAGTGCCGAACAGCTGCACGTACAGGTGGTGCGCAACCTGTCCACCCGCTACCAGCATCGCGACGCCTCGCTCACGCCGATCTGCCAGTTGATGGCGCTCCAGTACGCCGAGCGCCCGGGCAACTACCTGGCCTTCTTCAGCAGCTATCAGTATCTGGAACAGGTGCTGCAGCAGCTGCGCCGCGATTACCCGCAGATACCGGTGTGGACACAGTCGCGGCAGATGGACGAGGCGGCCCGCCAGGGCTTTATCGAACGCTTCCAGATCGGCGGGCGCGGCATCGGCTTCGCCGTGCTCGGCGGGGTATTCGGCGAAGGCGTGGACCTGCCCGGCGAGCGCCTGATCGGCGCCTTCGTCGCCACCCTCGGCCTGGCCCAGCTCAACCCGATCAACGAAGAAATCCGCCAGCGCATGGACGCCCTGTTCGGCAATGGCTACGACTACACCTACCTCTACCCCGGCCTGCAGAAAGTGGTGCAGGCCGCTGGCCGGGTGATCCGCACGCCGGAAGACCAGGGCGTGCTCTACCTGATCGACGACCGCTTCGCCCGCCCCGAAGTACGCAAACTGCTGCCGAGCTGGTGGCAGGTGGAGCTGATGCGTCTACAAGTCCACGCCCCTGCACTGGAACCGCTACCCAACCTGTAGGAGCGGATTTATCCGCGATCCCTGATGCCTGTTTAGCGATACCCCGGCAGTTGGAAGATCGCCGGATGGACATCGCGAGACAGCACTTACCCGCGGTTATCCGACATGGTGTATAAACTGCAAAACACCCCACCGCCTCGCTGCAGACCGCGAGATAGAGAAGGACCTCGAAATGACCAAGAAGGTTATCCACCAAAACAGCCCGCTGGTTATGCACCATTTGGTGTCTATTTATAGTTAGCGGCATATATGAATTTCCACGTATCAGAAAAATACAAACGTAGCGGCAAGCGAAAAGCAATATTCGCCGCACTACTGGTGGTTGGCATAATTTCAGGTGCTGTCTGGATGCTCATTGTCAGTGAGAGTATGTATCACAAAATACTATCTGTGGTTACGGCCTTACTGCTCATAAAGCATTTATCCAGCGCATATAAAAACATAAAAAATCACGATTCATCCTACCCAACCGTAGCCATAACTGAGTCTGAAAACAAAATCGATATATCTCACAAGGGCTCGGTTGTGAGCATGCCGTTATCGGATATAGAAAGCCTTAGAATTCAGAGCATAAAAGGCAATGTTAAATCCCTGCTACTAACCACTAAGGAAACTCTGAAGAAGACTTCCTGATTTTGGCAAAATAACCGGACTCTACCCGCCGAGTATCCCGATGAAGCAGATGACCTTCGCCGACGCCGAGTACGCCGGCAAGCGCAAGCAGACCCGCAAGGAATTGTTCCTAATCGAGATGGATCAGGTGGTGCCGTGGAAGGGGCTGCTTGCCTTGATCGAGCCGCACTACCCAAAGGGTGAAGGTGGTCGTCCGGCCTACCCGTTGATGGCGATGCTGCGTGTGCACCTGATGCAGAACTGGTTCGGTTACAGCGATCCGGCGATGGAAGAAGCGCTGTACGAGACGACGATCCTGCGTCAGTTCGCTGGGCTAAGCCTGGAGCGCATTCCCGACGAAACCACCATCCTCAACTTCCGTCGTCTGCTGGAGAAACATGAACTGGCGGCCGGCATCCTTGGCGTGATCAATGGCTACCTGGGAGATCGTGGTCTGTCGCTGCGCCAAGGCACCATCGTCGATGCCACGCTGATCCATGCTCCCAGTTCGACGAAGAACAAGGACGGCAAGCGCGACCCGGAAATGCACCAGACCAAGAAGGGCAACCAGTATTACTTCGGTATGAAGGCTCACATCGGGGTCGATGTAGAGTCGGGATTGGTACACAGCGTGGTCGGTACGGCAGCCAATGTTGCAGACGTTACTCAGGTCGACAAACTGCTGCACGGCCAAGAAAACATGGTTGCTGCCGATGCGGGTTACATCGGCGTCGAGAAGCGGCCCGAGCATGAAGGACGCGAAGTCATCTGGCAGATTGCGGCGCGCCGTAGCACGTATAAGAAGCTGGGCAAGAGCAACCCGCTCTACAAAGCCAAGCGCAAGATTGAGAAAGCCAAGGCCCAGGTGCGCGCCAAGGTAGAACACCCGTTCCGGGTGATCAAGAAGCAGTTTGGTCATGTGAAAACGCGCTTCCGAGGCCTGGCGAAGAACACGGCTCAGCTGATGACCTTGTTTGCCCTATCGAATCTGTGGATGGCGCGCGGACATTTGCTGACTAGGTTCTGTACGAAAAGTACTGTCGTAGGCACCGCAGCGTGCAAGCCAGCGTGACCATTGCGGCAAAACTTCTTGCCAGCTTGTCGTAGCGAGTGCCGATTCTGCGGCTCTCCTTCAGCCAGCCGAACATCCGCTCGATAATGTTGCGCTGTCGGTATTTCGGGCGGTCGAACAGCCTTGGTAGTCCCGGCTTGGGCTTGCGTTTCATGGTTCGCAGCGGAATCACAGGCTGCATCCGGTAACGGTCGCAGTACTGACGCAAGTGCTCGGCATCGTAGCCCTTGTCTGCCAACAGCCAGCGGCAGCGCTTGCGAGGTCGGCCTGGCTTGCCGGGGATACGAACCTGATCCAGGAGTGCCTGAGCATTCGAGATGTCGCTGGCCTGGCCCGGCGACAGCAAAAAGCGCAGAGGCACGCCGTTGGCATCGCAGAGCATATGAATCTTGGTGGTCAGGCCACCTCGGCTACGTCCCAACGCATGGTCTACCGGCTCTTCTGGCCCCCCTTTTTCCCGGCGCCAGAAGAGGCTCGGGTTGCTCGTACCGCTGTCGAGTCGATCATCCAGGTATCCAGATCAATCAGTCCTTCCTGATTCAATCGAATCTGCAAACGCTCAAGAACTTGGTCGAACGTACCGTCATCCCGCCAGTCACGAAACCGTTGATACACCGTCGACCATGGGCCAAACCGCTCTGGCAGGTCACGCCAAGCTGCGCCTGAGCACAGGATCCAGAGGAGGCCGTTGAGCATCAGCCGGTCATCACTGCGAGGTCGCCCCATTTTCTGCTCGGGGGAAACCAGATCCGCGATCAGCTCCCAAGCTGCATCCGGGAGTTCGTAACGCTTTGCCATGCGGGCCTCCAGCCGGTCATGGCGCCGATTCTACCCGTTCGGACTTTTCGTACAGAACCTAGCGCAGGAGAGGTGCGCCTGTAATGTGGGGAATGGCCGCTACGAGGTGCTCGTGACGGCCAAAAACGGTGAGCTGAGCGGGCAACCTGACCGTTTTTGATTGGTTGGTGCGTTCAAAATCGGCAGAGGCCGAAGTCGACACGGAAATGTAGGGCTACTTCAGACCATCCCTAAATCTTTCAGCAATCTGCGTTTTGAAGGATATGAGAATTTAGCAGAAATGGCTGAGCTTCTTAAAAAATATACGCCGACAAGAAAAATCAAAAATGCCACGTGGTATCACCGCTAACAACTGGTTCAAACCGTTCGCTTCGCTCACTGGGACGGACTAAAGCCCGCCCCTTAACCAAACGTTAGCAAGTAGCCCGGACAAGCCCCAACGGTGGATGAAAAAGCGTCATCCACCCTACGGTGAATCGTGGCGTAGGGTGGACAACGCGAAGCTTGTCCACCGTGGCTGGCTTGCGCGTTGCTCATCCCCTCTACGCGGGCAACGCCAGCCGTACTTCCACGCCGCCTTCGACGTTACCGATCTGCAACTCGCCGCCATGCAGCTCTATCACTTCCTGCACGAAGTTCAGGCCCAGGCCGGTGCTCTTGCGGCCACCATTGGGGCGCGGCAGGGAGTAGAAGCGTTCGGTCAGACGTGCCAGGGCGTAGTCGGGGATGGCTTCGCCCTGATTGAACAGACGCAACACGATGCGCTCGCCGTGGCGTTCGGCGGCGATGCGGATGCGTCCGCCAGGTGGGGTGAAGTCGAGGGCGTTGTCCAGCAGATTGGCCAGCGCCTGGCGTAGCAGGAAGCGTTCGCCACGCAGGTTGATGCCTGATGGCAGCGTCTGTTCGATATGCAGATTGGCGGCGGTGATGCGCGCCTGCTGCGCTTGCAGCAGTTCGTCCACCAGTGGCGCCAGCGGCACTGTCACGCGCTCTTCCAGGCCCTGGCGCTGTTCCACCTGGGCCAGGTGCAGCAGGCGTTCGATGAGGTTCTGCAGGCGCGCGCTTTCCTGCTGGATATTGGCCACGAAACGCTGGCGTTGCTCGGCTGGCATATCGCCGTCGAGCAGTTCAGCGGCGCCACGGATGGCCGCCAACGGGCTCTTCAGTTCGTGAGTCAGGGTGTGTACGTAGCGCTCGACGTAGGCCTTGCCTTCCAGTTCGGTACGCATACGCTCGACCGCCTGGGCCAGTTGCGCGAGTTCACCACCGCGCACTTTCGGCGCCTCGGCGCGCTGGCCTTCACTGACCGCCTGGGCGTAGCGGGTGAGCTTGCCCAGCGCGGCGCTCAGCCACCAGGACAGCGCCGCGCCGATCAGCAGGCCAAGGCCGATCAGCCCGGCACCGAGCCAGCTCAGACGGTTCTGCGAGCGTTCGATATAGGGTAGTAAGGTTCGGTTGGGCTTGGCCACCGAAACCACGCCGATGATGCGCTCGCCGTCCCGGATCGGCGCTGCCACGTACATCACCGACGAATCCGGATCGTCCGCGACCTCGCGGGTCGAGCGGGCGCCGTACTGGCCGCGCAAGGTCAGCAGCACGTCGTTCCAGCGCGAATAGTCCTGGCCCACCGCTAAGCCAGTGGAGTCGAGCAGGACGATGCCCTGGGCATCGGTGACGTAGATGCGGTGGTTGACCTCGGCCTTGGTCAGCCCCCAGATGCTTGCCTGCGGCTGGCGCCGGCCATAGGCCTCCAGTGCCTCGTGCAGGCGGCCCTGGCCGAGGGTGCCGGCCTTGACCTCGTCACGCAGGATCTCGGCCAGCAGGTTGGCGGTGTCGACCAGAGTTTCCTCGGTGCTCTGACGCACGCCGGGGCGGATTTCGTCCATCACCGTGCTCAGCACGAACCAGCCGGCCAGACCGACAAAGAGGAAGTAGACCAGGAATATGCGCACACCGAGCGGCATGGCTCAGGCCTCCGGCTCGTAGCTGTAACCGAGACCGCGATGGGTCTGGATCGGCTCTTCCGCGGGGGCGACGGTACGCAGCTTGGCGCGCAGGCTCTTGATATGGCTGTCGATATTGCGCTCGTAGCCGGCCTCGCTGGCCACGCCAAGCGCGTCGAGCAACTGCTCGCGCGAATAGACCCGGCGCGGCTGGCCAAGCAGCGTGCGCAGCAGGCGGAATTCGTGGCGGGTCAGGCTCAGCGCCTGGCCGTGATAGTGCATGCGAAAGGCTGCATCATCGATCCGGAACGCGCCCGCCGGGTTGACCGCCGGCGCTTCGCGCGGCGCCACACGCTTGAGTATGGCCTTGACCCGCGCCGCCACTTCGCGCGGGCTGAAGGGCTTGACCACATAGTCGTCGGCGCCGATTTCCAGCCCTACCACACGGTCGATTTCCTCGCTGCGTGCGGTAAGGAAGATCACCGGCACCTCGGAGAAACGCCGCAGGCGCTTGCACACCTCGAAGCCGCTGATGTCGGGCAGGCCAACGTCGAGAATGGCCAGGTCGAAGGTGCCGTTCTCCAGCAGCGTCAGCGCCTCGCCGCCGAGGCTCGACCAGTGCGTGACGAAGCCTTCGGCCTGCAGGGCATAGACCAGTGTGTCGGCAATCGCGGCTTCGTCTTCGACTATGAGTATCTGCGGCATCGGGCGTCCTGCACCTGGGGTTCGACCGCGGCAGACTGCCGAGGGCCGCGACCAGCGTCAAGCCGGAGAGGGCTTTCGGCTCCGGCGGGCTGCTTACGGAATCTCGCCGCGGATGTACTGCTCCAGCTGACGGATCAGGTCGGCCTGTTCGGCAATGGTTTCCTTGACCAGGTCACCGATGGACAGCAGGCCGATCAGCTCGCCCTCGGCCAGCACCGGCAGGTGACGCAGGCGGCGCTCGGTCATCAGTTCCATGCAGTGCTGCACGCTGTCACGCGGGCCGACGCTGATCACCTCGCGGGTCATGATTTCGCTGATCCTGGTGTTGAGCAGCGAGCGCTCGGCCAGGGCCACCTTGCGCACATAGTCACGCTCGCTGACGATGCCGACCAGACGCCCGCCGGAAAGCACCACCAGCGCTCCGATCCCCTTCTCGGCCATGATCCGCAGACCGTCGAGCAGCGAATCCTCACTGTCGACGCTGTACACGTAGGCGTGGGGCTTGCTGCGAATAACTTCTGCGACGGTTTTCATGCGGGCGGCTCCTTTCGTTGTTATTGGTTTTTAGCAGAGTTGGCCACCGCGGTCAGCTCAGTCGAGCCGGAATCGTCCGGTATTGTGCGCCAGCTCCTCGCTGCCCCTGCGCAACTGCCCGGCGGCGCTGCTGACCGCCTGGGCCGCATCGAGCAGTTGCCCGGCGGCCTGATCGACTTGCTGAATATTGCCGCTGACCTCGTCGGCGGTGGCCGCCTGCTGCTCGGCTGCGGTGGCGATCTGCGCCAGGCGGTCGCTGACGCGCTGCACCGAGTCGACGATGTTCTGCAAGTCGTCGCCCATCGCCAGCACGCTGCCGATGTCGCCATCGGCCTGGTTGCAGGCGTCCTCCATCAGGGTGACCGACTGGCCGACCACCCGTTGCAGGTTCTCCACGGTCTGGGCGATTTCCTGGGTCGAGTCCTGGGTACGTTTGGACAGCGAACGCACCTCGTCGGCGACCACGGCGAAGCCGCGCCCGGCCTCACCGGCGCGCGCTGCTTCGATGGCGGCATTGAGCGCCAGCAGGTTGGTCTGCTCGGCGATGCTCTTGATCACCTCGACCACACGGTTGATCTGCTGGGTCTGTTCGCGCAGCTGCTGCAACGCCGCAGCGCTGTCGCCCAGACGGCTGCTGAGCTGACGCATGCTGGCGCTGGTACGCTCGCTGCGCTGGTTGCTGCCGAGCGCCACCTCGCGGGTCTGCTGCGCCTCCATGGCGGCCTGCTCGCAACTTTGCGCCACGCTTTGCGCGGTAGCCGCCATCTGCGTCGCGGCAGTGGCAATCTGGCTCATCTGCGCCTGCTGCTGCTCGACCGCGTCCAGCGCATCGCGCGCCTGGCTGCCCAGCAACTGCACGGTGCCGTCCAGTTGCTGGCTTTCGCGATTGACCCCCTGCAGCGAGTCGCGCATCTGCTCGACCGCAGTGTTCAGGGCCTGGGCAATGGCAGCCAGATCATCATGGCCGTTGACCTCCATGCGCACACGCAGATCACCGTCGCGCAGGTCGCGCGCGGCTTCGATGATGTTGCCGGTGCTGATGCGGATCGAGGCGTTCAGGCACATCAGCACGTACATCGCCAGCAGGGTCAGGACGCTGAAGGCACCGACCACCTCGATCATCGAGTGCAGCGCCTGCTGGCGGTAGTACCGCAGGCTGGCGCCGAACTGCCGGTAGAGAGCCTGCTGTAGCCCCTGCAGCTGAGTCTCCAGGGTCTCGACACGCTGGATGAACTGCTCGGGCGTAAGCGCCATGGGGCTGGCTTCGAACATGTCCCGGTCGATCTGCGCGAGGAAATCGTCGAAGGCCTTGAGCGACGCATCGAGCGGTGCGCTCAACTGGCGCATGGCGCGCGGCGCTTCGTGCGAGAGGGTGGCCTGCGCCTTGACCAGCTGCGCCCGCTGCTCGTCCAGGCCGCGTCGCAGGTCGCGGATCAGCACACGGCTCTGCAGGGTGAAGTGTTGCGAGACCACGGCGCCATGGCCCTGCGCCGCGAAGGTACCAAGCTGCTCCAGCAGCCTCGGCATGATGTAGGTGATCTGCTCCATCATCAGGTAGGTGTCGAGGTGCGGATCGAGAATCAGCGCGCTATCGGTCGCCACCTGCTCACGCAGGGCAATGAGGTAAAGCAGCGCCTTCTGGTAGCGTTCCAGCGCATCAGGCAGCGCCACCTTGCCCAGCTCGGCCGTACGCAGGCCATCGCGCTCGCCGAGGAGCGCCTGGAAGTGCTGCCGCGCCTGATCGCTGATCAGCCCACTGCGCAACGGCTCGGCCGCCTGCTGCAGCGCTTCGTCAAGCCGCGCATCGCGCGCCTGCAGCAACCCTTCCGCGGCTTTCTCGGTACCTTTCCAGCGCGCCAGCAGCGTGCGTTGGGCAATCAGTTCCTGCTGCACGTCCGCCATACGATCGAGCGCCTGCGCACCTTCCAGTTCGTCATCGACCGCTTGCAGCCGTGACAGGTGCTCGCTGCCGATCACCCACAGCGCGTAGCCCAGCGGCAACGCGAACAACAGGAACACCAGCTGGAACTTGTGGGCAAAACTGAAACGCTGTAGCAGCCGTACACCCGGCTTGAGTACTCCCGTCATAGCGACACCTCGGCGACCTAGAGAGGCCTACGGCCTAGCAAGCAATGCACGTAGCAAGAAGCAGGCCCGACGCTACCTGGAAAGGAAGCCGTTACCGGGCACTCTCGACGAGTGTAGTGGCCAATGAGTATCAGGCTTTTCGGTAATGCGACAGATTGCTCAGCATTGCGGACGAGCGCGGGTATAACGCTCTGCCGGGTCCACGGCCGCACCAAGATCGCGCATGGCGCGGGCGCCAATGAGTAGCGGATAGCTGAAGGTGCTGCGGTCGGTCAGGTTGACCTCGATGGTGCGCTCCTCGTCGCCCAGGCAGATCGGCATCTCGATCACCGGGCGCTGCGAGTAGGCAACTTCCTGAACGTCGGCATCGCTCTCTTCCACGCGTTTCTTGATCTCGGCGATGCGCACCAGCGGATGCTCGTAAACCGTATCCTCGGCGCCCTCGACGGCCAGGCGGAAGCGTACCCAGTCTTCACCATCGCGCTTGAACGGCTCGATGTCCTTGGCTGACAGCGAGGCGGTCATTGCGCCGGTATCCATCTTGGCCTTGAGGGTCTGGCCGAGGGCGGGGAGCTTGATCAGCTCGTAGCGGCCGTAAAGATCGGGTTGCTGGTTGGCCATGGTCGGCAGGCTGACTGCAGCGGCCAGCAGAAACAGGGCGTATTTCAAGATCGGCACTCCTGTGCAGGGAAAGTCCCGTTATCCGACTGCCGCAGCCCTGCTGTGTTCCCCCTCAAGGATGACAAGGCGTTACCGCCGCGCTCGCGACCGAGTTATGCCACTCCAGAGTTCGTCCAGATGCTCGAAGCCCCAGGCAGCTGCTGACTCGCGTCCGACGATGCGATCCTCGATGCCCGGCTTGCTCAAGTCGGCGGCCACCTCACCCTCGGCGCCAGCAGCGCCCTCGGGTTCTGCTCCAGCATCACTGCCAGACGCCCGCTGAAGCAATCCGGCCAGGCCCGCCTCGCGGACTGTCTCTGCAGGCAAGCCAAGCTGACGTGCCAACGCGATCATCAGCGCGCACACCGAGACCGAATGCATGTAGGTGTATTCGTCGAACCACAGAATTCCTGGACGTACATTCCGACGCGTAGATCGGCTAAGGAGATCCGCTTGAGCATGACGCTTATCGAGAGGAGGAAATACTTTCTCCGGATAGGCCATCAATCGACTTTTTGAGCAATGCCCCGTGCTTGCATAAGATGGCCCTCCGCGCCCGCCAAGGAGTTGATATGCGTTCCCTGCTGACCGGCCTGCTCAATGTAGTCCTGCTGCTGAGCAACACCCTGATCCTGATCGGCCCGATGATGTTGATCGCCCTGGCCAAGTTTGTGCTGCCCGGACAGGCCGCGCGCGACACCTGCTCACGCGGGGTGATGTGGGTGGCCGAATTCTGGGCGGAGAACTGCAAGCGCATCTTCGCCCTGCTCACCCCGACGCACTGGGACATACGCGGCAACGCCGACCTGCGCCGCGACCGCTCCTATCTGGTGATCAGCAATCATCAGTCCTGGGTCGACATCCCGGCGCTGGTGCAGGCGTTCAACCGCAAGACGCCCTACTTCAAGTTCTTCCTCAAGCAGGAACTGGTCTGGGTGCCCTTTCTCGGCCTGGCCTTCTGGGCGCTCGATTACCCCTTCATGAAGCGCTACTCCAAGGCCTTTCTGCAGAAGAATCCGCACATGAAAGGCAAGGACCTGGAGATCACCAGGGCCGCCTGCGAGAAGTTCAAGCGTCTGCCGGTGACCGTGGTCAACTACCTGGAGGGCACCCGCTTCACCCCGGCCAAGCAGGCGCAGCAGCAATCGCCCTACCGCTATCTGCTCAAGCCCAAGGCCGGCGGCGTGGCGTTCGTGCTCGCAGCGCTGGGCGAGCAGATGGATGCCGTGCTGGATGTGACGGTGGTATATCCCGGCAGGCAGGTACCGGGATTCTGGGCGCTGCTCAGCGGCCAGGTGCCGAAGGTGATCATCGATATCCAGACCCGCGAACTCGATCCGGCGCTGTATCAGGGTGATTACGAGAACGATCCGGCTTTCCGCCAGCAGGTGCAGGACTGGGTTTCGGACCTGTGGCTGGCCAAGGACAAACGCATCGAACAGTTGCGCAGCGAAAACCACGGCTGACTGGCGACTGCGTGCAGGTCGCGTTCGGTTTTCCGAATGCACCACTGCGAGATAGTCGGAAGAGCGAACGAGCGATGATCAAACCCCTCTGAAGAATTAAAAATAACTCCATATAAATCAATTACTTAATGAAAAATCGAACACCTCGAAAGTACTGGCACACAACCTGCTCAAGTCACTGTAGGAATGCAGTAGACCTTCCCTGAGCAAAGTGGCATTGCGTGCCATCACAACAACAACATTGAGGACTCGATTCATGCGTACCTTCCACCGCGTACTGAGCGTGGCCATTGCCGCCGCCTTCCTTTCCACTCCGGTGATCGCCGAGGAACTGACCGGCACCCTGAAGAAGATCAAGGACAGCGGCACCATCACTCTGGGCCACCGTGACTCGTCCATTCCCTTCTCCTACTTCGGCGACAACTCGCGTCAGCCGATCGGTTACTCCCATGACCTGCAGTTGAAGGTGGTCGAGGCGATCAAGCAGGAACTGGGCATGCCGGATCTGAAGGTACGCTACAACCTAGTCACCTCGCAGACCCGCATTCCGCTGGTGCAGAACGGCACCGTGGACCTGGAGTGCGGCTCCACCACCAACAACATCGAGCGTCAGCAGCAGGTCGATTTCTCCGTTGGCATCTTCGAAGTGGGCACCCGCCTGCTGGCCAAGAAGAGCAGTGGCATCAACGATTTCGACGACCTCAAGGGCAAGAACGTGGTGACCACCGCCGGCACCACCTCCGAACGCCTGATCAAGGCAATGAACGCCGAGAAGAAAATGGGCATGAACGTTATCTCTGCCAAGGATCACGGCGAGTCGTTCCTGATGCTCGAGTCCAACCGCGCCGTCGCCTTCATGATGGACGACGCCCTGCTCGCCGGCGAAATGGCCAAGGCCAAGAAGCCGGATGACTGGGCTGTGGTCGGCACCCCGCAATCCTTCGAGATCTACGGCTGCATGGTGCGCAAGGGTGACACCGGCTTCAAGCAAGTGGTCGACAAGGCCATCAGCGCCACCTTCGCCTCCGGCGAGATCAACGATATCTACAACAAATGGTTCCAGCAGCCCGTCCCACCGAAGGGCCTGAACCTGAATTTCCCCATGAGCGACGAGCTGAAGAAGCTGATCGCCAATCCGACCGACAAATCTGCAGAACAGATCTGACGGTGATGCGCCGCCACGCTCACGAGGCGTAACGGCGTGGGGACTCCGGGGAAGCCAACGGCTTCCCCAACCTAATTCCTGACGAAGCCGAGCCCTCCGCTGGACGGAGACGGGCAGGTGCTGCCTGCGTTTCACGCTTCGCCAACATAGCCGTACCCGGGTCGCGCAGCGACGACGCGCAGCAGATCCTGTCCTCACAAGAGGGGAAACCGTAATGAATTACAACTGGGACTGGGGTATCTACTTCAAGTCCACCGGCATCGGCAGCGAAACCTACCTGGACTGGTTCATAACCGGCCTGGGCTGGACCATCGCCATCGCCCTGGCCGGCTGGATCATCGCCCTGGCGCTGGGCTCGCTGCTCGGTGTCATGCGCACCCTGCCGAACCGCTGGCTGGCTGGCATCGCCACCGCCTACGTGGAAATCTTCCGCAACGTGCCGCTGCTGGTGCAGCTGTTCCTCTGGTACTTCCTGGTGCCGGACCTGCTGCCCGAGCCGCTGGAGCTGTGGTTCAAGCAGGATCTCAACCCGGCCACCTCGGCCTACCTCTCGGTGGTGGTGTGTCTTGGCCTGTTCACCGCGGCGCGAGTCTGCGAACAGGTACGCACCGGTATCGAGGCGCTGCCCAAGGGGCAGACCGCGGCGGCCTACGCCATGGGTTTCCGCCTGCCGCAGATCTACACCAACGTGCTGTTGCCGCAGGCCTACCGCATCATCATTCCGCCGCTGACCAGCGAGTTCCTCAACATCTTCAAGAACTCCTCGGTAGCGTCGCTGATCGGCCTCATGGAGCTACTGGCGCAGACCAAGCAGACCGCCGAGTTCAGCGCCAACCTGTTCGAGGCCTTTACCCTGGCCACGCTGATCTACTTCACCCTGAATATGAGCCTGATGCTGCTCATGCGCATGATCGAGAAGAAGGTTGCGGTGCCGGGCCTGATTTCCGTAGGGGGTAAATGATGGACTTCAGCCAGATCATTCCCGCCCTGCCGGGGCTCTGGGACGGCATGCTGGTCACCCTGCAACTGATGGTGCTGGGCGTGCTCGGCGGCGTGGTGCTGGGCACCCTGCTGGCCCTGATGCGCCTGTCGCACAGCAGGCTGCTGTCGAACATCGCCGCAACCTACGTCAACTACTTCCGCTCGATCCCGTTGCTGCTGGTGATCACCTGGTTCTACTTCGCGGTGCCGTTCATCCTGCGCTGGATCACTGGCGAGGATACCCCGGTAGGTGCGTTCAGCTCGTGCCTGGTGGCCTTCGTGATGTTCGAGGCGGCGTACTTCTGCGAGATCGTCCGCGCCGGCATCCAGGCCATTCCCAAGGGTCAGATGGGCGCCGCCTCGGCCCTGGGCATGACCTACGGGCAAAGCATGCGGCTGATCATCCTGCCGCAGGCGTTCCGCAAGATGACTCCGCTGCTGCTGCAGCAAAGCATCATCCTCTTTCAGGACACCTCGCTGGTGTACACCGTGGGCCTGATGGACTTCCTCAACGCCGCCCGCTCGCGTGGCGACATCATCGGCCAGCCCCATGAATTCCTGATCTTCGCCGGCCTGGTCTACTTCACCGTCAGCTTCGCCGCCTCGCGCCTGGTCAAGCTTTTGCAAAAGAGGTTAGCCGTATGATTTCCATCCAGAACGTCAACAAGTGGTACGGGGACTTCCAGGTGCTGACCAACTGCAGCACCGAGGTGAAGAAGGGCGAAGTGGTGGTGGTGTGCGGGCCGTCCGGCTCGGGCAAGTCGACCCTGATCAAGTGCGTCAACGCGCTGGAGCCATTCCAGCAGGGTGACATCAACGTCGACGGCACCTCCATCGCCGACAAGAAGACCAACCTGCCAAAACTGCGCTCACGCGTCGGCATGGTATTCCAGCACTTCGAGCTGTTCCCGCACCTGACCATCGCCGAGAACCTGACCATCGCGCAGATCAAGGTGCTCGGCCGTAGCAAGGAAGAAGCCAGCAAGAAGGGCCTGGCCCTGCTCGACCGTGTCGGCCTCGCCACCCATGCACACAAGCACCCAGGCCAGCTCTCCGGTGGTCAGCAACAGCGCGTCGCTATCGCCCGCGCCCTGGCCATGGACCCGGTGGTGATGCTGTTCGACGAGCCGACCTCGGCACTCGACCCGGAGATGGTCAACGAGGTGCTCGACGTGATGGTACAGCTGGCCCACGAAGGCATGACCATGATGTGTGTGACCCACGAGATGGGTTTCGCCCGCAAGGTCGCCGACCGGGTGATCTTCATGGACGCCGGCCAGATCGTCGAAGATTGTCCGAAGGAGGAGTTCTTCGGCGACATCAATGCCCGCTCCGAGCGCGCCCAGCAGTTCCTGGCGAAGATTCTCCAGCACTGATCTGGTAGCCGGATGCAACCCGGGAATGACGGGCTGCCTTCCCGGGTTGCATCCGACCTTGGCCCGGGAAGGCGCACCGCAACGCCGCTTGGGCAACTGGCCAGCCAGGGGACGACTATGATGCAATGCCTGCTCGCCCCTTCTCGCGCCGATCTGACCGTGAAACCGCGTCTGCTCCGTCACCTGTCGCTGATTCTGTTGTTCATGCTGCCTGTGCTCGGCTGCGGCTACGCTGGCTATCACATCAGTGATCGCGCCGGCATCCGGGCGCTGGCCGAGAACGGCGAGCGCCAGCTGGAACTCAACGCCCGCGCCGTCGAGAGCGAAATCAACAAGTACACCTACCTGCCCAGCCTGCTGGAGCTCGAAGGCAACGTCTCGCGCCTGCTGCTGGCACCCACGGCCTACCGCCGTCATCACGTCAACATGTACCTGCAGGGACTCAACGAGCGTGCCGGCAGCCTGGCCATCTATGTGCTTGATCCGGACGGCCGGGTAATCGCCTCCAGCAACTGGGACGAAGCCGACAGCTACCTCGGCGAAGACCTGTCATTCCGCGCCTATTACCAAGACGCCATCAAGGGTCGCCCCGGGCGCTTCTACGGCATCGGCAGTACCACCGGCGAACCCGGTTACTACCTCGCCCATGGTCTGCGCGACGGAAAGCGCATCATTGGCGTGGCGGTGGTCAAGGTACGTCTCGACGCTCTCGAAGAGCGCTGGCAGCGTGCCCTGCTGGAGGCCTACGTCAGCGACGAAAACGGCATCATCATCCTCGCCAGCGATCCGATGGTGCGCCTCAAGGCCGTGCGCCCGCTCGATGACGCAACCAAGGAGCGCCTGGCGCGCAGCCTGCAATATCATTGGGCGGCGCTGGACGAACTGCAGTTGTTCAACCGCTCGCCAGTGGACGACGGCATCGAGCAGGTCAGCTTCGCTACCGCCGGCGTCCCCGCCAACTACCTGTTGCAGACCCGCCGCCTGGAAGACACGCCCTGGCACCTGACGCTGCTCAGCCCGCTGCAGGAGCAGCGCAGCGCAGCCATGAGCCGCGGCATGTTGGCGGCGGTGGCGGCAGCCCTGCTGGCCTTTCTGATGATCGCCTGGAACGAGCGGCGCAAGGTCATCGCCACTCGCCTGGCCGCCCGCGAGGCGCTGCAGGCGGCCAACGACGAGCTGGAACGCAAGATCACCGAGCGTACCGCCGACCTGCAAGCCAGCAATGAACGCCTGCAGGCCGAAGTGCGCGAGCGCCAGCAAGCCGAGACCACCCTGCGCCAGGCCCAGGACGAGCTAGTCCAGGCCGGCAAGCTGGCGGTGATCGGGCAGATGTCCACCAGTATCGCCCACGAGCTGAACCAGCCGCTGGCGGCACTGCGCACACTCTCCGCCAATGCCGTGCGTTTTCTTCAGCGCGGCGCGTTGGATGTCGCCAGCAGCAACCTGCAGAACATCGCCGAACTGGTCGATCGCATGGGCAAGATCACCGCAAGCCTGCGCGCCTTCGCCCGCCGCAACGGCGATCAGGGCGAGGCTTCGCTGCAGCAGGCCGTGGATGCGGCGCTACTGCTGTTGCACCCGCGCCTGCAGCGCACTCGCGTGCAGATCCACCACACATTCGCCGAGACGCACCTGACCATCGAACAGATTCGCCTGGAGCAAATCCTGGTCAACCTGCTCAGCAACGCCCTGGACGCCCTGCAGGCGCAGACCGATCGGCACATCTGGCTAAGCGGCAGCCGCGAGGCCGAGCACTACCAACTGGAGGTGCGCGACAATGGCCCCGGTATCGCCCCGGAAACCCGCGCCCATCTGTTCGAACCCTTCTTCACCACCAAGCCGGGCGAACAGGGCCTGGGCCTCGGTCTGACGCTCTCCGCCAGCCTGGCCGCCGCGGCCGGCGGCAGCCTTACCGTGCGCCACCCCGAGGAAGGCGGCACCGCCTTCGTCCTCAGCCTGCCATACCCGAGAGAGCCGCTACCATGAGCGACAGCCTCACCGTCCTGATCGTCGAAGACGACCCCCATGTGCTGCTCGGCTGCCAGCAGGCTCTGGCGCTGGAAGACATCCCCTGCATTGGCGTCGGCAGCGCCGAAGAAGCCTTGGCCCAGATCGACGCGGACTTTGCGGGCATCGTCGTCAGCGATATTCGCCTGCCCGGCATCGACGGCCTGGAACTGCTCAAGCGTCTCAAGCAGCGTGACCCGAGCCTGCCGGTGGTGCTGATCACCGGTCATGGCGATATCGGCATGGCGGTCGGCGCGATGCGTGATGGAGCCTACGACTTCATGGAGAAGCCTTTCTCGCCGGAACGCCTGGTGGACGTTGCCCGCCGCGCCCTGGAGCAGCGCAGTCTGGCCCGCGAGGTCAGCTCGCTGCGCCGCCAGCTGGCCGGGCGCCAGGCGCTGGAGCAGCGCATCATCGGCCGCTCGCCGGCCATGCAGCAGTTGCGCGAGCTGATCGCCAACGTCGCCGACACCAGCGCCAACGTGCTCATCGAAGGCGAAACCGGCACCGGCAAGGAGCTGGTCGCGCGCTGCTTGCACGACTTCAGCCGACGGCAGAGCAAGCAGTTCGTCGCGCTGAACTGTGGCGGCCTGCCGGAAAGCCTGTTCGAGAGCGAGATATTCGGCCACGAGGCGCACGCCTTCACCGGCGCCAGCAAGCGCCGCATCGGCAAGATCGAGCATGCCGATGGCGGCAGCCTGTTCCTCGACGAGATCGAGAGCATGCCGCTGAACCTGCAGATCAAGCTGCTGCGCGTACTGCAGGAACACAGCCTGGAGCGTCTCGGTTCGAACCAGCCGATCAGCGTCGACTGCCGGGTGATCGCCGCGACCAAGGCCGACCTCGACGAGCTGGGCAAGCGCGGTGAGTTTCGCAGCGACCTGTACTACCGGCTCAACGTGGTCACCCTCGAACTGCCACCGCTGCGCGAACGCCGCGAGGACATCGCCCTGCTGTTCGAACACTTCCTGCAACTGGCCGCGCTGCGCTTCGACCGTTCCGTACCGGAGCTCGATAGACAGACTCTGGCCGCGCTGATGGCACACGACTGGCCTGGCAACGTACGCGAACTGCGCAACGTCGCCGAGCGCTTCGCCCTGGGGTTGCCGGTGTTCAAGAAAAGCGGCCTGACCGACAGCACCGGCCTCGGCTTCAACGAGGCAGTGGAAGCCTTCGAGCGCAACCTGCTGGCCGCCGCGCTGGAGCGCCACGACGGCAATCTCAGCCAGGCAGCGCAGGCATTGGGCCTGGCCAAGACCACGCTGTTCGACAAGGTGAAGAAGTACGCCCTGCAGTAAGCCGGCGGCACGCGCCGGGATCGAGCAGCTCGGCAACCAGCGCATGAGGACCGGTCGCTACCTGACTTAGCGCCATCGAAAAAAGGGAGCCCGAAAGCTCCCTGGAAGAAGGCGCGGACCAATGCGCCTGGCCGTAAACCTGTCTGCGACGCGCGCAGCGCGCCGTCAACGCAAACACGCGTGGCCCGCAACAGCACCGGGCCACGCCGCTCGGCATCACGCCGCGCTGAACATCTTGTGCGGGTCGATGACGAATTTCTTCGGCACACCGGCATCGAACTCACCGTAACCGCGCGGGGCATCGTCCAGGCTGATGACCTGCACGCCGACCACCTCGGCGATGTTGATGCGATCCCACATGATCGCCTGCATAAGCGCACGGTTGTATTTCATCACTGGTGTCTGGCCGGTGTGGAAGCTGTGCGACTTGGCCCAGCCGAGGCCGAAACGGATGCTCAGGCTGCCCATTTTCGCCGCCGCGTCCACCGCGCCGGGGTCTTCGGTGACGTACAGACCGGGGATGCCGATCTTGCCGGCCACTCGGGTGACCTGCATCAGCGAGTTGAGCACGGTGGCCGGTGCCTCGTGCTTGGCGCCTTCGTGACCATGACCACGGGCCTCGAAGCCCACGCAGTCGATGGCGCAGTCCACTTCCGGCTCGCCCAGCAGCGCTGCGATCTGCTCGTGCAGCGGGGTGTCCAGCGACAGGTCGGCGATCTCGAAGCCCTGGGCCTTGGCGTGCGCCAGACGCGCCGGGTTGAGATCACCGACTATGACCACGGCCGCGCCGAGCAGGCGCGCCGAGGCGGCAGCGGCCAGCCCCACCGGGCCGGCGCCGGCAACGTATACGGTGCTGCCCGGGCCGACGCCAGCGGTAACGGCGCCGTGGTAGCCGGTGGGCAGAATGTCGGACAGGCAGGTCAGGTCACGGATCTTCTCCATGGCCTTGTCGCGATCCGGCAGCTTGAGCAGGTTGAAATCGGCGTAAGGCACCAGCACGTACTTGGCCTGGCCGCCGGTCCAGTCGCCCATGTCGACGTAGCCGTAGGCACCGCCGGCACGCGCCGGATTGACGGTCAGGCACACGCCGGTGTGCTGTTCCTTGCAGCTGCGGCAGCGGCCGCAGGCGACGTTGAAGGGTACGGAAACCAGATCGCCGATCTGCAGACGCTCGACATCGCGCCCCTTCTCGATCACCTCGCCGGTGATCTCGTGTCCCAGCACCAGGCCGACCTGTGCAGTGGTACGGCCGCGCACCATGTGCTGGTCGGAGCCGCAGATGTTGGTGGAAACGACTTTCAGGATGACCCCGTGCTCGATCTTCTTGCCGCGCGGGTCCTGCATTTTCGGGTAGTCGATCTTCTGCACCTCGACCTTGCCCGCGCCGAGGTAAACCACACCACGATTATCAGACATGCGTAACTCTCCTTCTTGTTGTGGATGCAAGGAGCGACCGACGGCCGCGCAAGCTTGCACTGGAGCCTCTTTCGTCTGCTGCCGGTCACCGCCGGTACAACCTGGCAGGGCGGTGATCCGCTAAATGGACCGGGCGGCGAACCGCCTCGGCCCAAATGCTCTTGGTGAAATCTTGTGGTGGGCCGGTGCCCACTCTGCTTGCGGGGACAGCCCGCTTCAGGCGTTGAGTACCACCGTGCGGTTGGCATTGAGGAACACGCGACGGTCGAGGTGATAACCGACCGCCCGCGCCAGGGTCAGGCATTCGATGTCGCGGCCCTTGGCGATCAGGTCCTCGGGATAGTGGGCGTGGTCCACCGCCTCGACGCCCTGGGCGATGATCGGCCCCTCGTCGAGGTCGTTGTTGATGTAGTGCGCGGTGGCGCCGACCAGCTTGACGCCCTTCTGGTAGGCCTGGTGATAGGGCTTGGCACCCTTGAAACCGGGCAGCAGCGAGTGGTGGATATTGATCGCCCAGCCGTCCAGCTTGCGGCACAGCTCCGGTGACAGCACCTGCATGTAGCGGGCGAGCACCACCAGCTCGGCGCCGGTGTCCTCGATCACCTGCAGCACGCGACGCTCCTGCGCCGGTTTGTTCGCCGGATCGAGCGGGAAGTGGTGATAGGGAATGTCGTGCCACTTCGCCAGCGGCTCCAGATCCGGGTGGTTGGAGATCACCGCCACCACATCCATGGCCAGCTGGCCGATGCGCTGGCGGTAGAGCAGATCGTTCAGGCAGTGGTCGGCCTTGGACACCATCAGCACCACCTTGGCGCGGTAGCCCGGCGGAGTCAGCTCGACCTGCATGCCGAAGGGCGCCAGGCGTTCGGCCACGCCGGCGCGGAATGCGCCCTCGTCGAAGTCCTCCGGCTGGCGAAATTCGACGCGGATGAAGAAGCGCGAGGACAACCGGTCATCGAACGAATGGTGCTCGGTGACGTAGCAGCGCTGCTCGAACAGAAAGCGCGTCACCGCATCCACGGTGCCGAGCACGCTCGGGCAGTGGGCGGTGAGAATCCAGGTATCGGGGTTGCGGCTCATCGTAAAGGACTCCGCTGAATGGCACTCCTCTCCCATTCATGAGAGAGGGGCTGGGGGAGAGGGTAAGGCTGCCCTCTCCCTAACCCTCTCCCGCAAGCGGGAGAGGGGACGGTTCGTGTGTGGTTCAGGCTTCGACCGCCAGCCCGTACTCGGCGCTGGCGTCCTGCAGCCACAGCCAGAAGTAGTCGGCGAAGCTGCGGCGGATCACCAGTTGCCAGGTGCTTTCGCCCACATGGCGGATCAGCAGCTGCGACTTGGCGAATACCGTGCCGACCGCCTTGCCCACCGGGAAGTTGTTCGGATGCACGTCGTAGGAAGTGGACTTCATCAGCAGCTCGCGCACCTTGTCGCCGGACAGCTCCAGCAGGGTCTGCCCGCCGCTGACGTTAACCACCGAGATGTGCTGCCCGGCCAGCGCTTCACGCAGCCTGCCTTCGACTTCGAATTCGCGGCCGCCTGCCACGATCAGCAGCCACTCGTCCGGCGCCAGCCACTGCAGCGAGGTCTCGCCATCGGCCACCACGCTCAGCGCGCCCGGCAGCTCCAGGCCCAGGGCCTTGTGCACGCCACCGGCGAAGGCCGCGTCGCTGGCGTCGCCACGCAGGATCAGATGCCCCAGCAGCGCGTGCTCGCGCAGGACGATCCCGGCGCTCTTGCTGCCCTTGCCCGCCAGTTCGTGGAGCCCCGCGTGGTGCAGAGGCGACTGCCCGGTGACGTGCTCCGGGCGCTGTTGATAGAGATTGATATCAGACATTCTGGCGATCCCCTTTCGGGTCATAGAACACATAACTGCAGATTTCCGCTTCGATCACGCTGCCATCGACCAGCGGGGCGAACACCCGCTCGCCCATGCGCTGCTGACCGCCCTTGACCATGGCCATGGCGATGCTGTGGCCGAGCGTCGCGCTCATGTAGCTGGAGGTGACATGGCCGACCATCTGCATGGGGATGGACTGCTTGGGATCGAACACCAGCTGCGCGCCTTCCGGCAGCACGGCCTTGGGATCGACCGGCTTCAGCCCCACCAGCTGCTTGCGGTCTTCGCGCAGGCAGTCGGCGCGGTTCATGCCGCGTTTGCCGATCCAGGAGAAGCTCTTGGTCTTGCCCACGCACCAGCCCATGGCCAGGTCCTCGGGGGTGACCGAGGCATCGGTGTCCTGGCCGACGATGATGAAACCCTTCTCGGCGCGCAGCACGTGCATGGTCTCGGTGCCGTAGGGCGTGAGGTCGAACTCCTTGCCGGCCTCGATCAGTTGCTCCCACACGCCGAGGGCGTAGTTGGCCTGGACGTTGACCTCGTAGCTCAGCTCGCCGGTGAAGGAGATGCGGAACACCCGCGCCGGCACGCCACCGACCTTGCCTTCCTTCCAGCTCATGAAGGGGAAGGCGTCCTTGTCCAGATCGATGTCGGTGACCTTGGCCAGCAGCTTGCGGCTGTTGGGGCCGGACAGGGTCATGGTCGCCCAGTGGTCGGTGACCGAGGTGAAGTACACCTTCAGCTCCGGCCATTCGGTCTGGTGGTAGATCTCCAGCCACTCCAGCACGCGCGCCGCGCCGCCGGTGGTGGTGGTCATGACGAAGTGGTTGTCACCGAGACAGGCGGTAACGCCGTCGTCGAAGACCATGCCGTCTTCCTTGCACATCAGACCGTAGCGCGCCTTGCCCACATCGAGCTTGGTCCAGGCGTTGGTATAGACGCGGTTGAGGAACTCGCGTGCGTCCGGGCCCTGGATGTCGATCTTGCCCAGGGTCGAGGCGTCGAGGATGCCGACGCTGTTGCGCACCGCCAGGCACTCGCGGGCCACGGCGGCGTGCATGTCTTCACCGGCCCTGGGGAAGTACCACGGCCGCTTCCACTGGCCGACGTCCTCGAACTCGGCGCCGTTCTTCAGGTGCCAGGCCTGCATCGCGGTGTAGCGCTTGGGCTCGAACAGCTCGCCACAGTGGCGACCGGCAACCGCGCCGAAACTCACCGGGGTGTAGTTCGGGCGGAACATGGTGGTGCCCATCTGCGGGATGCTGATGCCCATGGAACGGGCGGCGATGGCCAGACCGTTGATGTTGCCCAGCTTGCCCTGGTCGGTGCCGAAACCCAGCGCGGTGTAGCGCTTGACGTGCTCGACCGACTCGAAGCCCTCGCGGGTGGCCAGCTCGATGCCGGCCGCGGTGACGTCGTTCTGCAGGTCGACGAACTGCTTCGGCGCACGTGCGGTGGACTTCTCGTGCGGCACCTGGAACAGCGCCAGCATCGGTTCTTCCTTGAGCGCTTCGGTCTGCGGCAGGCTGCCGCTGACCGCTTCGAAACCGGTTTGCGCGGCGGCCTGAACACCGGCCTCGAAGCCGCTGGCGAGCACGTCGCCGAGGGCGAACACACCGTTGACCGCACCGGCATCGATGCGCTTCTGCACACCGTTGCCCGGGCCCGGCACGAAGCCGAGGATATCCTCGCGCCACTGCGGGCGACCGCCCAGGTGCGACGCCAGGTGCACCACCGGGCTGTAGCCGCCGGAGCTGACGATCAGGTCGCAGTCGACCATTTCGCCGCTGCTGGTAACACGATGGGCCTGCACGTCGATGGCGCAGATGCGCGCACCGGTCACGCGCTTGCTGCCGCGCGCTTCGATCACCGCGCTGCCGGTAAGGATGCGCACGCCACGGGCGCGTGCCTGCTCGACCCAGGTGCCACGCGGGTTGCTGCGCGCGTCGGCCACGGCCGCCACCTGCAGACCGGCGTCGAGCCAGTCGAGCACCACGCGGTAGGCGTAGTCGTTGTTGGTCGACAGCACCAGCTGCTTGCCCGGAGCCACGCCGTAGCGACGCACGTAGGTGGAAACCGCACCGGCCAGCATGTTGCCCGGCACGTCGTTGTTGGCGTACACCAGCGGGCGCTCGTGGGCGCCGCTGGCCAGTACCACGCGCCCGGCGCGGACGCGGTGCATGCGCTGACGGGCCTGCCCCAGCGGCGCGACCTCGCCGAGGTGATCGGTCAGGCGCTGGTGAATGGTGAGGAAGTTGTGGTCGTGGTAACCGTTGACCGTGGCGCGCAGCAGCAGGGTGACGTTGCTCATGCCCTGCAACTCGGCCACCGCCTGCGCTGCCCACTCACAGGCAGGCTTGCCGTCGAGGGTTTCGCGGGTGTCGAGCAGGCTGCCGCCGAACTCTTCCTGCTCGTCGGCGAGAATCACCCGCGCGCCGCTGCGCCCGGCAGCCAGTGCGGCGGCCAGACCGGCAGGGCCGGCGCCGACCACCAGCACGTCGCAGTGCTGGTTCATCTGGTCGTAGATGTCCGGATCGACCTCGGTGGGCGAACGACCCAGGCCGGCTGCCTTGCGGATGTACTTCTCGTAGGTGTGCCACAGGTTCTGCGGGTACATGAAGGTCTTGTAGTAGAACCCGGGCGGCATCATGCCGCCGCCGACCTTGCCGAGAATGCCCATCAGGTCGGTGTTGACGCTCGGCCAGCCGTTGGTGCTCCTGGCCACCAGACCGGCATACAGAGCCTGCTGGGTGGCACGCACGTTGGGCACTTGGGCCGCCTCGGTGCTGCCGATCTGCAAGATGGCGTTAGGCTCTTCGGCACCGGCGGCGACAATGCCGCGCGGGCGCGAGTACTTGAAGCTGCGACCGACGATGTCGACGCCATTGGCCAGCAAGGCAGCGGCCAGGCTGTCGCCGGCATAGCCCTGGTAGGTCTGGCCGTTGAACTGGAAGCTCAGCGGCTGGCTGCGGTCGATGCGACCGCCCTTGGCAAGACGATTGATCTGGCTCATGCCGAGACTCCTTTAGCCGCGGCCTGGCTGCCTTCGGCGTTGTCGGCGGTGAACTGCGGCTTCTCGCCGACCTTGTAGGTCTCGAGGATTTCGTAGCTCACGGTATGACGAGTGACGTTGAAGTACTTGCGGCAACCGGCGGCGTGCACCCACAGTTCGTGGTGGATGCCGCGCGGGTTGTCGCGGAAGAACAGGTATTCGCCCCACTCGGCGTCACTCAGCGCATCCGGGTCGAGCGGACGGGCGATATGCGCCTGGCCCTTGGGATGGAATTCCTCTTCGGAGCGCAGTTCGCCACAGTAGGGACAGAAGATGTGCAGCATGTTGGCCTCCTGAAACGCTCCCCGCTCGCAGATGCCAACGGGGTTTATCTTGTCTCCCCTCTCCCACTTGTGGGAGAGGGGTCGGGGGAGAGGGCTACGGCGTTGGCCGCGCTACCCTCTCCCGCCCTTCGGGCACCCTCTCCCATGAATGGGAGAGGGTCATCAGCTTTGCGCTACGCGCTCTTTTAGTGAGCCACGGCAGCGGCGCCGTGCTCGTCGATCAGTGCGCCGGTGTGGAAACGGTCGATGGAGAAGGGCTTGGCCAGCGGGTGCATCTCGCCCTTGGCCAGGCTGGCAGCGAACACGTTGCCCGAGCCCGGAGTAGCCTTGAAGCCGCCGGTGCCCCAGCCGCAGTTGAAGAAAAGGTTGTCCACCGGAGTCTTGGAGATGATCGGGCAGGCGTCCGGGCAGGTGTCGACGATGCCGCCCCACTGGCGGTTCATGCGTACCCGCGAGAGCACCGGGAACATCTCGACGATGGCCTGCAGGGTGTGTTCGATGGTGTGGTACGAGCCACGCTGACCATAGCCGTTGTAACCGTCGATACCGGCGCCGATGACCAGGTCGCCCTTGTCCGACTGGCTGATGTAGCCATGCACGGCGTTGGACATGATCACGCTGTCGATGATGGGTTTGATCGGCTCGGAAACCAGCGCCTGCAGCGGGTGCGATTCCAGCGGCAGACGGAAGCCGGCGAGGCGGGCCATATGCCCGGAGTTGCCGGCGGTGACTACGCCGACGCGTTTGGCGCCGATAAAGCCCTTGGTGGTTTCCACGCCGATGCACGCGCCGTTCTGCTTGCGGAAGCCGATCACCTCGGTGTTCTGGATCAGATCCACGCCGAGGGCGTCGGCGGCGCGGGCGAAGCCCCAGGCCACGGCGTCGTGACGGGCCACACCGCCACGGCGCTGCACGGTCGAGCCCATCACCGGGTAGCGGGTGTTCTTGCTGCAGTCGAGATAGGGAATTTCCTCGGCCACCTGCTTGGCGTCGAGCAGTTCGCCGTCGATGCCGTTGAGGCGGTTGGCGCTGACGCGGCGCTCGGCGTCACGCATGTCCTGCAGGGTGTGGCAGAGGTTGTAGACGCCGCGCTGGGAGAACATGACGTTGTAGTTGAGGTCCTGCGACAGCCCTTCCCACAGCTTCATGGCGTGCTCGTAGAGCTGCGCCGACTCGTCCCACAGGTAGTTGGAGCGGACGATGGTGGTGTTGCGCGCGGTGTTGCCGCCGCCGAGCCAGCCCTTCTCCACCACGGCGACGTTCTTCACGCCGAATTCCTTGGCCAGGTAGTAGGCCGTGGCCAGGCCGTGGCCGCCGCCACCGACGATGACCACGTCATACACCGGCTTGGGCGTCGGGTTGCGCCACATGCGCTGCCAGTTTTCGTGGTGGCTGAAAGAGTGCTTGAACAGGCCGAAGCCGGAATAACGTTGCATGGGCATGCTCCAGGGTTCTGCTCCCCTCCCCCGCACACGGGAGAGGGGCCGAGAAAGGAAGTGGGCTTAGCGATACACCGGGTAGTCCGCACACAGACCGGCGACCAGCTTGGCCACCTGCGCCTCGACATCGGCATCGCCGAGGTGCTCGAGGATGTCGCAGATCCAGCCGGCCAGCGCCTGACACTGGGCAACCTTGAAACCGCGGGTGGTCACGGCCGGGGTACCGATGCGGATGCCCGAGGTCACGAACGGCGATTGCGGGTCGTTGGGCACGGCGTTCTTGTTAACGGTGATGCCGGCGCGGCCCAGGGCAGCATCGGCCTCCTTGCCGGTCAGCCCCTGCTTGATAAGGCTGAGCAGGAACAGATGGTTGTCGGTGCCGCCGGAAACCACCTCGAAGCCGCGCTCGATGAAGACCCTGGCCATGGCCTGGGCGTTGTCGATGACCTGCTGCTGGTAGGCCTTGAACTCGGGCTCCATGGCCTCCTTGAAGCACACCGCCTTGGCCGCGATCACATGCATCAGCGGGCCGCCCTGGGCGCCCGGGAATACCGCGGAGTTGAGCTTCTTCTCGATCTCTTCGTTGGCCTTGGCCAGGATCAGACCGCCACGCGGACCACGCAGGGTCTTGTGGGTGGTGGTGGTGACCACGTCGGCGAAGGGAATCGGGTTCGGATACAGACCGGCAGCCACCAGACCGGCGACGTGCGCCATGTCGACGAACAGCAGCGCCCCGACCTTGTCGGCGATGGCGCGGAAACGGGGGAAATCCAAGGTCTTGGAATAAGCGGAGAAGCCTGCAACGATCATCTTCGGCTTGTGCTCGACGGCCAGACGCTCGACCTCGTCGTAGTCGATCAGGCCGGTGGCCGGATTCAGACCATACTGCACGGCGTTGTACAGCTTGCCCGACGACGACACCTTGGCCCCGTGGGTCAGGTGACCGCCGTGGGCCAGGCTCATGCCGAGAATGGTGTCCCCGGCGTTGAGCAGCGCCAGGTAGACGGCCGAGTTCGCCGAGCTGCCGGAGTGCGGCTGGACGTTGGCGAAGTCGGCGCCGAACAGCTGCTTGGCACGGTCGATGGCCAGCTGCTCGACCTTGTCGACGTATTCGCAGCCACCGTAGTAGCGCTTGCCCGGATAGCCTTCGGCGTACTTGTTGGTCAGGCCGCTGCCCTGGGCTTCCATCACACGCTGGCTGCAGTAGTTTTCCGAGGCGATCAGCTCGATATGCTCTTCCTGACGGCGTTCTTCCTGATTGATCGCCGCGAGCAACTCGTCGTCGTAACCTTGAATCTGATCCTGCTTGCTGAACATCTCGACTCTCCTGCAGCGCCTGTAGGCGGCGGTCCTGGACTGACGGGCCGGCAAGGCCCTGTGCAGCGATGGTAGGGCCGCCCCTGGCCCCTCAAATGCCTGCCAACGCCGCGAGAGCATTCGTTTGCGACATGGCCTTGTCGCAATCAGGCGCGTCGCTGCGAGCCTGACGTTCCATACACAAATGACGGGGATCAAGCTGTGGATAAGCCGTGCACACAACGCGCGACAGCAGAGCCTGTACGGCCTTCGCCGCCAAGATCATTTCCTGATCGATATCAATCGGTTAGCCAATCGAGCCATGCACAGAAAGCGTGGATCATCCTGTGGAAAAGCTGTAGATCGGTGGCTGCAGGGCCGGCCCGCTGGTGGATCGGCGCAGAAGGTCGTTTTGCGCACAGCAGAACCGGGCGCATGGCTTATCCACCCGCGACACTCCATGGAGGCGAGAACCGCTGGGGATATGCACAGAAGATGTGGATGAAAGTGTGTATAGCCTGTTCGGTGCAGGCCAGACGGCAGAGCTGCCGCGGCTTTCCGCGAGACGGCTAAAAATCGAACAGGATCAATGAGATAGCTCTGGCTTGTGCACAAATACTGTGGGCCATGCTGTGCACTGGCTGTGGAAATGCGTCGCCAGGCCAAAGCCCGTGGGGCTCCGGCCCGAATGCGCGTCAATTGCTCAACCGATGATTACGGCTTGAGCTTGTCGCCACAGCTGCTGGACGCATTCACCAGACGCTGCTGCATGGCCGCATCGGGAGGCGATTGACGGGACATTTCCTGCAACTCGGCCTCGCTGAACTCTTTACTGACCTTGGTCGCGGCGCAGTCGCAATAAGCTCGCAATTGTGGCTCCTCATATCCCGCCGGCGCGCCAGCGATGCACTGCTGTACGAACTCGGTCTTGGCGCTGTCGGACCACTCGGTAGCGGTAACGGGCAGCGCCACAGCCAGCGGCAGGGCAAGGGCGAGCAGGTGACGATAAGTCATATGACACTCCTTTTCTTGATTGCGAAGGGCGGATCGAGTGCCACCCTCTGTTAGGTGTGAGCCCCACGCCGAGTCTCAAGTTCCATCTCCAGGCCGAACGGCGGTTCACGAACGGACCGGGCAGTACGCATCAGCGCAATAACTCGTCGCCGCGACGCACGCCGGGACAGAAGCTCCCCGAGTAAAGTGCACGCTTTGCCGGCAGACCTGCCGCCAAGATTTTCACAAGGAGCGCGCCAATGCCCGACAATGCCCAGCAATTCGCCAGCGACAACTATTCCGGCATCTGTCCCGAAGCCTGGGCCGCCATGGCCGAGGCCAACCAGGGCCACCAGCGCGCCTACGGGGATGACGAATGGACGGCCCGCGCCGCCGACCACTTCCGCCGCCTGTTCGAGACCGACTGCGAGGTTTTCTTCGCCTTCAATGGCACTGCCGCCAACTCCCTAGCCCTGGCCTCGCTGTGCCAGAGCTATCACAGCGTGATCTGCTCGGAGACCGCCCACGTCGAGACCGACGAATGCGGCGCGCCGGAGTTCTTCTCCAACGGTTCCAAGCTGCTGCTGGCCAGAGCCGAGAACGGCAAGCTGACGCCGCAGGCCATCCGCGAGATCGCCCTCAAGCGTCAGGACATCCACTACCCGAAGCCGCGCGTCGTCACCCTTACCCAGGCCACCGAAGTCGGCACCGTCTATCGCCCGGAAGAAGTGCGCGCCATCAGCCAGGTCTGCGACGAGCTGGGCCTGCACCTGCACATGGACGGCGCGCGCTTCTCCAACGCCTGCGCCTTCCTCGGCTGCAGTCCGGCCGAGCTGACCTGGAAGGCCGGGGTCGATGTGCTGTGCTTCGGCGGCACCAAGAACGGCATGGCCGTGGGCGAGGCGATCATCTTCTTCAACAAGGCGCTGGCCGAAGACTTCGACTACCGCTGCAAGCAGGCCGGCCAGCTGGCCTCGAAGATGCGTTACCTGTCGGCGCCCTGGGTCGGCATCCTGCAGGATGACGCCTGGCTCAAATATGCCAACCATGCCAACCGCTGCGCGCAGCTGCTGGCCACGCTGGTCGCGGACGTGCCGGGGGTCAGTCTGATGTTCCCGGTGGAGGCCAACGGCGTGTTCCTGCAACTGTCGGAACCGGCCATCGCCGCCCTGAGCGCACGCGGCTGGCGCTTCTACACCTTCATCGGCGCCGGTGGCGCACGCTTCATGTGCAACTGGGATACCGACGAAGCTCGCGTGCGCCAACTGGCCGCCGATATCCGCGAGGTGATGAGCGCCTGATCCAGACGATATGCGGCGACACTTCCCGCATCCGTCATCTGCAGGTCGTCCGACCGGGCACCGGCACCGCGCAGACTTTGCGCACGCCCGCAGTTGCTGCTCCCGCTGCCCGGGAGCAGAATAGTTGACATGCAAACCAACTCTCCCGACTGCCCGGAAACGCGGCAGCAGATGCGCGAGCGCCTGGGCCTGCTGATCGGCGGCGTGTATCGCCAGTGGCGGCGCCAGGTCGACCTCAGTTTCAGGGACCTGGCGCTTACCGATGCCACCCGCGCGCCACTGCTGGCGCTTTACGTACACGACCAGCCGATGCGCCAGAAGGCACTGGCCGAGGCCCTGGCGCTGGACACCTCGTCGCTGGTGCGGGTGCTCGGCCAGCTGCGCGAACGCCAGCTGGTGCAATGGCACCACGAGCCGCAGGATCGCCGCGCCAAATGCATCTCGCTGACCGAGGCCGGCCGGGACATCGCCAGGCAGATCCTCCAGCGCAGCCTGGAAATCGAGCAGCAGCTGCTCGCCGACCTCAGCGACGAGGAACGACACATCACGCGCGGCGCCCTGGAGAAGATCCTCCGGCGCTTCGCCCAGCTATGACCCATCAGCATGCAGGATGAGCCCATGAACCGCCTCGGCACGCCCTTCTTCCGGGTTGCCTTCGCCATGATCGTCGGCGGCATGAGCACCGCGCTGATCAGCCCGCTCTACCCCATCTACCAGGAGCAATGGCGCCTGCCGGTCAGCCAGATATCGCTGATCTACGTGATCTACATGCTCGGCTCGCTCACCGGTCTGCTGTTGTTCGGCCGGCTCTCCGACCTGCTCGGCTTTCGCCGGGTGATGCGCTACGGGGTGATCCTGATGCTGCTCAGCACCCTGCTGACGCTGCTGGCCTGGGACGTCCCCAGCCTGGCCACGGGCCGCTATCTGGTGGGAATCGCCGCCAGCATGCTGACCATATCGGGCACCGTGGGCCTGATGCAGCTGTCGCCGGCAGAGGCACGGGCGCGGGTGTCGATGCTGACCAGCGTGCTGATCGCCTTCGGTTTCGGCCTCGGCCCGCTGCTCGGCGGCATCGTCGGTCAGTGGCTGCCGCAGCCGATCCTGCTCGCCTATGTACCCAGCCTGCTGCTCGGCGCCCTGGCGCTGGCCGGCCTGCACGGCCTGCCGCCTGCTGCGGACGGCAAGCCGGTCACGCTGCGCCAGTGCCTGCACAACTGCCTGCCGCGCCTGACCCGGCCGGAAGCGGGGAACCGCGGTGTGTTCGTCCTGGCCTGCGGCTTTCCGCTGCTGGCCTTCGGCGTGTTCGGCCTGTACGCCTCGCTGGCGCCGCTGTTTCTCGAGCGCATGGTGAGCTGGCACGGGCCGATCGTCGGTGGTGCGGCGATCACCGCGATCCTCTTCACCTCGGCAGGCCTGCAGGTGCTCTGTTCACGCTTGCAGCTGTTCGTGGCGGGGGCTGCGGGAATGCTGGCCATGGCCAGCAGCAACGGCCTGATGATCTTCAACTTCTCGCAAGGCTCAACGCTGCTGTTCGCCACCGGCGTGCTGCTGACCGCCCTCGGCCACGGACTATCGATGATGACCGGGTCGAAGATCGTCAGCCGCATAGCCCAGCCGCACAACCGCTCCGGGCTGGTGGCCACCTACTGGGTAGCTGGCTATGTCGGCGCCATCGTGCCGATGATGGGCATGGGCTGGATCGCCGATCACTGGGGCATGGCGGTGGCCGTGACCGGCTTCTGCAGCTGCGTGGTGCTGGCCAGCCTGACCCTCGGCGTGCTGGCCGCGCGCCACAGCAACCTGCGGGGCAACTGAAGGTTCGCCATCAGAAATCGATGGCGACATCCCCCTTCGGCACGCTGCAGCACGACAGGATGTAGCCCTCGGCCACGTCCTCGTCGGTAATCCCGCCGTTGTGCTCCATGTCCACTTCGCCTGACGTCTTCATCACCTTGCAGGTGCCGCAGATGCCCATGCCGCAGGCCTTGGGAATGTGCAAACCGAGCTTGGCCGCAGCGGCATGCACGGTTTCGCCGGGCGCCACACGGATGCTCTTGCCGGTGCTGATGAACTCCACCTGATTGAGTTCGGCCACCGGCAACTCCGGCGCATCGGCTGCTTCGGCGGCCAGCTCCTTGACCTCGGCGCGAATCTCCGGCGGCGTCGGGCCGAAGGCTTCTTCGTGATACCGACTCATGTCATAGCCGGACGCCTCGAGCAGGTGCTTGACCGCGCTCATGTACGGCGTCGGACCGCAGCAGAAGATCTCGCGCTCGAGGTAATCCGGCGCGATCAGTTCCAGCATCGGCTTGTTCAGATAGCCGCGATAGCCGGCCCAGGCTTCGCCCAGGCCATGCTTCTCGCAAATCACGTGCAGGCTGAAATTGTTGATGCGCGCGGCCATGTGCTCCAGCTCGCGCTGATAGATGATGTCCTTCGGCGAACGGGCGCTGTGCACGAAGACCATGTCGACATTGGCGTTGGTGTCGTAGAACCAGCGCGCCATCGACATCACCGGGGTGATGCCGACGCCACCGGAGAGATACAGCACCTTGTCGGACGGAAAATCGATGGCGTTGAACAGACCGACCGGGCCGTGCACCGGCACCTCGTCGCCTTCGCTGAGGTTGTCATGCAGCCAGTTCGACACCTTGCCGCCCGGCACCCGCTTGATGGTGATGGAGAAGCTGTAGGGCACCGAAGGCGAACTGGAAATGGTGTAGGAACGCATGATCGGCTGGCCGTCGATCTCCAGCTCCAGGGTGACGAACTGACCCGGCTTGAAGAAGAACAGCACCGGCTGGTCGGCCATGAAACAGAAGGTGCGCACGTCCCAGGTTTCCTGGATCACCTTGACGCAACGCACCAGATGGCGGCCATTGGTCCAGGTCTGGGTGGTAACCGGATTGAGGAAGGCGTTGGTGGTCATGAACAGCTCTCCACACGGCCGGATATCGGCCTATATGTCACCGATTGTGCGAAAGGCCGCCTGCCGTCATTTATCTGCCAGCGACATTCGCATGCTTATCGCGACCTGCCCGATGGCACGGGGCCTGGCGCGTCGGAAACAAATCCGGTCATGTCGCCCATGGATAAGGTTTGCCCGTGCGCCGGATCCACACTCCGCCTCACCAAGCATGTACGCCCCTTGCAGGCGACAGCGATTGATCGACACCTTGCGGCACATACCGTATCAGCCACTTTTCCGGCAGGCGCCACGCCCGCCACTGAGGAGCCAACATGGACTGCACCCAAAATCTGAGCCTGGGCGACCCGCTAGAGCCCGTCCGCAAGGCCACTGCGCAGATGCTGCACGAGCGCGACCACAGCTTCTCGTTGCCGCAGCCCTTCTACAACGACGAACGCCTGTTCCAGGTCGACATGCAGGAGATCTTCCACAAGGAATGGCTGATCGCCGGCATGACCTGCGAGATTCCGACCAAGGGCAACTTCATCACCGTACAGATCGGTAACAACCCGATCATCGTCGTCCGCGGCGCCGAAGGTCAGATCCATGCCTTCCACAACGTCTGCCGTCACCGTGGCTCGCGCCTCTGCGTCAGCGACAAGGGCAAGGTCGCCAAGCTGGTGTGCCCGTACCACCAGTGGACCTACGAACTGGACGGCCGCCTGCTGTTCGCCGGCACCGAAATGGGCGAAGGCTTCAACCTGGCCGATTACAGCCTCAAGCCGGTCAACTGCAAGACCGCCGGCGGCTTCATCTTCATCAGCCTGGCGGACAACCCGCCGGCCATCGACGAGTTCCTTGCGACCCTGGCTCACTACATGGAGCCGTACGACATGGAGAACACCAAGGTCGCGGTGCAAAGCGTCATGCGTGAGCAGGCCAACTGGAAACTGGTGATCGAGAACAACCGCGAGTGCTACCACTGCAACGGTTCGCACCCGGAACTGCTCAACACCCTGCTGGAATGGGACGACGTCACCGACCCGCGCGCCAGCCAGGCGTTCAAGGACCAGGTCGCCGAGTGCACCAGCCGCTGGGAGAAGGACAACATTCCCTACGCCCACGCCAGCTTCGGCTTGCGCAACCGCATCGTGCGCATGCCGCTGCTCAAGGGCACCGTGTCCATGACCATGGACGGCAAGCCGGGCTGCAACAAGCTGATGGGCCGCATCACCGATCCGGATCTGGGCTCGATGCGCATCCTCCACCTGCCGCACTCGTGGAACCACTGCATGGGCGATCACCTGATCAACTTCACCGTGTGGCCGATCAGCGCCCAGGAGTCGGTGGTCATCACCAAGTGGCTGGTACACAAGGACGCGGTCGAAGGCGTCGACTACGACGTGGCACGCCTGCGCGAAGTCTGGGACGCCACCAACGACCAGGATCGCCGTCTGGGCGAGGAAAACCAGCGCGGCATCAACTCCACCGCCTACCAGCCTGGCCCGTACTCCAGGACCTACGAGTTCGGCGTGATCAACTTCCTCGACTGGTACAGCGAGCGCATGCTCAACAACCTCGACGATACCCCGGCGCAGAACCTGCGCCAGGTAGCAGGCGAGTAATGACGCTCAGCCTGCTGGTGCTGATCGGGCTGACGCTCTACGGGGTGTTGGCCTGCAGGCCCAACGCACGCTGAACCCTCAAAACGAACCCCGGCATGCAGAGTGCCGGGGTTCTCGTTTATGGATTCCGATCTTCCGCAACCGACACGTCATCAATAAACCGGTCCGGACACTGCCATTTGCGCGTGACATATCAATCATGCGCGATGAAGGATCATCAGACTTCCACGCGACTGAAAGCCATCCTCATGCCCTAGCTACGTTCTTGAGGCCTACAAGAACAGGACTCCTCTGCCCCTGACTCTCATCGATGATCAGCCCCGATGTAGCCAGCGCCGACATCGCATGGGTAGCACCACCGACGCTACCGAATCAGGCACTACCGTACTCCACCTGAAAAGCGGCCTGGGCTGTCCACCACGAAGCTTAACTTGCTCGGCCCGGTCGAGCCAGCTCAGGGCACGATGTACGCGCAGACGCAGATTTGAATGTTGAGCGCCACGTTCCTGGCGATGGCGCTGCTTGAGCTCCTGATACGACATGCTGCCTCCTTTGACTGATGGCCAAACAATATCAAAGGAAACCCTGCAGGCCGCAGATAATTTCAGCCAAGCGCCAATGGCGACACAATCTGTCGCCCCCCTGCCGCAGAGTATCCCTATTTCGAGCAAGGGAGATCTCGACATGCCAATACCACCCCAGCCACGCACATTCCGTTGCACAGCCTGCAACTGGCAAGGCACCACGATTCCTTTGAGCGATTGCCTCATAATCGGCATCGACTGGCACAGCACCTGCCCCAAGTGTCATAGTGACGCTCTCGACTCGAAACCTGCAACACGCAGCGAAATCATGAAGACGCGTTTGAACGATTTTCTGCAGCGTCTAAATCACTGACCCATCACCATCAGCAGGGGCACCAGTATGCTGAAGAACATCCTCGCCACCATCGGCCTGACAGTCGTCGCCAAGGCCGCCTATGAGCACTACCGCGAGTATCGTGACCTGAAGCGCGAGAAGGAGCAGCGTGAGAGCAACCCGGCATAGCGCGATTACTGAAAGCTGATCGCGCCTGTGATGTCGACAGCTCCCGCATCCGGGCCACTTTTGGCGGTGTAGTAGGTCGCAGGCCTACAACTCTCGTATAGATACCGCGATAGCAAAAAAGCCCCGCCAGATCGCTCTGGCGGGGCTTTTCATTTCAGCCTGGGAAGACTCAGACCTTGGCGCGTTCGAAGCGCTTGCGGTCGTTCTCGTTCAGGTACTTCTTGCGCAGACGGATCGACTTCGGCGTCACTTCAACCAGCTCGTCGTCGGCGATGAATTCCAGCGCCTGCTCGAGGGTGAACTTGATCGGCGGTACCAGGGCGATGACTTCGTCCTTGCCGGAAGCGCGCATGTTGTCGAGCTTCTTGCCCTTGGTCGGGTTGATCACTAGGTCGTTGTCACGGCTGTTGATACCGCACAGCTGGCCTTCGTAGATCTCCTGGCCCGGCTCGAGGAACAGCTTGCCGCGCGCCTGCAGGGTTTCCAGCGAGTAGGTCAGCGCAGTGCCGGTGGCCATGGAGACCAGTACGCCGTTCTGACGGTTGGTGACCTCACCGGCCTTGATCGGGCCGTAGTGGCTGAAGGTCGAGGTCAGGATGCCAGTACCCGAAGTCAGGGTCAGGAAGTTGTTACGGAAGCCGATCAGGCCGCGCGCCGGAACGGTGTATTCCAGGCGGATACGACCCTTACCGTCGGGGATCATGTTGGTCAGATCGCCCTTGCGCAGGCCCATCTGCTCCATCACTGCACCCTGGTGCTGCTCTTCGATGTCGATGGTGACGTTCTCGTACGGTTCCTGCTTCTCGCCGGCCTCGTTCTCGATGATCACCACTTCCGGACGGCCTACGGCCAGCTCGAAGCCTTCGCGACGCATGGTCTCGATCAGTACCGACAGGTGCAGCTCACCACGACCGGAAACCTTGAACTTCTCCGGAGTCTCGCCCGGCTCGACGCGCAGGGCGACGTTGTGCAGCAGCTCCTTGTCCAGACGGTCCTTGATATTGCGGCTGGTGACGAACTTGCCTTCCTTGCCGGCGAACGGCGAGTCGTTGACCTGGAAGGTCATGCTCACGGTCGGCTGGTCGACGGTCAGCGGCGGCAGGGCCTCGACGTTGTTCTGGTCGCACAGGGTGTCGGAGATGTACAGCTCGTCCATACCGGATACGCAGACGATGTCACCGGCAGTGGCTTCCTGCACTTCGACGCGCTGCAGACCGGAGTGGCCCATGATCTTGAGGATACGGCCGTTGCGCTTCTTGCCGTCGGCGCCGATGGCGGTCACCGGGCTGTTGGCCTTGATGGTACCGCGGGCGATGCGGCCGATGCCGATCACGCCGAGGAAGCTGTTGTAGTCCAGCTGGGAAATCTGCATCTGGAACGGGCCGTCGAGGTCGACGACCGGGGCCGGCACGTGGTCGACGATGGCCTGGAACAGGGCGTCCATGTTGTCGTCCATCTTCTCGTGATCCATGCCGGCAATGCCGTTCAGGGCCGAGGCGTAGACGATCGGGAAGTCCAGCTGCTCGTCGGTGGCACCGAGGTTGTCGAACAGGTCGAAGATCTGGTCGATGACCCAGTCAGGACGCGCGCCCGGACGGTCGATCTTGTTGACCACGACGATCGGACGCAGGCCGGCCTTGAACGCCTTCTGGGTCACGAAACGGGTTTGCGGCATCGGGCCGTCCTGGGCGTCGACTACCAGCAGCACGGAGTCGACCATGCTCATCACACGTTCCACTTCACCGCCGAAGTCGGCGTGTCCGGGGGTGTCGACGATGTTGATGTTGTAGTCGCCCCACTTCAGCGCCGTGTTCTTGGCGAGAATGGTAATGCCGCGCTCTTTCTCCTGGTCGTTGGAGTCCATGACGCGCTCGTTTTCCGCCTCTTTGCGGTCGAGGGTGCCGGACAGACGCAGCAGTTTGTCGACGAGGGTGGTTTTGCCATGGTCGACGTGGGCGATGATGGCGATGTTGCGCAGTTTTTCGATCACTGTGTGTATCTCGATCAGAGGATTCGTGTGTCGCCCAGTCTGGACGACGAATAAAGAGGAAAGGCGTCAGTGGACTGAACGGTCGGGAGGGCGATGGCGAATGCTGCCGCCATTCAACCCCGGAGTCCTATGCCGGACGATAAACGCGCACATTGGCATGCCCCTCGCTCAGCAGGTGATGGGCATGCAGGCGACTCATGACGCCTTTGTCGCAATACAGCAGGTACTGGCGGTTCTCATCCAGTTCCTTGAATTTGTTGTTCAGCGCGTAGAACGGCAGTACCTGCACTTCGACCCCTGGCACTTCCAGCGGCGCGTCCTCGGCTGCGTCGGGATGGCGAATGTCGATGACGATCTGCCCGGCCAGTGCCTCACGCACTTCCTCGACCTGCACGTCCTTGCCCAGTTCGTCTATGACGCGGTCGATGGGCAGTTGCGTCGCGCGCTCCAGGGCGCGGTCGAGGATGGCCATGTCGAACTGCGCCTCCTCCTTCTCCACGCGATAACCCCGGGCACGGGTGGTCGGGTTGACCGAAATCACGCCGCAGTACTCGGGCATGTTCTTGGCGAACTCGGCGGTGCCGATCCGCGTCGCGGTGTCGATGATGTCCTGCTTGTGGCTGGCGATCAGCGGACGCATCACCAGCATGTCGGTGGCCGAGTCGATCACTGCGAGGTTGGTCAGGGTCTGGCTCGACACCTGGCTGATCGCCTCGCCGGTGACCAGCGCTTCGATCTCCAGACGTTCGGCGACACGGGTGGCGGCGCGCAGCATCATGCGCTTGAGGATCACACCCATCTGACTGTTGTCGACCTTGGACAGGATCTCGCCGACCACTTCCTCGAACGGCACGCTGACGAACAGCACGCGCTGCGAGCGACCGAATTTCTGCCAGATGTAGTGCGCCACTTCCATCACGCCCAGTTCATGGGCACGACCACCGAGATTGAAGAAGCAGAAGTGGGTGACCAGACCGCGGCGCATCATCTGATAGGCCGCGACAGTGGAGTCGAAGCCGCCGCTCATCAGCACCAGGGTCTGCTCCAGCGACCCCAGCGGGTAGCCGCCGAGCCCCTCATGACGGTTGTGCACCACGAACAGACGCTGGTCGCGAATCTCCATGCGCACTTCGACTTCCGGCTTCTTCAGGTCGATGCCGGCAGCCCCACACTCCTGGCGCAGACGCGAGCCGACATGACGCTCGACATCAATGGAGCTGAACGCGTGCTTGCCGCCACGCTTGCAGCGCACGGCGAAAATCTTGCCCGGCAACTGGTCGGCGTAGTGGCGCTTGCAGTGTTCGGTAATCTCGTCCAGATCACCCAGCGGGTACTCGTTGACCTCGAGGAACAAGCCAATGCCCGGCGTGTTGCGCAGACGTTCGGTCATCTCTTCAAGCAGCCGGGGGTCGTCCAGGTCGGTCTCGACCTCCAGGTTGTCCCAGACACCCGTAACCCGCAGATCGGGGTCAAGATCGCGCAGCACGGAGCGAATGTTCTTCCCCAACTGGCGGATGAACTGCTTGCGCACCGGGCGACTCTTGATGGTGATTTCCGGGAAAACTTTGACGATGAGCTTCATGAATAGGCCGCCCGCTTGGGGGACGAAAAAACAGGGGCGCGGATTATAGCGGAAATTGTTCAAGCTTTGACCAAAAATACTGCATCAAACTTTCGACGCACCAAAAATGGGCATAGTCAAAATCAAGGGCTCCTTAATGGTGCAAATATCACCTCGGAAATTCGCCACAGCCGGCGGAGTGCTTGAGTTTCGGGCACCTTGCCCATTACAGGGCACTGGCATGCAATTTGCTCCCTTGTGAGGCAGGTTGCCCTGAAGGACTATCCCGCCGGGCTTCACCGCATATCAAGGCTTATAACGACAAGAGCCTTTTCCACCTGGAGGACAACATGTCTAAGGCTGTTCAACTGATCAAAGAACACGACGTGAAGTGGGTAGACCTGCGCTTCACCGACACCAAGGGCAAGCAGCACCACGTGACCATGCCGGCCCGTGACGCCCTCGACGAAGATTTCTTCGAGCACGGCAAGATGTTCGACGGCTCGTCCATCCATGGCTGGAAAGGCATCGAAGCCTCCGACATGATCCTGATGCCGGTCGACGAAACTTCCGTGCTGGACCCGTTCACCGAAGAGCCGACTCTGATCATCGTCTGCGACATCATCGAGCCGAGCACCATGCAGGGCTATGATCGCGACCCGCGTTCCATCGCCAAGCGCGCCGAAGAGTTCCTGAAGAGCACCGGCATCGGTGACACCGTATTCGTCGGTCCGGAGCCCGAGTTCTTCATCTTCGACGAAGTGAAGTTCAAGTCCGACATCTCCGGCTCCATGTTCAAGATCTACTCCGAGCAAGGCTCCTGGATGACCGACGGCGACGTCGAAGGCGGCAACAAGGGCCACCGCCCGGCCGTCAAAGGCGGTTACTTCCCGGTTCCGCCGTGCGACCACGACCACGAAATCCGTACTGCCATGTGCAACGCCATGGAAGAAATGGGCCTGGTCGTCGAAGTGCACCACCACGAAGTGGCCACTGCCGGTCAGAACGAAATCGGCGTGAAGTTCAACACTCTGGTGAAGAAGGCCGACGAAGTTCAGACCCTCAAGTACTGCGTGCACAACGTCGCCGACGCCTATGGCAAGACCGCGACTTTCATGCCCAAGCCTCTGTATGGCGACAACGGCAGCGGCATGCACGTGCACATGTCCATCTCCAAGGATGGCAAGAACACCTTCGCAGGCGAAGGCTATGCCGGCCTCTCGGAAACCGCCCTGTACTTCATCGGCGGCATCATCAAGCACGGCAAGGCACTGAACGGCTTCACCAACCCGTCGACCAACTCCTACAAGCGTCTGGTCCCGGGCTTCGAAGCGCCTGTGATGCTGGCCTACTCGGCACGCAACCGCTCCGCCTCCATCCGCATTCCTTACGTGTCGAGCCCGAAAGCCCGCCGCATCGAAGCACGCTTCCCGGATCCGGCTGCCAACCCGTACCTGGCCTTCGCTGCCCTGCTGATGGCCGGTATCGACGGTATCCAGAACAAGATCCACCCGGGCGATGCCGCCGACAAGAACCTGTACGACCTGCCGCCGGAAGAAGGCAAGCTGATCCCGCAGGTTTGCGGCAGCCTGAAAGAAGCCCTGGAAGAGCTGGACAAGGGCCGCGCGTTCCTGACCAAGGGCGGCGTGTTCTCCGACGACTTCATCGATGCCTACATCGAGCTGAAGAGCGAAGAAGAAATCAAGGTCCGTACCTTCGTACACCCGCTGGAATACGACCTGTACTACAGCGTCTAAGCCAGTCTCGCGCCGCCTGATGGCGCGTTCGAAAGCCCCGCCAGGCCCTGCCTGGCGGGGCTTTTTTCATCCTGCTGCCGCCGTGCGCAACGAGAGGCCCCGGCTCTGCCGCAGAAGGTGCGCGCAGCGTCGACAGCTCACGTCGCCCTATGAGATCGGCACCCGCGGCCAGCCGATTTGTAGCCAAACATCACAGCAGCGCTGCCCTGCGCTTGCCAGGAATCGATAGCAGTGCAAGGCTTAGCGCATCATCCGCGGAAGGATTGGCCCATGCGCCCGTTACTCGCCTGCCTGCTGCTTGCCCTGACCCTGCCGGCCAGTGCACAGATCTACAAATACACCGATGCCAACGGCAACACGGTATTCACCAACCAGCCGCCGGATGGCGCGGCTGCTGAAAGCGTGGAACTGCCGCCAACCAATACGGTGGAGATGAAGACACCCAGCATTCCAGCGGCCAGCGACGATACCCAGGCGCAGAACGAAGCGCCCTACGCCGAACTGAGCCTGACCGGCCTTCCGGACGATGAAGCCATGCGCGTGAACAACGGCACCTTCATCGTCGGCGTGAGTATTCAGCCACGCCTGCAACCTGGCCACCGACTGCGCCTGATTCTCGATGGCGAGCCCTACGGCCAGGCCAGCAACGTTCCCAGCCTGCAACTGACCAATATCGACCGTGGCGAACATGCACTGGCCGTGGCCGTGATGGCAGGCGACCGTATCATCCAGCAGAGCGCCACGCAGACCTTCACCGTGCAGCGCATCAGCGTAAACAGCCCGGCGCGCTCTGCGCCACCCAGCCCAGCACCGAAGCCCACCAAGTGAACATGCGTTTTCCGTTACTCCTGCTTCTGCTCGTCGCCCCGGTCGCTCTCGGCCAGGTTTACACCTATATCGACGCCGAAGGTAACCGGGTATTCACCGACAAACCGCGCAGCAGCAACGCCGAACGGGTGATGCTCGCGCCCTCCAACAACGTGGAGCTGAGACAGCCCACCTCCACGGTGCGCATGGCGCCGCCACCTGCGGTCACCAAGCCAACCGTGCATTACCAGGTCCTGCGCATCCTGGTGCCGGAACCGGACGCTTCGATCCACCACGGTTCCGGCGACATGATCGTGACCCTAAACAGCGAACCCGGCCTGCTGCCTGGCCATAGCTACCGTCTGCTGCTCGACGGAGAACCCCAGGGCGAGATCAGCCGCAGCCCGGTGTTCTCCCTGCAGCACATCGACCGCGGCACGCACCAATTAGTGGCAGAAATCATCGACTCTGCCGGTCTGATCGTCGAACGCACACCTGCACAGCCCTTCCACATGCACCGCATGACATTGGCGCAGAAACGCAAGATAAACCCGTGCAAGAAGGACGACTACGGTGTCCGCCTGGAATGCCCACTGAAGGACAAACCCAAGGAAGACGTCAGCATCCTGCCCTTCTTCTGAGACAGATTGCACCTTAATGGTGCAATCTCGCACTCTCCCTCCTAAGCTCTCCCTGTTTTGGGTCGCTCCTCTGTACCCCTTCAAGCCAGCGACTGACTGAAAACCCGCAGATCGCACCAGAAAATGGCCAAAAGCCACCGATAAAGTCGCTTACGACGACCAACAGGACGCTATTGACCAGCGTCGGCGACAAAATATGCGTCTTTTCGGGGCTTTGGTTTGCTTCTTGCATTTTCCTGCCCATCGCCGGAACGCACTGCCTATGACCATCGACGACGCGCTGCACCGACTACTACTGGACAACCTGACCACCGCCACCCTGCTGCTCAACAGCCAGTTATGCCTTGAGTACATGAACCCGGCGGCGGAGATGCTTCTGGCCGTCAGCGGCCAGCGCAGCCATGGCCAGTTCATCAGCGACCTGTTCACCGAATCCCCCGAGGCGCTGTCCTCGCTGCGCCAGGCGGTGGAACAGGCGCACCCGTTCAACAAGCGTGAAGCCGTGCTGACTTCGGCCACCGGCCAGACGCTGACCGTGGACTACGCCGTAACGCCCCTGTTCAGCATGGGCGAAACCCTGCTGCTGCTGGAAGTGCACCCGCGTGATCGCCTGCTGCGCATCACCAAGGAGGAGGCGCAGCTTTCCAAGCAGGAGACTACCAAGCTGCTGGTGCGCGGCCTGGCTCACGAAATCAAGAATCCGCTCGGCGGCATTCGCGGCGCGGCGCAACTGCTCTCGCGCGAGCTGCCCAACGAGGATCTCAAGGACTACACCAACGTCATCATCGAAGAGGCCGACCGCCTGCGTAACCTGGTCGACCGTATGCTTGGCTCGAACAAGTTGCCATCGCTGGCGATGACCAACGTGCATGAAGTGCTCGAGCGCGTCGCCAATCTGATCGAAGCGGAAAGTCAGGGTGGCATCACTCTGGTGCGCGATTACGACCCGAGCATTCCCGACCTGTTGATCGACCGCGAGCAGATGATCCAGGCCGTACTCAACATTGTGCGCAACGCCATGCAGGCGATCGCGGGACAGAAGAACGACATGGGCCTGGGCCGCATCACGCTGCGTACCCGTACCCTGCGCCAGTTCACCATCGGCCATACCCGTCACCGCCTGGTGGTCAAGGTCGAGATCATCGACAACGGCCCCGGCATTCCGCCCGAGCTGCAGGACACCATCTTCTATCCCATGGTCAGCGGGCGTGCCGACGGCACCGGCCTGGGCCTGGCCATCACCCAGAACATCATCAGTCAGCACCAGGGGCTGATCGAGTGCGAGAGCTATCCCGGCCACACCGTATTCTCGATCTTCCTGCCGCTGGAACAAGGAGCACCCTCGCCATGAGCCGCAGTGAAACCGTCTGGATTGTCGATGACGATCGTTCCATCCGCTGGGTCCTGGAAAAGGCCCTGCAGCAGGAAGGCATGACCACTCAGAGTTTCGACAGTGCAGACGGTGTCCTCAGCCGCCTGACCCGCCAGCAGCCGGACGTGATCATCTCCGACATCCGCATGCCCGGTGCCAGCGGTCTCGACCTGCTGGCGCGCATCCGCGAGCTGTATCCGCGCCTGCCGGTGATCATCATGACCGCACACTCCGACCTGGACAGCGCGGTCGCCAGCTACCAGGGCGGCGCCTTCGAATACCTGCCCAAGCCGTTCGACGTCGACGAAGCAGTCTCGCTGGTCAAGCGCGCCTTCCAGCATGCCCAGGAACAACAGAGCCTGGCCGCACCCACTGTGCAGGCCCGCACGCCGGAGATCATCGGCGAAGCGCCGGCGATGCAGGAGGTGTTCCGCGCCATCGGCCGTCTGAGCCACTCCAATATCACCGTGCTGATCAACGGCGAGTCGGGCACCGGCAAGGAGCTGGTGGCGCACGCCCTGCACCGTCACAGCCCGCGCGCGGCGGCACCCTTCATCGCCCTGAACATGGCGGCGATCCCCAAGGATCTGATGGAGTCCGAGCTGTTCGGCCACGAGAAAGGCGCCTTCACCGGCGCCGCCAACCAGCGTCGCGGCCGCTTCGAGCAGGCCGATGGCGGCACCCTGTTTCTCGACGAGATCGGCGATATGCCGGCCGATACCCAGACCCGTCTGCTGCGCGTGCTGGCCGATGGCGAGTTCTACCGTGTCGGTGGCCACACCCCGGTCAAGGTGGACGTGCGCATCATCGCCGCCACCCACCAGAATCTGGAAACCCTGGTACAGGCCGGCAAGTTCCGCGAAGACCTGTTCCACCGCCTCAACGTCATCCGCATCCACATTCCACGTCTGGCCGACCGTCGCGAAGACATTCCGACCCTGGCCAACCACTTCCTCGCCCGCGCGGCGCAGGAACTGGCAGTGGAGCCGAAGCTGCTCAAGAGCGAAACCGAGGATTACCTCAAGCACCTGCCCTGGCCAGGCAACGTGCGCCAGCTGGAGAACACCTGCCGCTGGATCACCGTCATGGCCTCCGGTCGCGAGGTGCATGTCGACGACCTGCCGCCGGAGCTGCTGACCCAGCCGCAGGACGCCGCACCGGTCACCAACTGGGAGCAGGCGTTGCGTCTGTGGGCCGATCAGGCCCTGGCGCGTGGCCAGTCCAATCTGCTCGACAGCGCCGTGCCGGCCTTCGAGCGCATCATGATCGAGACCGCCCTCAAGCACACCGCCGGCCGCCGTCGCGACGCCGCCCTGCTACTGGGCTGGGGCCGCAACACGCTGACGCGCAAGATCAAGGAACTGGGCATGAACGTCGATGGTGGCGATGACGACGACAGCGACGATTGAGCCAGTCAGCCGCAACGAAAAAGGGCATCCCGCAGGATGCCCTTCTTTCTGCCCTCGTTGATCTGAACGCAGCAACTACCTCGCGCAACCGAGGCAGCAGCGGATCAACCGCGCTGGGCGTTCCTGATCGAAATCTGCGTATTCAGCGTCCAGAAGTCATAGAGCACGCCCACCAGAAACAGGCCGCCGGTAAGCAGGTAGATGATCCCGGTGATCCACTTGCCCTGATACATGCGGTGCACACCGAACACGCCGAGGAAGGTCAGCAGGATCCACGCCACGTTGTAATCGATGTCACCGGCGGTGAAGCGCAGGTCTGCCTCGCGATCCATGGACGGGATCAGGAACAGGTCGATGATCCAGCCGATGAACAGCAGACCAAGAGTGAAGAACCAGATCGTGCCGGTTACCGGTTTGCCGTAGTAGAAGCGGTGCGAACCGAGAAAACCGAAGATCCACAGCAGGTAGCCGATCAGCTTGCTGTGCGTATCCTGTCGTTGCATGACGAACTCCTTGTGCGAGATGCAGCTTCAGACGCTGCGTGCCTGGATAAGGTTTCATGAGCGCCGAAAGGGTGCAACACAACAAATGCCTTGATAGCTGCACCGTGCCCATACACTGTATATAAATACAGTATCGATATCGCGTGCCATGCAACTGATCGACAAACTCACCATTCTCGCCGACGCCGCCAAGTACGACGCCTCCTGCGCCAGCAGCGGCGCGCCGAAGCGCAGCTCGAGGGGCAAGGATGGCATCGGCTCGACCAACGGCATGGGCATATGCCACAGCTACACGCCGGACGGGCGCTGCGTAGCCCTGCTGAAGGTTCTGCTGACCAACTTCTGCCTGTACGACTGCCAGTATTGCATCAACCGCCGTTCCAGCGACGTGCCGCGTGCGCGCTTTACCCCCGAGGAAGTGGTGACGCTGACCCTGGATTTCTACAAGCGCAACTGCATCAGCGGGCTGTTCCTCAGCTCCGGCATCATCCGCTCGGCCGACTACACCATGGAACAGCTGATCCGCGTCGCCAGGCTGCTGCGCGAGGAGCATCAGTTTCGCGGCTACATCCATCTGAAGACCATCCCCGATGCCGCCCCGGAGCTGATCGCCGAAGCCGGTCTGTACGCCGACCGCCTCAGCGTCAACATCGAACTGCCCACCGAGACCAGCCTGGTACGCCTGGCTCCGGAAAAGAATGTCGGCAGCATCCACCAGGCGATGCACAGCATCCACCTCGGCGAGCGCGAGGCCAAGGAGGAGCGCCGCGCGCCGCGCTTTGCCCCGGCCGGCCAGAGTACGCAGATGATCATCGGCGCCGACGCCACCGACGACAGCACCATCCTGCATAACGCCCAGAGCCTGTATCAGGACTACCGCCTGCGCCGCGTCTACTACTCGGCCTTCAGCCCCATCCCGCAAAGCCCGAAGAGCGTGCCGTTCGAGGCGCCGCCCCTGCTGCGCGAACACCGCCTGTACCAGGCCGACTTCCTCATGCGCGGCTACGGCTTCAGCGCCGGCGAACTGCTCGCCGGCCCCGGCAACCTGGCCCTGGATATCGACCCCAAGCTGGCCTGGGCGCTGGCCAACCGCGGGCAGTTTCCAGTCGACCTCAACCGCGCCGACGAGTCGCTGATCGCCCGCGTGCCCGGCATCGGCGTGCTCAGCGCACGGCGCCTGGGCGCACTAAGGCGTGAACGGCGCATCCGTTTCGAGGATCTGACGCGCCTGCGCTGCGTGCTGGAGAAGGCCAAGCCGTTCATCGTCACCCAGGACTACCGGCCGCCGCGGGCCGAATACGAGTCCGTGGTGCTGCGCCAGCAGCTGCGCGATACACCGGCACAGATGGCGCTGTGGTGATGCACAGCCTGCGTTTCGACGGCACCTTCGCCACCTGGCGCCAGGCCGCACGCCGCGCCTTGCTGCAGGGGCTTGCGCCCCATCAGTTGCAGTGGCTGGACGAAGAGGCCGCACCCGGCCTGTTCGATGAACCCGCCGAACCCGCGCCTGAACCCAGCGGTCGACTGCGTGTTTCGCCCGAACTGCTCGAGCTGCTGGAAAGCGCCGCGCAATACCGCGGCGAGGAGCGCTGGAGCCTGCTCTACCGCGTGCTCTGGCGCTTCGTGCAGGGCGAGCGCAGCGCCGTCTTGGCTGGCGATGCCGACGGCAGCGAGCTGCAGCGCCGGCTCAAGGCGGTGCGACGCGAGGCGCACCACCTGCATGCTTTCGTGCGCTTTCAACCATGCAAGGATGCCGGCGCGCCGGACTTCGTCGCCTGGTTCGAGCCGGCGCACGACATCCTCGCTTCTGCCAGCGGTCATTTCGCCGAACGCCTGGGCAGGCACAGCTGGCTGATCGCAACGCCGCGCGATGGCGTGTTCTGGGACGGCCAGCACCTGCGGCATGAACGCTGTTGCCCGCCGCAATGGCAGCGTTGGGCACAGCACCCCGACGATGCTGGCCAGGCGCTGTGGCGTGCCTATTACGGTAGCACCTTCAACCCGGCGCGGCTGAACCGCACGGTAATGCAGCAGCACCTGCCGCCGAGGTTCTGGAAGAACCTGCCGGAAGGACCGTTGATTCCACAATTGATGAGCGAAGCGCGCGCCGGCGCGCAGCGTGATGGCCAGGCACGGGTGCTGGCCGGCAGAAAGGGCAAACGCATTGGCGGATAAACCAAGGGGACGCATCGCGTCCCCTTCAGGCATCAGCGGAAACGACGCCCCGGATCTTCCTCGCTGACTTCCAGCGACAGGCCCTGGGCCATGCTGGTGAGGTGATCGCCATCGGTTTCCGAACCGAGCTTGATCATCAGGCGCAGGTCGTTGGCCGAGTCGGCGTAGAGCAGCGCGTCTTCGTAGGTGATCTCGCCCTGGGTGTAGAGGTTGTACAGAGCCTGGTCGAAGGTCTGCATGCCCTGCTCGGTGGAGCGTTTCATCAGGCCCTTGAGCTCGTGCACCTCGCCCTTGCGGATCAGGTCGGCGGCCAACGGGGTGTTGATCAGCACCTCGATCACCGCGCGGCGCCCCTTGCCATCCGGGGTCGGTACCAGTTGCTGGGCGACGATGGCCTTGAGGTTGAGCGACAGGTCCATCCACACCTGATTCTGCCGGTCGGCCGGAAAGAAGTTGATGATGCGGTCCAGCGCTTGGTTGGCGTTGTTGGCGTGCAGGGTGGCCAGGCACAGGTGGCCGGTTTCGGCGAAGGCCACGGCGTGGTCCATGGTCTCGCGGGTACGCACCTCACCGATGAGGATTACGTCCGGCGCCTGACGCAGGGTGTTCTTCAGCGCCACCTCGAACGACTCGGTGTCGATGCCCACTTCCCGCTGGGTGACGATGCAGTTCTGGTGCTGGTGGATGTATTCGATGGGGTCTTCGATGGAGATGATATGACCGCTGCTGTGCTTGTTGCGGTAGCCGATCATCGCCGCCAGCGAGGTCGATTTACCGGTACCGGTGGCACCGACGAACAGCACCAGACCCCGTTTGGTCAACGCCAACTTCTTGAGAATTTCCGGCAGTTTCAGATCATCGATGGTGGGAATGTTGGTCTCGATGCGACGCAGTACCATGCCCACCAGGTTGCGCTGATAGAAGGCGCTGACACGGAAACGGCCGACGCCGCGGGCGCTGATGGCGAAGTTGCATTCGTGCTTTTCGGCAAACTCGCGGCGCTGCGCCTCGTTCATCACACCCAGCACGGTTTCGCGGGTCATCTCCGGCGACATGGCGTTCTTGGTCACGGGCATGATCTTGCCGTTGACCTTCATCGATGGCGGTACGCCAGCGGTGATGAACAGATCGGAGCCGCCTTTTTCGACCATCAGGCGCAGTAGTTTTTCGAATTCCATTGTCGGTCTCGCCAATCATCTGCACGCCCGATAAAGGCCCGGAGCGGGCCTGGCGACTGGCGGCGTGCGGCGCAGTCGCTGCGGCTGTTAGAAGTTTTCCGGGCTCTTGGCCTTCTCGCGCGCGCTGTCGCGGCTGACCAGTCCCTTGGATACCAGGGTCTTGAGGCAGGCATCCAGAGTCTGCATGCCCAGCGCACCACCGGTCTGGATCGCCGAATACATCTGCGCGACCTTGTCCTCGCGGATCAGGTTACGAATCGCAGGTGTACCGATCATGATCTCGTGAGCGGCAACACGACCGCCGCCGATCTTCTTCAGCAGGGTCTGCGAGATTACCGCCTGCAAGGATTCCGACAGCATCGAACGCACCATGGACTTCTCCTCGGCCGGGAACACGTCGACCACCCGGTCGATGGTCTTGGCGGCGGAGGTGGTGTGCAGGGTGCCGAATACCAGGTGACCGGTTTCCGCGGCGGTCAGCGCCAGGCGGATGGTCTCCAGGTCACGCATCTCACCCACCAGGATGATGTCCGGGTCTTCACGCAGGGCCGAGCGCAGGGCTTCGGAGAAGCCGTGGGTGTCGCGGTGCACCTCACGCTGGTTGACCAGACACTTCTTCGACTCGTGCACGAATTCGATCGGGTCTTCAATGGTGAGGATGTGGTGGTACTTGTTGCTGTTGAGGTAGTCGAGCATCGCCGCCAGGGTGGTCGACTTACCCGAACCGGTAGGACCGGTAACCAGCACCAGGCCGCGCGGCACGTCGGTGATCTTGCGGAACACCTCGCCCATGCCCAGGTCTTCCATGGTCAGCACCTTGGACGGAATGGTACGGAATACCGCACCGGCGCCACGGTTCTGGTTGAATGCGTTGACCCGGAAGCGCGCCACGCCCGGAACTTCGAAGGAGAAGTCGGTTTCGAGGAACTCCTCGTAATCCTTGCGCTGCTTGTCATTCATGATGTCGTAAATCAGCGCGTGTACCTGCTTGTGATCCAGCGGTGGCAGGTTGATGCGACGCACATCGCCATCGACGCGGATCATCGGCGGTAGCCCCGCCGAGAGGTGCAAATCCGACGCGCCTTGCTTGGCGCTGAAGGCGAGCAGCTCAGTGATATCCATGGGACTCCCCAATTACAAGCAAGCAGGTAGAATGCCGCAAACCCTCTAGGGGTCGGGCTTTATAGAGCGCAGGTAATGTCCACGATAGCAGAGAATATTGCAAAGGTCGGAGCGCGTATCCGTGAGGCGGCGCAAGCCTCACAGCGCAATTTGGCCGACATCGGCCTGCTGGCGGTGAGCAAGACCAAGCCGGCCGGAGCCATCCGGGACGCGCACGCCGCCGGCCTGCGCGATTTCGGCGAGAACTACCTGCAGGAAGCGCTGGAAAAGCAGGCCCAACTGACCGACCTGCCCTTGATCTGGCACTTCATCGGCCCCATTCAGTCGAACAAGACCCGGCCCATCGCCGAGCATTTCGACTGGGTGCATTCCGTGGACCGCCTGAAAATCGCCCAACGCCTGTCCGATCAGCGCCCTGCGGATCTGCCGCCGCTGAACATCTGCCTGCAGGTCAACGTCAGCGGCGAGGACAGCAAATCCGGCTGCTGTCCCGAAGAATTGCCGGAGCTGGCCCAGGCCGTCGTCGCCCTGCCCAACCTCCGCCTGCGCGGGCTGATGGCCATTCCCGAACCCACCGACGATATCGCCGCGCAACATGCCGCTTTCGCCCGTCTGCGCCAACTGCGCGATGAGCTGACGCTGAATCTCGATACCCTGTCCATGGGCATGAGTCATGATCTGGAAGCCGCCATTGCCGAAGGTGCCACCTGGGTGCGCATCGGCACTGCGCTGTTCGGCGCCCGTGATTACGGCCAGCCCACTCACTGAATGAAGGAACTTCCAATGAGCAACCCGACCATCGCCTTCGTCGGCGCCGGCAACATGGCAGCCAGCCTGATCGGGGGCCTGCGAGCCCAAGGCGTACCCGCCGACGCCATTCGCGCCAGCGAGCCGGGTGCCGAGCAACGTGGGCGACTGAACCAGCAGCATGGCATCGCCCTGTTCAGCGATAACGTCGAGGCCATCGAAGGGGCCGATCTGATCGTGCTGGCCGTCAAGCCGCAGGTGATGAAGGCGGTTTGCCTGGATCTGGCGCCGCATCTCACCGCCGGTCAGGTGATCGTTTCCATCGCCGCCGGCATCAGCTGCGCCAGCCTGGAGAAGTGGCTGGGCGAGCGCGCCATCGTGCGCTGCATGCCCAACACGCCGGCGCTGTTGCGCCAGGGTGTTTCCGGGCTGTTCGCCAACCCGCGCGTCAGTGCCGCGCAGAAAGCCCAGGCCGAGCAGGTACTGAGTGCCGTGGGCCTGGCCCTGTGGCTGGAAGAAGAAGCCCAGCTCGATGCCGTCACCGCCGTGTCCGGCAGCGGTCCGGCCTACTTCTTCCTGCTGATCGAGGCCATGACCGCGGCTGGCGAGCAGCTCGGTCTGCCACGTGCAACCGCAGCCCAGCTGAGCATCCAGACCGCCCTCGGAGCGGCACGCATGGCCAGCGAGAGTGATGTCGACGCCGCCGAACTGCGGCGCCGTGTGACCTCACCGAACGGCACCACCGAAGCAGCGATAAAAACCTTCCAGGCCGGCGGCTTCGAAGCGCTGGTACAACAGGCACTCGATGCCGCTGCCAATCGCTCGGCCGAACTGGCCGAACAACTGGGTCAATAAGGAAGCACACATGTCCGGACTCATCGAAGCCCTCATCTACATCATCCAGACCCTCGGCAGCCTGTACCTGCTGATCGTGCTGCTGCGCTTCATCCTGCAACTGGTACGTGCCGACTTCTACAACCCGCTGAGCCAGTTCATCGTCAAGGCCACGCAGCCGCTGCTGACACCGCTGCGCCGCATCATCCCGGGCTTCGCCGGGCTGGACCTGGCGTCGCTGATCCTGGCCCTGCTGGTACAGCTGCTGCTGATGATCGTGACCCTGACGCTGGTTGGCTACAACGTCGCCGGTTTCATCCCGCAGTTGCTGGTATGGTCGGTAATCGGCGTGACCTCGCTGTTCCTCAAGGTATTTTTCTTCGCCCTGATCATCAGCGTGATCCTCTCCTGGGTCGCCCCGGGCAGCTACAACCCCGGCGCGCAACTGGTCAACCAGATCTGCGAACCGCTGCTGGCACCATTTCGCAAGCTGCTGCCGAACCTCGGCGGCCTGGATATCTCGCCGATCTTCGCCTTCATCACCATCAACCTGATCGACCGCTTCGTGATCGGCGCCCTGGCCGCCTCCACCGGCCTGCCACCGATGCTCAGCCCCTTCCTCTGAGCATGAGCTTCTACCGCTGGGACGGTGAGGACCTGATCCTCGACTGTCATCTGCAGCCCAAGGCGAGCAAGGACGAGTTCGCCGGGCTGCATGGCGAGCGACTGAAGATCCGCCTCACCGCTCCGCCGGTCGACGGCAAGGCCAACGCGCACCTACAGGCCTTCCTGGCCAAGGCGTTCGGCGTCGCCAAGAGCCAGGTAAGCCTGGAAAGCGGCGAGCTCAACCGGCAGAAGCGCCTGCGCATCCGCGCCCCACAGACGCTGCCGCCGATCCCCGGCCTGCAGCGCACCTGACGACCACTCGGCAGCCCTGGCCGACCATAAGGCGGGACTGTAGCCGCGGCCAATTGACGGCGACCCTGCAGCTCGCATAATGCAGGGTGTTCTCGTGATACGCCGTGCTTCGTGGCGGCAACCCCAACCGAACCGTCACGCAGCCCCAGCAAGTGGATGATCTTGCCGAGAGGAGAGCCAGGATGAGCATGGAACGTCTCAGCCAGCAGGTAGATGCCTACGTCACCTGGAAACGCGAACTGATGCGCGAGATCACGCGCTATCGCAGTTGGCTGGAGCACAACCGGCTCAACTCCGATGCCGTTCAGGCCAAGCTCGAACGCGCGCTGAAGGTCCTGCGCACCGACCACATCACCCTGGCCTTCGTCGGCGAGTTCTCACGCGGCAAGACCGAGCTGATCAACAGCCTGTTCTTCTCCGAGTACGGCCAGCGCATGCTGCCTTCGCATGCCGGGCGCACCACCATGTGTCCTACCGAGCTGTTCTTCGACCCGCGCTCGGAACGCCCCTACATTCGCCTGCTGCCGATCGAGACGCGCACGGCCTCGGCCAGCATCGCGCAGTTCAAGCGCATCCCTCGCCACTGGGTGAACATCCCGCTGGATACCAGCGACCCGGCAAACATGGCCCTTGCCTTCAGCCAGGTGGCCAAGACCAAGCCCATGCCGGTGGAACAGGCGATCCAGCTCGGCTTCCACCCGGACATGCTCGAAAGCACTGGCAAGCGCGACCAGGTGCTGGTACCAGCCTGGCGCCATGCCATGGTCAACTTCGATCATCCGCTGCTGCGCCAGGGCCTGCGCATCCTCGACACCCCCGGCCTCAACGCCCTGGGCAGCGAGCCGGAGCTGACCCTGTCGATGCTGCCCAACGCCCAGGCGATCATCTTCCTGCTGTCCGCCGACACCGGCTTGACGGCCAGCGACATGAGCATCTGGCAGCAGCACATCCGTCAGCTCGATGAAGACACCCAGACCAGCCTGTTCGCGGTGCTGAACAAGATCGACGTGCTCTGGGACGACCTGGCCGGCGAGTCCTTCGTGCAGAACGCCATCAGCCAGATACAGAGCGCCACCGCCAAGCAACTGGGCATCGCCAAGCAGGACGTGCTGCCTCTGTCGGCCAAGCAGGCGCTGCTGGCCAAGGTGCGCAAGGACGAGCTACTGCTGGCCCGCAGCCAGCTCGCCAACCTGGAGAATCTGCTGTGCGAGCGCATCGTCACGCAGAAGGAACGCCTGATCGAAGATCATGTGGTGCGCCAGGTTCTGGCGCTGGTGAATAACAGCCAGCATGTACTCAACCTGCGCCTGGAAAAGGTCAGCGAACAACTGGCCCTGCTCGGCAATCATGAACAGGACAACGGCCAGTTGCTGTTCGAGCTGACCGCCAAGACCAAGGAAGACCACAACCAGCACCACAAGCGCCTGCTCGGCCTGAAGACCAATCAGCGCCTGTTGCAGCGCCAGGGTCAGTTGCTGCGCCATGCCGCACGTGCCGAACGCCTGGAACAGCACCTGAACGAAGTCCGCCGCAACCTCACCGGCAGCTGGACCACCCTCGGCATCAACCAGGCCATCCTGCAGTTCTTCCGCGCCGTCGAGCAGGATCTCCACAACCTGGAGCACGAAGCGGAGATGGCCAACAAGATGGTCGCCGCCATCTATCGCCGGCATAACGAAGGCAATCCGCTGGGTGGCGTCGACGCGCCGCAGTTCAAGATCCAGCGCTACCTGCGCGAGCTGCAGAAGCTGCAGGCCAAGGGCGACCAGTTCCGCCTGCACGTGAAAACCCTGCTTACCGAGCAACGCAGCCTGACCCGGCGTTTCTTCGCCACCCTGGCCCAGGAAGTGATCGGTCTGCACCAGCGCCTGCGCCTGGACGCCGAACAGTGGGCCGCCGACGCGCTGATGCCATTGATGCAGCACACCCTGGAACACAAGCAGATGCTGGAAAGCCACATGCTGCGCCTCAAGGCGCTGGCTCAGGAAACCCAGCAGACGCGCAAGCGCAGCCAGCAACTGGCGCGCTACCAGGAAGAGCTGGAGCAGCAACTGGCCCAGGCCAGCGACATGCTCCGCGTGCTGCGCCGCCCGGCACCTGTTCAGCGCCAGGGCAAGGTGGTCAGCCTGCCGGTGGCAGCACGCCAGCAAGGTCTGTAGCGCAAGCGGACGTCCTGCTCGCTTGCTGCTGCCGACGGTGCTCTTTAGACTGGCGGCCTCCTCCGATTCATTAGCAGCGCCTCCATGCCTACTGCATTTCCCGAAGATTCCGTCGGCCTGGTCAGCCCCCAGGTGTTCCGTTTCAGCGAACCGTTGGCCCTGGCCTGCGGGCGCAGCCTGGCCGAGTACGAGCTGGTCGTCGAAACGTACGGCGAGCTCAATGCCAAGCGCAGCAATGCCGTGCTGATCTGCCACGCCCTGTCCGGCCATCATCACGCCGCCGGCTACCACAGCCCGGATGACCGTAAACCCGGCTGGTGGGACAGCTGCATCGGCCCCGGCAAGCCGATCGACACCAACAAGTTCTTCGTCGTCAGCCTCAACAACCTCGGCGGCTGCAACGGCTCCACCGGCCCCAGCAGCACCAACCCGGCAACCGGCAAGCCCTATGGCGCCGACTTCCCGGTGATGACCGTCGAAGACTGGGTACACAGCCAGGCACGCCTGGCCGATGCTCTGGGCATTGAGCAGTGGGCGGCAGTGATCGGCGGCAGCCTCGGCGGCATGCAGGCCATGCAATGGACCATCAGCTACCCCGAGCGCGTGCGTCACTGCCTGGCCATTGCCTCGGCGCCCAAGCTGTCGGCGCAGAACATCGCCTTCAATGAAGTGGCGCGTCAGGCCATTCTCACCGACCCGGATTTCCATGGCGGACATTTCCAGGAACAGGGCGTGATCCCCAAGCGCGGCCTGATGCTGGCGCGCATGGTCGGCCATATTACCTACCTGTCCGATGACGCCATGGGCGAGAAATTCGGCCGCGGCCTGAAGAGCGAGAAGCTCAACTACGACTTCCACAGCGTCGAGTTCCAGGTGGAAAGCTACCTGCGCTATCAGGGCGAGGAATTTTCCGGTCGCTTCGACGCCAACACCTACCTGCTGATGACCAAGGCGCTGGACTACTTCGACCCGGCCGCCGCGCATGACGGCGACCTGGCCAAGACCCTGGCCGTGGCCAGGGCGGACTTCTGCCTGATGTCCTTCACCACCGACTGGCGCTTCTCCCCCGCCCGCTCGCGGGAGATCGTCGACGCGCTGACGGCGGCGAAGAAGAACGTCTGCTACCTGGAGATCGACGCACCGCAGGGCCACGACGCCTTCCTCATGCCGATCCCGCGTTACCTGCAGGCATTCGGCAGCTACATGAAGCGAATCGAGGTATGAGCATGCGAGCGGATCTGGACATCATCCAGGAATGGATCGCCCCGGGCAGCCGTGTGCTCGACCTGGGCTGCGGCGACGGCGAGCTGCTCGCCTGGCTGCGCGACAACAAGCAGGTTTCCGGCTACGGCCTGGAAATCGACCCGGACAAGATCGCCCTGTGCATCGAGCGCGGCGTCAACGTCATCGAACAGAACCTCGACCTGGGCCTGGGCAACTTCGCCAGCAACAGCTTCGACGTGGTGGTCATGACCCAGTCGCTGCAGGCGCTGCACTACCCGGACAAGGTACTGGCCGAGATGCTGCGCGTCGGCAAGACCTGCATCATCACCTTCCCCAACTTCGGCCACTGGCGCTGCCGCTGGTACCTGACGACAAAAGGTCGCATGCCGGTTTCGGACTTCCTGCCCTACACCTGGTACAACACGCCGAACATCCACTTCTGCACCTTCGAGGACTTCGAGCGCCTGTGCCACGCCCAGGGCGCCCGTGTGGAAGAACGCCTGGCGGTGGACCGCGACCATCGCCACGGTATCGCCAGCCGCATCTGGCCCAACCTGCTGGGCGAGATCGGCATCTACCGCATCAGCGGCGCGGGCCTGTCCGCCCACCGCGTCGCGGTCTGAACGAGGAGAACATCATGCGCCGCATCATTCCCTTCCTGATCGCCCTGTGCATGGCCCTGCCGGCTGTCGCCGAGCGCAAGCAGAGCTTCGGCGATCTCGACGTGCACTACAGCGTGTTCAATTCCAGCTTCATCCAGCCGGATATCGCCAGCGCCGCCGGCCTGGTGCGCAGCAAGACCCAGGGCGTGATCAACGTCGCCGTGCTCAAGGCCGGCAAGCCCAGCACCGCAGTGGTCGGTGGCGAGGTGAAGGACCTGCTGGGCAAGAGCACCGCGCTGACGTTCCGTCAGGTCAGCGAAGGCGAGGCCATCTATTACCTGGCGCAGTTCCCCTTCAAGACCCGCGAAGTGCTCGGCTTCACCCTCGACGTACGCCAGGGCGACGACGCCCACCGCATCACCTTCAACCAGGAAATGTTCCCGGATGACTAAGCCCGTGAGTGCTTTCAAGGAGCTAGTACTGGCCAGCCATAACGCCGGCAAGCTCAAGGAGCTGCAGGCCATGCTCGGCGACGCCGTACGCGTGCGCTCGATCGGCGAGTTCAGCCAGGTCGAGCCGGAAGAGACCGGCCTGTCGTTCGTCGAGAATGCCATCCTCAAGGCGCGCAACGCCGCACGCATCTCCGGCCTGCCGGCCCTGGCCGATGACTCCGGCCTGGCAGTGGACTTCCTCGGCGGCGCGCCGGGCATCTACTCTGCGCGTTATGCAGACGGCCAGGGCGATGCGGCGAACAATGCCAAGCTGCTCCAGGCTCTCAAGGACGTGCCCGACGAGCAGCGCGGCGCGCAGTTCGTCTGCGCCCTGGCACTGGTGCGACATGCCGACGACCCGCTGCCGATCCTCTGCGAGGGCCTGTGGCACGGGCGCATCCTGCACAAGGCCCGTGGCGAACACGGCTTCGGTTACGACCCGCTGTTCTGGGTACCGGAAACCCAGTGTTCCAGCGCCGAGCTGCCGGCCGAGCAGAAGAACCGTCTCAGCCACCGCGCCCGAGCCATGGCCCTGCTCAAGCAGCGCCTGGAGCTGGCATGAGCAATACCGCTGGCGGGAGTTTCCTGCTCCCGCCCCTGGCGCTGTACATCCACATCCCCTGGTGCGTGCGCAAATGCCCCTACTGCGACTTCAACTCCCACGCCGCCGGGCCAACACTGCCTGAAGAAGAGTACGTCGACGCACTGCTGGCCGATCTCGATACCGACCTGCAGCACGTCCACGGCAGGCCGCTGATCTCGATCTTCTTCGGTGGCGGCACACCCAGCCTGTTTTCCGACCGCGCCCTCGGCCGGCTGCTTGAGGGCGTAGAGCGTCGTGTCGCTTTCGCGCCTGACATCGAAATCACCCTGGAAGCCAACCCCGGCACCTTCGAGCAGGCCAAGTTCAAGGGCTATCGCAGCCTCGGCATCAATCGCCTGTCCATCGGCGTGCAGAGCTTCCAGCAGGACAAGCTCAAGGCGCTGGGGCGCATCCACGATGGCGACGAGGCCATCCGCGCTGCCGGCATGGCGCGCGCCGCCGGTTTCGACAACTTCAACCTCGACCTGATGCACGGCCTGCCCGAGCAGAGCATCGAGGACGCCCTGTTCGACCTGCGCACGGCCATCAGCCAGGGCCCGACGCACCTGTCCTGGTACCAGCTGACCATGGAGCCGAACACGGTGTTCTGGAGCCAGCCGCCGCAACTGCCGGAAGACGACCTGCTATGGGACATCCAGGAAGCCGGCCAGGCGCTGCTCGCTGCCGAGGGTTACACGCAGTACGAGGTGTCCGCCTACGCCCGGCCAGGCAAGCAGGCGCGGCACAACCTCAACTACTGGACCTTCGGCGACTTTCTCGGCATCGGCGCCGGCGCCCACGCCAAATTGAGCACGCCCGCAGGACGCATTCAGCGCACCTGGAAAACCCGTCTGCCCAAGGACTATCTGGACCGCAGCAAAGCCTTCCAGGCCGGCGAGCGCGTACTCGAAGCCGACGAACTGCCGTTCGAGTACCTGATGAACGTGCTGCGCCTGACCGAAGGCGCGCCGAGCGAGCTGTTCGGCCAGCGCACCGGTCTGCCATTGCAGCAACTGGCCGAAGCACGTCGGGAAGCCGAGCAACGCGGCCTGCTGCAACGTGATCCGGCGCGCCTGGTCGCCACGCCCAAGGGTCAGCTGTTTCTCAACGATCTGCTGCAGCTGTTCCTGGCCTAGATCACCCACTGCGCGGCGGCAATCCGTTACGCTAGAGCCCTCGTGCGCAACGGCCAATGCCGCCGCGCCGCTCGTTTCGCATTCAAGGAGCCTGAATGGATCTGCTACTGGACCTGATCGTCACCCTGTCGCGCTGGAGCCGCAGCCACCTCAGCGATATCTCCCTGGCCATCATGGCCACCCTGCTGGTGCTGTTCGGCCCGGCCATCAACGCCTGGGTCCAGCGCACCATCGGCAACCTCAACTTCGTCCTGCGCACGCTGCTGTTCGTGGTGTTCTGCGCAGTGGGCTATGGCCTGGCGATCGTGTTCCTTACCCCCTGGCTGGCCAAGGGCCTGGCCTACTTCAACAACTTCACCCTGGCACCGGTGCTGATCCTGATCTTCGTGGTGATCGGAATACTCGCCGACCGCAACTAGAACGCCCTGCGCGCCGTCGGCAGCGCGCAGGGCCGAGGTTTCAGAACGGTTTGATCGCCACCTTGAGCACGCCGTCGCGCTGGTTGGCGAACAGATCGTAGGCCGCGACGATGTCATCCAGGCGGTATTCGTGGGTCACCAGCGCGCCAAGCTCGACGCGGCCGGAGGCCACCACGTTGAGCAGACGCCGCATGCGCTCCTTGCCGCCCGGGCACAGCGAGGTGACGATGCGATGATCGCCGAGGCCCGCATGGAAGGCCCCTAGCGGGATGGTCAGATCGCTGGAGTAGACACCCAGGCTGGACAGCGTGCCGCCCGGCTTGAGCACCCGTAGCGCCTGTTCGAAGGTGCTCTGCAGGCCCAGCGCCTCGATCGAGGCGTCCACACCGCGGCCACCGGTGAGCTTGAGGATCTCGTCCACCACGTCCACTTCGCGGAAGTTCAGGGTGACATCGGCGCCCAGCTGGCGGGCGATCTCCAACCGCTCGTTGACACCGTCGATGGCGATGATGGTGCTGGCACCGCGCAGCTTGGCACCTGCGGTCGCACACAGGCCTATCGGCCCCTGGGCGAACACCGCCACCACATCACCGATCCTGATATTGGCCGCTTCGGCGCCGGCAAAGCCGGTGGACATGATGTCCGGGCACATCAGCACCTGCTCGTCGCTCAGGCCGTCCGGCACCGGCGCCAGGTTGGCCTGGGCGTCGGGCACCAATACGTACTCGGCCTGGGTGCCGTCGATGCTGTTGCCGAAACGCCAGCCCCCCATGGGCTTGTAGCCATGGCACTGGCAGCCACCGTCCTGCGACGGATAGCCGTCCTGGCAGGCGTAAGAGGTGAAGCTGGGGCAGATGGCACCAGCGATGACCCGCTGACCTTCCTGGTAGCCCTGCACGTTGCTGCCCAGCTTCTCGATGATCCCCACCGGCTCGTGACCCACGGTCAGGCCCTTGGCCACCGGGTACTCACCCTTGAGGATGTGCACGTCGGTACCGCAGATGGTGGTGGTGGTGATGCGTACCAGCGCATCGTTGGGGCCAACTGGCGGAATGGGTTTTTCCACCAGTTCGATACGCCCGGGCTCTACAAATACCGCAGCTTTCATCAGGCCCATTGTCCTGCCTCCATTGGATCCAGATAGCTGACTCTAGCCCAGCGGGCAGCGGCAGTGTTGTCGTGGATCAAACAGTGGGCAGAGGGGCCGTTCACACGGCCCGTGGCTCAGTTGCCTTCGCGGCGCAGCGCCTGGGGGGTGAAGTCGCGCGGCCCCAGCTTGGCGTTGAAGTCGTACATCTTCTCGTTGTTGTCGAGACCGTCGGCGAAGTAGCGCTCGCCCTTGAAGTCGTAGATGGTCTCCAGGGTCGAACCGAACATCGGCACGTCGTAGTAGCTGATCGGGTGCGCTTCCTGCAGGCCGATCAGCTTGCCGCTGCGGTCGTAGAGGTCGACGGCGAGGATCTGCCAGCTGTCTTCGTCCAGGTAGAAGCGGCGCTTGGCGTAAGGGTGGCTGAAGCCCTTGCGCAGGTCGGCCTCGACCACCCAGACGCGATGCAGCTCGTAGCGCAGCAACTCGGGATTGACGTGCTTGGTCTGCAGAATGTCGGCGTAAGGAATGCCCTGCTGGTGCACGGCGTAGCTGTTGTAGGGCACCAGCATCTCGCGCTTGCCCAACAGTTGCCATTCGTAACGATTCGGCGCGCCATTGTAGGCGTCCACCTGGTCAGAAGTGGCCATGCCGTTGGTATCGGGCTGCAGGGTGTCATAGGCGAGCATCGGCAAGCGGCGTACACGGCGCTCACCGCGGTTGAAGCGCCAGGCCTTGCGAATCGCCAGTACCTGATCGAGCGTCTCCTGCACCACCAGCGCCGAGCCGGCCAGCTTGGCCGGTGCCACGACCTTGTACCGATAGTAGAACAGGGTGTTGTCCAGATCCTGCGGGGCAACGCCTTCGCGGCCATAGAGGAAATAGACGTCGCGCTCGAGCTTGAGCAGGTTGTAGCTGCCGTTGGCGAGCACTGCTGCCTGGTTGGTGGCCATGCTGATCTGGTCACCACGGTAACGCATGATGTGGTTCCAGATGGCCTCCTGACCGGTCTGCGGCAGGGGGAACGGCACGCCGGCAGCTGCGCCCTGCACACCATTGCCACCGGAAATCAGCTCGGCATTCTGTGCATTGAAGCGCGTGGCGTCATAGATACGCTGCGGCGCTGCAGCGCTGCGGCGGGTCGGGAAGACCCGCAGGTAGAAGCTGGGGTTCTCCTGCAGCAGGGTCTTGAGGCCGATCGGCAGTTGCGGTTCGTACTGCGCCAGGTTCTGGCTGTCGACGCGATACAGCAGTTTGTCGCCTGCGTATGGGTCCGGGTGGTGCATGCCGGGCTGGTAGCCAGCTGGCGGAGTCGCCAGGCCGCCCGTCCAGGCGGGAATGGTGCCGGCAGCATTACCTGCCCGCTCGCCGCCCAGCGGGGTCAGGTCCCGCTCCAGGCGCGCAGCCTGACTGGCATCGACCTTCGCCTGGGCCTGAAGGGCCAGGGCAGTCAGCAAAAGAATGGAAACCGATCTCAACACAATGCTCTCCTTGCGGCGCCATGGCAGCGGCGTCGCCAATATCTACAGGCCTTTCAGGCATGTTTATCGTTGTTGTGTCGGTGAGGTGCCGTCCTGGCTTTGCCGGGTTATCCCGATCTAGTCATGCATCCTGTCGTTTCTAAGGCTGGGCGATCCTGCGAGCAAGGATCACCGGACATCACTCCTGGCGCTGAAACTTGAGGTCCCATACACCATGGCCGAGGCGCTCGCCGCGGCGCTCGAACTTGGTCACCGGGCGCTCCTCGGGGCGCGGCACATAGGTGCCATCAGCCGCCAGGTTGCGGTAGCCCGGCGCAGCATTCATCACCTCGAGCATGTGCTCGGCGTAGTTTTCCCAGTCGGTGGCCATATGCAGCACACCGCCGATCTTCAGCTTGCGGCGCACCAGCTCAGCGAAGGCCGGCTGCACGATGCGGCGCTTGTGGTGACGCGACTTGTGCCAGGGATCGGGGAAGAACAGCAGCACGCGGTCGAGGCTGGCATCGGCGACACAGTCGCGCAGCACCTCCAGCGCATCGCAGCTGTACACGCGGATGTTGCTCAGGTCCTGCGCCATGGCACCATTGAGCAGCGCGCCGACGCCGGGCTTGTGCACCTCGACGCCGATGAAGTCCTGCTCGGGCGCGGCAGCAGCCATTTCCAGAGTGGAATGGCCCATGCCGAAACCGATCTCGAAGGTGCGCGGTGCACTGCGACCGAATACCTGATCGAAATCGCGCAGGCCGTCTTCGAGCTCGAGACCGAACAGCGGCCAGCCTTTGTCCAGACCACGCTGCTGGCCTTCGGTCATGCGCCCGGCGCGCATCACGAAGCTCTTGATGGTACGGCGCTGGCGACCATCGTCGGTCAGTTCGGGCTGCTGGATATCGGTCATGCTGAGCTCTTGTAGATTGCTTTACGACCTGGCGTGCCGGCGGGCCGGCACACGGCAGATCGTCATTTACTTGATCAGACCAGTCAGCGGCGACGACGCGCTGGCGTAGAGTTTCTTCGGCATACGGCCGGCCAGGTAGGCCAGACGTCCTGCCTCGACGGCGTGCTGCATGGCGCGAGCCATGAGCACCGGATCCTGCGCTTCGGCGATGGCGCTGTTCATCAGCACCGCCTCGCAGCCCAGTTCCATGGCGATGGTGGCGTCGGAAGCGGTGCCTACACCGGCATCGACCAGCACCGGCACCTTCGATTCCTCGAGGATGATGCGCAGGTTGTACGGGTTGCAGATACCCAGGCCCGAACCGATCAGGCCGGCCAGCGGCATCACCGCGATGCAGCCGATCTCGGCCAGCTGACGGGCAATGATGGGGTCGTCGCTGGTGTAGACCATAACGTCGAAACCGTCCTTGACCAGCACTTCGGCAGCCTTGATGGTTTCGATGACGTTGGGGAACAGGGTCTTCTGGTCAGCCAGCACTTCCAGCTTGACCAGGTTGTGGCCGTCGAGCAGCTCACGGGCCAGGCGGCAGGTACGTACAGCCTCGACGGCGTCGTAGCAACCGGCGGTATTGGGCAGGATGGTGTACTTGTCGGGGCTGATCACATCGAGCAGGTTCGGCTCACCGGGGTTCTGGCCGATGTTGGTGCGGCGCACCGCCACGGTGACGATCTCGGCACCGGAAGCGGCGATGGCGTCACGGGTCTCGTCCATATCCTTGTACTTGCCGGTACCGACCAGCAGACGCGACTGGAACGTACGACCAGCCAGGGTGAAGGGCTTGTCGCTGCGAACTTGGCTCATGGAATACTCCTCGTGAAGTCAACCGCCGCCGATGGCGTGCACCACTTCCACCTGATCACCCTCGGCGAGCAGGGTGCTGTCGTGCTGGCTGCGTGGAACGATGTCCAGATTGAGTTCGACCGCCACACGGCGCCCGGTCAGGTCGAGGCGAACCAACAGGTCGGCGACGGTCTGGTTATCCGGCAGTTCGAAGGCTTCACCATTCAACTGGATACGCATGACGACTCGGTCACAACTAGGAAGAGGGCGGGCATTCTAGCCCTTTAACTGGCCACGACCAAGGCTAAAAGGCGCCATTCGTCCTCATATCTGACGCCAGGGTCAGGTCAGCTTCCAGGCCGCCAGCCCCAGACACAGCCAGCCGATCAGGAAGGCCACACCGCCAAAGGGTGTGATGATGCCAAGCTTGCCGATGCCGCTGAGGGTCAGCAGGTAGAGGCTGCCGGAGAACAGCAGAATGCCCAGGGTGAAGGCCCCGCCGGCCAGGTTGACCAGTCGTCCGGGCAGGTGCAGCGCCAGCAGGCCAACGCCGAACAGGGCCAGCGCGTGAATCAGCTGGTAGTGCGTGCCGGTCTGGAACACCGTCAGATGTTCGGGCGTCAGCCGGTGTTTCAGACCATGGGCCGCAAAAGCGCCCAGAGCCACACCAGTAAAGCCGGCGAAAGCGGATAACAACAGCCAGAGACGGGCCATGGAACCTCCAGAAGGAATCGACTGGATGCAGTTTAACCACTGAGACCCGGGGCAAGAGGGTCGTCATTGTCACACCCGGCCCCGGACCTGTGTCAGGCGCGTTTTCTGTTGCCAGCCATCCTGGCGGCATCCCTGCGGGCCGTCGCAAGCGACGTCAGAAATCGCACCCGGCGATTTTTTGTTTTAATAGCGCCACCCTCCGATCATTGCGAAATCTCAATGCTCCGAACCCTGACCTGCCGCCTGCTGAAACTGCTGCTCTGGCTGATGCTGGCCAGTGCCCTGCTGGTGCTCGTATTGCGCTGGGTACCACCACCCGGCACGGCGCTGATGATCGAACGCAAGATCGAATCCTGGAACAGTGGGCAAGCGCTGGACCTCAAGCGTCAGTGGCGCCCCTGGAACGAGCTGCCGGATCACCTGAAGATGGCGGTGATAGCCGCCGAGGACCAGAAGTTCGCCGAGCACTGGGGCTTCGACATGGACGCCATCCAGGCGGCACTGGCCCACAATCAGAGCGGCGGTTCGCTACGCGGTGCCAGCACCCTCAGCCAGCAGGTGGCCAAGAACCTGTTCCTCTGGTCCGGTCGTAGCTGGGTGCGCAAGGGACTGGAGGCCTGGTTCACGGCGCTGATCGAACTGCTCTGGTCGAAGGAGCGCATCCTCGAGGTCTACCTCAACAGCGTCGAATGGGGCGACGGCATCTTCGGCGCCGAAGCGGCCGCACAACATCATTTCGCTGTTGGCGCGCCCTATCTGAATCGCCAGCAGGCCAGCCAGTTGGCCGCCGTACTGCCCAACCCGCTGCGCTGGAGCGCAGGTCGTCCGGATAGCTATGTGCTCCGGCGTGCGGCGTGGATCCGCCAGCAGGTGAACCAGCTTGGCGGCAGTCACTACCTCAACCAGCTCAAACCCAAGCGCCCGGACGGCTGGCCGCGCTGGCTGTAGACCGGGCTAGCGGCTGCGAAACGCCTTGCGCGGCACTGCATGCAGCAGCGCGACGTCTTCGCCATGCAGGTGCACGGTCAGACCCCATTGCGGATAAACCCAGGCCTGGCCGTCAGTCAGCTCCAGAGTCAGGCGCGGCGGCCCGAGGCTGACGGCCAGGCGCTCGCCGGCCAGCGCTTGCGGCGCATTCAGATTGAGACTGGTAATGGCGAAAGAGGCCATCTGCTCGGCCAGCGACTCATCCAGAGCCAATTCGGCGTCGCCAGGCTCCAGGCCCTGTGCTGCCATCAGGCTGTCGCGCTGACCTTGACTCAAGCCCAGTTCGGCCTGCAGCGACCACTCGCCCTCCTCCCCCTCAGGCCTCGCCCGATAGGACAGCCGCATACCATCGAGGCGCGGCTCCAGCCACAGCTCCCCCGGGGCCAACGCCCGCAGATCACCCAGAGCCAGCTCGTCCTCGGCCAGCGGCTGCAACAGCGCATCGCGCCACTGCTGCAGATTGGCCACCGGCCTGACCTCGGTACCGCGCATCAACCAGGCGCCCCAGGCGAAGAACAGCACTGCAACGATGACGAATATCAGCCAGTGCTGCGCTTTAAGCGGGGCTTTGTTCAAGGCTATGGCTCCAGACAGAAAAAAAGCCGCACCAGGGTGCGGCTTTTCGGAGTAACGACAGACTCAGGCGGCGATACAGCCCTTGAGCTTGTTCATCGCGTTCTTCTCGAGCTGGCGGATACGCTCGGCCGAAACGTTGTACTTGGCGGCCAGGTCATGCAGCGTCGCCTTCTCCTCGGCCAGCCAGCGCTGGTAGAGGATGTCGCGGCTGCGTTCATCCAGGCTTTCCAGCGCTTCGTGCAGGTTGCTGCTGGAGCTGTCACTCCAGTCGGCGTCCTCGAGCTGGCGAGCCGGGTCGTAGCGATGATCCTCCAGATAATGCGCAGGCGACTGGAAGGCGCTGTCATCGTCGGCATCGGCGGCCGGGTCGAACGCCATGTCCTGACCGGTAAGGCGACTTTCCATCTCGCGCACTTCGTGCGGTTCGACACCCAGACTTTCGGCCACAGCGGTGACTTCATCGTTGTTCAGCCAGGCCAGACGCTTCTTCTGGCTGCGCAGGTTGAAGAACAGTTTGCGCTGCGCCTTGGTGGTGGCCACCTTGACGATGCGCCAGTTCTTCAGGATGAACTCGTGGATTTCCGCACGGATCCAGTGCACTGCAAAGGACACCAGACGTACACCCATTTCCGGATTGAAGCGCTTGACCGCCTTCATCAGGCCGACGTTGCCTTCCTGGATCAGATCCGCCTGAGCCAGGCCATAACCGGAGTAGCTGCGCGCGATGTGAACCACGAAACGCAGGTGGGCCAGCACCATCTGGCGGGCGGCCTCGAGATCCTGCCGGTAGTAGAGATTTTCGGCCAGTTCACGCTCCTGCTCGGGCGTCAGCAGCGGAATGCTGTTGACCGCATGCACGTAAGCTTCCAGGTTGGCGCCTGGAACAAGGGCATGGACAGGTTGCAAGGAAGTGGACATTCGAATCCTCCGATTCACGAAACTCGTGCAGTGTAACACTGCGCTATATGATGCGGAGCCTGTGGATAAGTTCCGTATCAGATAGTCAATATCAACCAAAACAATGACTTGCAGCGTGCGTACATTGGTTTCGAACAGCGCCCTAACGGGGTGCCAGCTCGTTCAGATGACGCGCTACCGCCAGCCAGGCGCCAATATAGCCCAACAGCACGGCGCCGAGCAGCAGCGAAAAACCGTCGCCAGAAGGTACGCCACCCAGGGCGAAATCGCTACCGTAAAGACCGGCCAGACGTACTACGGCATCGTTCAGCCAATCCAGCCCGAAGGCCAGCAGCAGCCAGGCGAAGATGCCCGCACCGAAACCGTAGAGTGCGCCCATATATAAGAAGGGACGCCGCACGTAGCCATCGGTTCCACCTACCAGCTTGATCACCTCGATCTCGGCGCGGCGATTCTCGATATGCAGGCGGATGGTGTTGCCGATCACCAGCAGCAGGGCCAGGATCAGCAGCAGGCTGAGGCCGAAGACGAAGCGATCACCCAGCTTGAGGATGGCGGTCAGACGCTCGACCCAGACCAGATCCAGCTGCGCCTGCTCCACCTTGGGCAACTCCGCCAGGCGCTGGCGCAAGGCTTCCAGCTTGGCCCTGTCAACCTCCCTGGGCGTCACCAGCACGACTCCTGGCAGAGGGTTCTCCGGCAGTTCCTTGAGCGCCTGCCCCAGGCCGGACAGCTGCTGGAACTCTTCCAGCGCCTGCTCGCGGCTGATCCACTCCGCTTCGGCGACGTCATCCATTGCCGCGATCTGCTCGCGCAGCGCCTGGCCGTCAGGCTCGCCCGCGGACATGTCGAGGAACAGGGAAATCTGCGCTGCGCGCTGCCAGGAGCCGCCGAGTTTCTCGACATTGTCCAGCAGCAGCGACAGGCCCATGGGCAGACTCAGCGCCACAGCCATCACCCAGCAGGTGAAGAAACTGCCGATGGGCTGGCGCCCCAACCGGCGCAGGCTATCCACCAGGCTGGCGCGATGGCTTTCCAGCCAGGCATGGAACAGCGTACGGAAATCCGGCTCATCGGCCGGGCGATCGACCACCTTGTTGCGCGGCGCCGCGCCGACCCGCTCGGCCGGTTGCGGCGTGGGCATCTTCGATGCGCTCATCAGGCAGCCTCCCCGTCACCGATCAGGCGACCGCGTTGCAGGGTGAGCATGCGCTGACGCATGCGTGCGATCAGCGCCAGGTCGTGGCTGGCGATCAGCACCGTGGTGCCCAGCTGATTGATGTCCTCGAACACGCCCATGATCTCGGCGGCCAGGCGCGGGTCGAGGTTACCGGTTGGCTCGTCCGCCAGCAGCAGCGCCGGACGGTGGACGATGGCGCGGGCGATGCCGACGCGCTGCTGCTGGCCGGTGGACAGATCACCCGGCGCCTGCGCAGCCTTGTCGCTCAGGCTGACACGCTCCAGCGCTGCGCCGACGCGCTTGGCGATTTCCGGCTTGGACAGACCAAGAATCTGCAGCGGCAAAGCGACGTTGTCATACACAGTACGGTCGAACAGCAGCTGGTGGTTCTGGAACACCACGCCGATCTGCCGGCGCAGAAAGGGAATCTGCGCGTTGGTGATGGTCGACAGGTCCTGCCCGGCCAGCAGCAATTTACCGCTGGTGGGCCGCTCCATCGCCAGCAGCAGGCGCAGCAGCGTGCTCTTGCCGGCACCGGAGTGTCCGGTGACGAAGAGAAATTCGCCGGGGCGAACGCGGAAAGTCAGCTCGTGCAGCCCGACATGGCCATTGGGATAACGCTTGGCGACCTGCTCGAATCGGATCATCCGCGCTCACGCTCCTCGAAGAGTGCCTGGACGAAAGCCTGCGCCTCGAACGGACGCAGGTCATCGATGCCCTCGCCCACGCCGATGTAGCGAATCGGCAGGCCGAACTGCTTGGCCAGGGCGAAGATGACACCGCCCTTGGCGGTGCCGTCGAGTTTGGTCAGCGCCAGGCCGGTGAGGTTCACCGTCTGGTTGAACTGCTTGGCCTGGCTGATGGCGTTCTGGCCGGTACCGGCGTCGAGCACCAGCAACACTTCGTGCGGAGCCGTCTCGTCCAGCTTGCCGATCACCCGACGGACCTTCTTCAGCTCTTCCATCAGGTTGTCCTTGGTGTGCAGGCGCCCGGCGGTATCAGCGATCAGCACATCGATGCCACGGGACTTGGCAGCCTGCACCGCATCGAAGATCACCGAGGCCGAATCGGCGCCGGTGTGCTGCGCGATGACCGCGATGTTGTTGCGCTCGCCCCAGACCTGCAGCTGTTCCACGGCCGCGGCGCGGAAGGTATCGCCGGCGGCGAGCATGACCTTCTTGCCGTCTTGCTGCAGCTTCTTGGCCAGCTTGCCGATGGTGGTGGTCTTGCCCACGCCGTTCACGCCGACCACGAGGATCACGTAGGGCTGCTTGGCGCCGTCGATGACCAGCGGCTGCTCGACCGGCTTGAGCAGGCCGACCAGCTCTTCCTGCAGAGCCTTGTACAACGCGCCGCTGTCGGCCAGTTCCTTGCGCGCCACGCGCTTGGTCAGGTTGCCGATGATGGTGGTGGTCGCTTCAACGCCGACGTCGGCCGTCAGCAGGCGGGTTTCCAGATCGTCGAGCAGGTCGTCGTCGATGGCTTTCTTGCCGAGGAACAGGCTGGCCATGCCTTCACCGAGGCTGGCGCTGGTCTTCGACAGGCCCTGCTTGAGGCGGGCGAAGAAGCCGGGCTTGTCCTGCGTGGCCGATGCGGCGGCAGGTGCTGGCGCAGCAGCTACCGCAGCGGCCTCGATGACGGGCTCGGCTACGGCTGGCGGCTCGGCCGGCACAGGTGCGGCAGCCGGGGTTTCGGCGACTGGCGGCGCAGGCTGCGGGGCCGGAGCAGGCATGGCGTCGGCCACTTGCGACTCGACTGTCGGCGCGGCTTCGGGGACAGGCTCAGGCGTCGACGGCTCGCCAGGTGCCGGGACAGCAGCCTGCTCGGCGGGCTGTGCCGGCTCGGCAACGGTCTCTGCCGGTTTCTTGCGCCACCAGCTGAACAGGGATTTCTTTTCTTCGGTCACAGGCGGGGTCTGCGCGCCAGCCTCGGCCGGCGACTTCTTGTCGTCATTGGAACCAAACATGGGTCGCTTGCATCTCAGGGGAGCGGACGCTGACAGGCTGCAAAAGCCCTGCCGCGCCGCCCCGGAAAAGGATGGGGTATCCTAGCACCTCTTCGCCCGCCGGCGGTACGACCGCCCAGGCTATCCGACAGGTCTGACTTTCAATGAATGCCATTGCCCGCCGTTCCATCGGCCTGCTGTTCGGCGCCCTTTGCGTGCCACTCGCGGCCTTCGCGTCTTCCGCTCAACCAACCCACGAATTCACCCTCAACAACGGCCTCAAGGTCATCGTCCGCGAGGATCACCGCGCCCCGGTGGTGGTCTCCCAGCTCTGGTACAAGGTCGGCTCCAGCTACGAGACGCCCGGCTCCACCGGCCTGTCCCATGCACTGGAACACATGATGTTCAAGGGCAGCCGCAAGTTCGGCCCCGGTGAAGCCTCGCGCATCCTGCGTGAGCTGGGCGCCGAAGAGAACGCCTTCACCAGCGACGACTACACCGCCTACTACCAGGTGCTGGCCAGCGACCGCCTGGGCGTGGCACTGGAGCTGGAAGCCGACCGTCTCTCCAGCCTGAAGCTGCCGGCAGACGAGTTCGCCAAGGAAATTGAAGTCATCAAGGAAGAGCGCCGCCTGCGCACCGACGACCGCCCGTCCTCGCTGGCCTTCGAACGCTTCAAGGCCATGGCCTACCCGGCCAGCGGCTACGGCATCCCCACCATCGGCTGGATGGCCGACCTCGAACGCATGCAGATCGACGAGCTGCGCGCCTGGTACCAGAAGTGGTACGCGCCGAACAACGCCACTCTGGTGCTGGTCGGCGACGTGAACGTGGATGAGGTCAGGACCCAGGTGCAGCGCTACTTCGGCGACATCCCGCGCCGCGAGGTGCCGACCGCCAAACTGCCGCTGGAGCTGGCTGCAGCGGGCGAACGACGCACCACCCTGTATCTCAAGACCCAACTGCCCAATCTGATCATGGGCTTCAACGTGCCGGGCCTGGCCACCAGCGAAACGCCACGCCAGGTCTACGCCCTGCGCCTGGCCGCGGCCCTGCTCGATGGTGGTTACAGCGCACGCCTGTCCACACGCCTGGAGCGCGGCGAGGAACTCGTGTCCGGCGCCAGCGCCTGGTACAACGCCTTCACCCGTGGCGACAGCCTGTTCGTCCTCTCGGCGACGCCCAACGTGCAGAAGGGCAGGACGCTGGAGCAGGCCGAGGCCGGTCTGTGGCGCGAGCTGGAGGAGTTGAAGAAAGCCCCGCCATCGGCTGACGAACTGGCGCGAGTGCGCGCCCAGGTCATCGCCGGCCTGGTATTCGAGCGCGACTCGATCACCAGCCAGGCCACCAGCATCGGCCAACTGGAAACCGTCGGCCTGTCCTGGCAGCTGATCGATCAGGAACTGGCCGAACTGGAAGCCGTGACCCCGGCCGACATCCAGCAGGCTGCCCGTACCTTCTTCGTTCACGGGCGCCTGAGTGTCGCCCACGTTCTGCCCGAAGAGTCCCGCGATGAGGAGTCCCGCCATGAAGACTGAGCAACGCCGCCTGGGCCTGCTCGGCCTGGTTCTGTCCACTGCCCTGGCGCTGGGCGCCTGCGCCAGTCTGTCCGACAGTGCAGTGACAGGCGATGCCGCCAAGCTGCAGTCGCTAGCTGCGCTGGACGGCAAGGCGCCAACGCGCCGTACCCTGGATATCCAGACCTGGCAAACGGCCCAGGGCGCCAAGGTGCTGTTCGTCGAAGCCCATGAGCTGCCGATGTTCGACCTGCGCCTGACCTTTGCGGCCGGCAGCAGCCAGGACGGCGGCGCACCCGGCCTGGCCACGCTGACCAATGCCATGCTCAACGAGGGAGTACCGGGCAAGGACGTCGGCGCCATCGCCGCCGGCTTCGAAGGCCTCGGCGCCGAATTCGGCAACGGTTCCTACCGCGACATGGCCGTGGCCAGCCTGCGCAGCCTGAGTGCACGCGAACAGCGTGAACCGGCGCTGGCACTGTTCGCCGATGTGCTGGGCAAACCCACTTTTCCGGCCGACTCGCTGGCGCGGATCAAGAACCAGCTGCTGGCCGGCTTCGAGTACCAGAAGCAGAACCCGGGCAAGCTGGCCAGCCTCGAACTGTTCGAGCGCCTGTACGGCCAGCATCCCTATGCCCACCCGAGCGACGGCACGGCGCAATCGATCCCGGCCATCAGTCGTCAGCAGCTGCAGGCATTTCATGCCCGCGCCTATGCGGCCGGCAATGCGGTGATCGCCCTGGTCGGCGATCTCTCGCGCAGCGAAGCCGAGGCCATCGCCAACCAGGTGTCGGCCGCCCTGCCGCAAGGCCCGGCTCTGGCGAAGATTGCCCAGCCGCAGGCGCCCAAGCCCGGCGAAAGTCATATCGAATACCCGTCCAATCAGACCCATCTGCTGCTCGCCCAACTCGGCATCGACCGCCGCGACCCGGATTACGCCGCGCTGTATCTGGGCAACCAGATCTTCGGTGGCGGCGGCTTCGGCACCCGCCTGATGAGTGAAGTGCGCGAGAAGCGCGGCCTGACCTACGGCGTCTACTCCGGCTTCAGCGCCATGCAGGCACGCGGCCCGTTCATGATCAACCTGCAGACCCGTGCCGACCTCAGCGAAGGCACGCTGGCGCTGGTCAAGCAATTGCTTGGCGAGTACCTGCGCGAGGGGCCTACGCAGAAGGAGCTGGACGATGCCAAGCGTCAGTTGGCCGGCAGTTTCCCGCTGTCTACTGCGAGCAATGCCGATATCGTCGGCCAGCTGGCATCGATGGGCTTCTACGACCTGCCGCTGAGCTACCTGGACGACTTCATGCGTGACGTGCAGAACCTGACCACCGAGCAGGTGAAGGCTGCCATGGCCAGGCAGCTCGATCCCGAAGCGCTGGTGGTGGTTACCGCCGGCCCGACAGTGCCACAGAAGGAGCTGCCGCCGCCCACCGAGCGCCCGGCCGAGCAGCCCAGCGCGGTGCCGCACTGATGCGCGGCCGTAGCCCACAGAAACCCGCTGCGGGCAAGGCCCATGGCGGCCAGGGCCAGTTGCGCATCATCGGCGGGCAGTGGCGTTCGCGGCGTTTCGCCTTTCCTGACGGTCCGGGCCTGCGCCCGACCCCGGACCGGGTACGCGAAACGCTGTTCAACTGGCTGGCGCCCTACGTGGAAGGCGCCCACGTGCTCGACCCCTTCGCCGGCAGCGGCGCGCTGCTGCTCGAAGCCCTGTCGCGCGGCGCGGCCAGCGGCCTGGCCTGTGACCTCAACCCGGCGTCGGTAAGCGCGCTGCGTGGGCACTTGGCGACGCTGCAATGCACGAATGGCGAAATACAGCTGGGTGACGCCCTGCAGCTGCTGGCACGCCCGGCACCAAGGCGCTTCGATATCGTTCTGCTCGATCCGCCCTTCCACAAGGACCTGTTGCAGAGCGCCTGCACCCTGCTTGAAACACAAGGCTGGCTGGCCGACGACGCCTGGATCTATACCGAAAGCGAAACCGCGCCTTCGACCCTGGGCCTGCCCGGTAACTGGCGCCTGCATCGGGAGAAGCACACCGGCCAGGTGCATTACGCGCTGTGGCAGCGTGGCGCTTCCCTGGCATCCGCGTAGACCTCATGCTGGCGGTCTGCACAGAACTGCTCCCTCTCCCATTTATGGGAGAGGAGAGACAAGCTTCGTAGCCTGGATAAAATCCAGGGACACCACTCCCGGATTACATCCGGGCTACGCCTACCAACCAAGATTCCCATGACCACGCCCTTCAAACCCGCCTGGTGGCTCCCCGGCCCGCATCTGCAGACACTGTGGAACCCCTTCTGCCGCAAGCCGCCGCAGCTGGAACGCCAGCGTGAACGGCTGTGGCTGGAAGAAGGCGATTTCCTCGATCTTGACTGGCATGGCCCGCACGACGCCCATGCGCCGCTGGTGCTGGTGCTGCATGGCCTGACCGGCAGCTCCAGTTCGCTCTATGTCCTCGGCCTGCAGCAGGCCCTGGCCGCGCAAGGCTGGGCCAGCGCGGCGCTGAACTGGCGCGGTTGCTCCGGCGAGCCCAACCTGCTGCCGCGCGGCTATCACTCCGGCGCCAGCGAAGATCTGGCAGCGGCTGTCGCCCACCTGCGCGCACAGCGTCCGATGGCGCCGCTATACGCCGTCGGTTATTCGCTGGGTGGCAACGTGCTGCTCAAGTACCTGGGCGAAAGCGGCGAGCAGAGTCAGCTGCAAGGCGCCGTGGCGGTGTCGGTGCCGTTTCGTCTGGATCAGTGCGCCGACCGCATCGGACTGGGTTTCTCGCGGGTTTATCAGGCGCATTTCATGCGCGAGATGGTCGCCTACGTGAACAACAAGCAGCGCCTGTTCAGCGAACGGGGACAGAGCGAGCGGCTGTCGGTACTGGAACGCCTGGGCCCGCTGGACGGCATGCGCACCTTCTGGGATTTCGACGGGCGCATCACCGCGCCGCTGCACGGCTTCGCCGATGCCCACGACTACTACCGCCGCGCCTCAAGCCGCTTCTACCTGGGACAAATCCGTACGCGTACGCTGATCATTCAGGCCGAGGATGACCCCTTCATCTTCCGCCACAGCCTGCCGCAGACCAGCGAACTAGCCCCCGGCACCGAGTTCGAGCTGCACGCCAGGGGCGGCCATGTCGGCTTCGTCGAGGGCAGCCCGCGCAAGCCGGGGTATTACCTGGAACGGCGGATTCCGCAGTGGTTGGCGAGCCTTGGATAATCGCAGCTGAAGCCGCTCCTGCGCGAGCGGCGAACTGTAACCCGGATAAACTCCGGGAAGACGCGACAAAGGCCTTTGTGGATTGCAACCGGACAAGGCAGTCGCTGCAGATCGTGGGAGGCGCTTCAGCGGCGAAAAGCTCGCGGCTAAAGCCGCTCCTACCGAGCCGCGAAGTCGTAGCCCGGATGAAATCCGGGAATGCTCCGGCACAGCTACCCGGATTGCATCCGGGCTACAGCGACACCGAACCGATCACCCCAGTACCTGTTCCAGCGGCACATGCAACCGGTCATACAACGCCTCGACCGCCGCACGCGCGGAAGGCGCAATGTAGCCGCCCTCCAGCGCCAGAACCTGATAGATGCCGCGGCGCAGCATGTCCTGGCTGAGGTTGTCCGCGTTCGCCCCGGCGCTGCAGAGAAAGCGCACCCAGGAGGTCATGATGATCCAGCTGTTGAGCGTCAGCGCCTCGATCTGCGCCGGCGTCATCATCAGGATGCCGGCCTCGACGAAGCCCTGGTAGATCGATTGCGCGCCCACCAGGCAGCGTCGGGCGAAGGCGCGATAACGGTCAGCGAGCTCGTTGTCGGAGTCGAGCAGGTGCTCGAGATCGCGGTGCAGAAAGCGGTAATGCCACATCGCCGCCAGCAGCGCTTCCAGATAGAAGGTCTTGTCCTCCACCGTCAGCGCGCGGCCTTCGGGCAGACGCAGAAAACTGTCGACCTGCGCCTCGTACTGAGCGAACAACTCGGCGATGATCACCTGCTTGTTGCGAAAGTGGTAATACAGATTGCCCGGCGAAATGCCCAGGTGCGCAGCGATATGGTTGGTGGTGACGTTACGCTCACCCTGGCTGTTGAACAGGGCCAGGCTCTCGGCAACGATGCGGTCGCGGGTCTTGGATGGCGCCATGACGCAGCTCGATCTCGACTTCAAAAGTGGCAAAGGTACAGGCGAAACAGCCGCAGTGTTACCCCTCGACGCGGGCCATCGGTGTCTGCCGGCCTTTGGTTAGGGTGCGACTGAAGCAGTGACGCGGCATCCTATTTGACACATTAGAGTAATTGCTCTAGAAATCCAGCACAGCCTAACTGCGGCTCATAGCCGCCCAGGCTGTTGAAAAACGTCGGCGAGGCAGTCAGCGCAAGGCGAAAACAGGCGAAAAAGCGGAGTTTACGAGCTGTAAATGAGCATTTTGAGCCTGTTTTTAACGCGGCGATGACAACGTAGATAGTTTTTCAACAGCCTGCCCGCGGAACATCGAGGAAAAAACCATGGTCGCCGACATCGCCTACCTGCAGCACAGCCAACAGCAGATCAGCCAACTGGACGGCACCTTCGCCCTGCAACGCGCTGCCTTCGCTGCCAACCCGATGCCGCCGGCCGAGCAACGCATCCAGTGGTTGAAGTCTCTGAAGGAACTGCTGACCGAGCAGCAGGATGCGCTGGTAGCGGCGATCTCCGCAGACTTCAGCAACCGCTCGGCCGACGAAACCCTGCTCGCCGAGCTGATGCCCAGCCTGCATGGCATCCATTACGCCAGCAAACGCATCAGAAAGTGGATGAAGCCTTCACGGCGCAGCGTTGGCATGCAGTTCATGCCGGCTTCGGCCAAGGTCATTTATCAGCCGCTGGGCGTGGTCGGCATCATCGTGCCGTGGAACTACCCGCTGTTTCTCGCCATCGGCCCGCTGACCGGCGCCCTGGCGGCCGGCAACCGGGTGATGATCAAGATGAGCGAATCCACGCCGGCGACCTCGCAGCTGGTCAAGGATCTGCTGGCGCGCATTTTCCCCGAGGATCTGGTCAGCGTGGTGCTGGGCGAGGCGGAAGTGGGCATGGCCTTCTCCAAGCTGCCGTTCAACCACCTGTTGTTCACCGGTGCCACCAGCATCGGCAAGCACGTGATGCGCGCCGCCGCCGAGAACCTGACTCCGGTGACCCTGGAACTGGGTGGCAAGTCGCCAGCCATCGTTTCCGCTGACGTACCGCTAGCGGACGCCGCCGAGCGCATCGCCTTCGGCAAGACCCTCAACGCCGGGCAGACCTGCGTGGCACCGGACTACGTGCTGGTGCCGCGTAACCGCGTCGACGGCTTCGTCAGCGCCTACCGCGAGGCGGTGCAGCGTTTCTACCCGCAGCTCAAGGACAACCCGGACTACACCGCGATCATCAACGAGCGCCAGCTGGCCCGCCTCAATGGCTACCTGCAGGACGCCGAGGCCAAAGGCGCGCGCATCGTCGCGCTCTACCCCGAGGCGCAGGGCCGACGCCTGCCACAGAGCCTGGTGCTGGACGTCAATGACGACATGAAGCTGATGCAGGACGAGATCTTCGGCCCGCTGCTGCCGATCGTTCCCTACGATCGCATCGAAGACGCCTTCGCCTACGTCAACGCACGACCGCGGCCACTGGCGCTGTACTACTTCGGCTACGACAGGAGCGAGCAACAACGCGTGCTGCATGAAACCCACTCCGGCGGCGTGTGCCTGAACGACACCCTGCTGCACGTGGCGCAGGACGACATGCCGTTCGGCGGCGTCGGCCCGTCGGGCATGGGCCATTACCACGGTCACGAAGGCTTCCTGACCTTCAGCAAGGCCAAGGGCGTGTTCATCAAGCAGCGCTTCAACGCCGCGCGGCTGATCTACCCGCCTTACGGCAAGGCGATCCAGAAACTGGTCTACAAGCTGTTCGTACGCTGATCAATGCGGGCGGCGCCCGCTCGGTGATAACGACAATGAACGACACCACTCTGCAAACGCCGAATCTGTCGCGGCGCAGCCTGCTCAAGGTCGGCCTGCTGGGCTCGGCGCTGCTCGGCACTGCCGGACTGACTGCCACCCTCAGCGGCTGTTCGGCCAGCACGCCGGCCAGCGGCTATCTGATCCTGCGCAGCAGCGACCTGCCATTTCTGCGTGCGCTGATCCCGGTGATGCTGGATGGCGCCGTCAGCGCCGAGCAGATGCCGCGGGCCATCGAGGGCACATTGAAGAGTCTCGACAACGGCCTGGCGCACCTGTCGCCGGAGATGCTGAAACTCACCGTGCAGCTGTTCGACGTGCTGGCCCTGCCGCTTACCCGCGGCCCACTGACCGGCGTATGGGGCAGCTGGGACAGCGCCAGTGCCGATGACGTGCGCAATTTCCTCAGCCGCTGGCAGAACAGCAGCCTGAGCCTGCTGCGCATGGGCCACGCCTCGCTGCTGCAACTGGTGATGATGGCCTGGTACAGCCGCCAGGAAGCCTGGGCTCATTGCGGCTACCCCGGCCCACCGACCGTATAACGGCCCAACTGCAGAGAGCATTGCGGCTGAAGCCGCTCCTACGGGATACGGGCTGTTTGTGTAGGAGCGGATTTATCCGCGATGAGGACGAGCACCAAGCTCGTGATTCCAGACGGCCCTATTACAAGATAGAGAAGGTGAAATGCCTGTACCCGATCTGTTCAAGCATGGCCTGGCCAAGGGTTGGAAGTCCTACGACGGTTCGCGCCTGGAAAACGACCTGACGCTGGAGGCCGACGTCGCCATCGTCGGCAGCGGTGCCGGGGGCGGCACCACGGCGGAAATCCTCAGCGCTGCCGGCTACAAGGTGCTGCTGATCGAGGAAGGCCCGCTCAAGACCAGCGATGACTTCAGGATGCAGGAAGCCGAGGCCTATCCCTCGCTGTATCAGGAAGGTATCGGCCGCATGAGCAAGGATGGCGCCATCACCATCCTGCAGGGCCGGGCCGTGGGCGGCACCACGCTGATCAACTGGACCAGCAGCTTCCGTACCCCGCCGCAGACCTTGGCGCACTGGGCCGAAGTACATGAGGTGAAAGGGCATGACGTCGAGTCCATGGCGCCCTGGTTCGAGAAGATGGAGCGGCGCTTGGGCGTAGCCCCCTGGATGGTACCGCCCAATGCCAACAACGAGGTGATCCGTACCGGCTGCGAAAAGCTCGGTTATCACTGGGCGCCGATCCCGCGCAACGTGCGCGGCTGCTGGAACCTCGGCTACTGCGGCATGGGCTGCCCGACCAACGCCAAGCAGTCGATGCTGGTGACCACCATCCCTGCTACCCTCGATGCCGGCGGCGAGCTGCTCTATCTGGCGCGCGCCGACAGGCTGCTGATCGAAGGCGACAAGGTGGTCGGCATCGACTGCCTGGGCATGGACGAACGCTGCGTAGCGCCCAACGGCAAGCGCATCCGCGTCAAGGCGCGGCATTACGTGCTGGCCGGCGGCGGCATCAACACACCCGGCATCCTGCTGCGCTCCGCGGCGCCCGACCCGCACAAGCGCGTCGGCCGACGCACTTACCTGCACCTGGTGAACTTCTCCGCGGCGCAGTTCGAACAGGTCATCAACCCGTTCTACGGCGCGCCGCAGTCGCTGTACTCCGATCACTTCCAGTGGGACGACGGCACCACCGGGCGCCTGTCCTACAAGCTGGAAGTGCCGCCGCTGCAGCCGGCGCTGACCGCCACCCTGCTCGGCGACTTCGGCCGCGAGAACGCCCTGCGCATGGAGCAGTTGCCGCACACCAACGTGATGCTCGCGCTGCTGCGTGACGGCTTCCACCCGGACTGCGCCGAAGGCCGCGTGGAGCTTCGCGGCGACGGCAGCCCGGTGCTCGACTACCCGATGACCGATTACACTTGGGACGGTGTGCGCCGTGCCTTCCTGACCATGGCTGAAATCCAGTTCGCTGCGGGCGCCAGGGCGGTGATGCCGACTCACGCCGATGCCCGGTTCGTCAGCACCTGGCGCGAGGCCAGGGAGATGATCGAGAACCTCGACCTGGCGCTGTACCGCACCCGCCTGGGCAGCGCCCACGTGATGGGCGGTTGCGCCATGGGTGAAGACCCGCAGCAGGCAGTGACCGACAGCCTCGGCCGCCATCACCAGCTGGAGAACCTGTCGATCCACGACGGCTCGCTGTTTCCCACCAGCATCGGGGCCAACCCGCAGCTGTCTATCTATGGGCTGACCTCGAAGCTCGCCACCCTGCTGGCCGAACGGCTCAAGGCCTGAGATGAACAGCTGAGCGGCGCTCTACGACGTCGCTCGGCGCCGTGCGGTGAGCGCCGACCGGATCGCCCTCAACTGCCTGGTACGAGCGCCGCCATCAGCACCTGCGCAGCAACTGAGTTTTCGTCACGCTTGGCCGCAAGGGAAACGCTGCGATACCATCCGCGACTCTTGCCGCCTCGAACAGGACGAAGCGATGAATCGAGTGTTGTACCCGGGTACCTTCGACCCCATCACTAGAGGCCATGGCGATCTGGTCGAGCGCGCCTCGCGGCTGTTCGATCACGTCATCATCGCCGTTGCCGCCAGCCCCAAGAAGAATCCGCTGTTCCCGCTGGAACAGCGCGTCGAGCTGGCCCGCGAGGTCACCAAGCACCTGCCCAACGTCGAAGTGGTCGGCTTTTCCACGCTGCTCGCGCACTTCGTCAAGGAGCAGAACGCCAATGTCTTCCTGCGCGGTCTGCGCGCGGTATCGGACTTCGAATACGAGTTCCAGCTGGCCAACATGAACCGCCAGCTGGCGCCGAACGTCGAGAGCCTGTTCCTCACCCCGTCGGAGAAGTACTCCTACATTTCCTCGACCCTGGTGCGGGAAATCGCCGCCCTCGGTGGCGATATCTCCAATTTCGTCCACCCGGCAGTCGCCGACGCCCTGAACGAACGCTTCCACAAGAACTGAAGCCGGGGCATCGCCGGTGCGCCATGCGCACCTGATGACCGCAGCGGTCTCATGATGCGCGACAAGGCCGCATGGCGCCCCTGCCGGTAATCCGGCACAATTCGCCGCATCGTTGTCCGCAAAGTGTCGAAGCCAACGCTTCGACAGGAGTTGTTCCATGTCCCTGATCATCACCGACGATTGCATCAACTGCGACGTCTGCGAACCCGAGTGCCCCAACGGCGCCATTTCCCAGGGTGAGGAGATCTACGTGATCGACCCCAACCTGTGCACCGAGTGCGTCGGCCACTACGATGAGCCGCAATGCCAGCAGGTCTGCCCGGTCGACTGCATTCCGCTCGACGAGAACAACGTCGAGAGCAGGGATGAGCTGATGCAGAAGTACCGCATCATCACCGGCAAGGCCTGACCGCTCCGGGAGGCCGGCGGCCTCCCGCTTTCCTGTCGTCGTGCCTTCGCCGGAACCAGGCTGTTAAGCTGCCAGTTTCATTCAGCCGCCTCCGGTAGATCGCATGTTGCGCAAACTCCTGCTATCGACCCTGTTGCTCGGCGCCAGCCTGTTGGCTCAGGCCGCCCCGCAGCAACCCGCCATTGCCACTGCCCACCCCGCCGCCACAGCCGCCGCGCAGCGGATGCTCGACGCCGGCGGCAATGCCTTCGATGCCGCCATCGCTGCCAGCGCCGCTTTGGCCGTGGTCGAGCCTTACGGCTCGGGTCTCGGAGGTGGCGGTTTCTTTCTGCTGCGCAGCGCCGGCGAAACCCCGCGCTACGACTTCCTCGATGCCCGTGAGCGCGCCCCGCTGGAAGCCAGGCCGGATCTTTATGTGCGCGACGGCAAGGTACAACGCGAACTGGCGCTCAATGGCGCACTGGCTGCTGCCATTCCGGGGCTGCCGGCGGCACTGGCCGAACTGGCCGAGCAGCACGGCCGCCTGCCGCTGAAAACCAGCCTGGCTCCGGCGATTCGCCTGGCCAGCGAGGGCTTCGCGGTGGACCGCGTCTACCGCGAACGCGCGACCTGGCGCCTGGCGGCACTACGTGATGACGCCGAGAGCGCCCGGCTGTTTCTCCACCAGGGCGAAGTCCCCGCCGAAGGCCATCTGCTGCGCCAGCCCGATCTCGCCGCCACTTTGCAGGCGCTGGCCACACAGGGCCGGGCGGGCTTCTACAGCGGCCCGGTCGCCGAGCGGCTGGTGAGCGGCGTACGCCATGCCGGCGGCATCTGGACTCTGGATGACCTGCGCGAATACCGCATCGCCCGCCGCACGCCGCTGCGTTTCACTCTGGACGATGGCCGCGAGCTGATCAGCGCACCGCCGCCCTCGGCCGGTGGCATTGCGCTGGCGCAGAGCCTGGCAATGCTGCAACAGCTGCCCTGGCGCGATGCCCAACCGGTGCAGCGCGTGCACTACGTGGTCGAGGCGCTGCGCCGCGCCTACCGTGACCGTGGCCTGCTGGGCGACCCCGACTTCGTCAGAAACCCCGAGGAACAACTGCTTTCGCCGGGACACCTGGCCGTACTTGCAGGCAGCATCGAGCCCGAGCAGGCAACCCCCAGCTCCAGCCTGCCGCCTGCCGGCACCTGGCATGAAGGCGATCACACCACGCATTTCGCCGTGCTCGATGCCGAGGGCAACGCGGTCGCCGCCACGCTGTCGATCAACCTGCCGTTCGGCGCCGCCTATACCGTCCCCGGCACCGGCGTGCTGCTCAATGACGAGATGGACGACTTCGCCGCGGACGTGGCCGGCTCCAACGCCTATGGCCTGATCGGCAGCCAGGCCAACGCCATCGCCGCCGGCAAGCGCCCGCTGTCGTCGATGAGCCCGAGCTTTCTCGAGAGCAATGACGAGTTCGCCGCCTTCGGTACACCGGGTGGCAGTCGCATTCCGAGCATGGTGCTGCTGTCGATGCTCGAGTACCTGGACGACCAGCCTGTCGAACGCTGGCCGGCGGTGGCGCGCTATCACCACCAGTACATGCCCGATGTGATCGAGCACGAACCGGATGCCTTCAGCGATGAGCAGATCGCCGAGCTGCAGCAACGCGGCTACGAACTCAAGCGCCTGGACCGGCAGTACGGCAACCAGCAGGTGCTGTTCTGGGACAAGGTCAGCGGCGAAGTGCAGGCGGCCAGTGATCCGCGCGGGATAGGCTCGGCGATTCCCTGAGGTGCATCGACCGAATGTGGCGCCAGACCGGATGAAATCCGGGGAAACCGAGCAAAGCCCCGGACTTCATCCGGGCTACGTCTTGCGTCAGGAGAGCTGGATCAGGCTCTCCTGATCCTCGCCGAACTTGCGCAACTCACGGAACAGTGCCTGCTCGCTGCCCAGCATGAGGACGTTGCGCAGGCTCTGGAAGATGCGGCTGACATAGCCCAGGTCGTTCATCAGCGAGCTGGTCTGCAGGCCGTCCAGGCGACCGCTGCGCACATCGGCAAACAGGCGCTGACGGAACTGAGCATCGAAGCCCGCCGCCTGATCGTCGAGCCAGCGCAGGCGCGATTGCCACATCTCGTCCGGCATGTCGGAGCGCGCCAGTTCACGCACTTCATGCAGCGTGGCGAGCAGGTGGCGACGCAGCTCCACATAGGCATGACGCGCGGCCGAGGGCGGAGCGTCGAGGTAGTGGCCAAGGTTCTTCTGCAGATGTTTGGCGTCCTTGACCGCGTCCACCAGCTGCAAGGCCGCCAGCTGGCAACTCACCCAGAACTGCTGGTGCGCTTCGTCCATGGGCAGCTCCATCCGGCCCATGAAGCTCAGCAGATCGCCATACACGCCCTTGATATGCAGCTGGTACAGATGCTGCGCATCGAAGCCTCCGTGCGTGGGCTTGCTCTGCAGCAGCTGCTCGTCGCCGCGGACATGCGCCAGCTGATCCACCGGCAGATAGAGCGCATGGCAGATCACCTCGAGGCTCAGGCGACCAAGGTGGCCCAGCTCCATCACCACCGCGCTGGCGGCTGCGTCCACCGAATCCAGCGCGCGCTCATTCAGGTAGCGGGCGCGGGTACGCTCGGGCTCGACGATCTGCTCGGGTGCCAGCTCGGTGATCAGCACCGGCGGTTCGACCCGCTCCGGCAGCCAGCGAAGCAGCCAGGTAGCCAGGCGGCCCTGCAACGGCCAGAACAGTGCCACGCCCATGGCATTGAACAGCGTATGGAACATCGCCAGCTGGATCAGGCTGTTGTCACCCAGTCCCAGCGGTTCGGCCAACGCGTGAACCAACCAGGTCAGCGGGCTGAGCAGACAGAAGGCGAGTATGCCGGTGGTGATATTGAACAGCACATGCGCCAGCGCCAGGCGCTGACCGCTGCGATTGCCACCCAGCGAACCGACGAAGCCGGTGGTGACGCTACTGCCGACGTTGGAGCCAATGGCGATGGCCAGACTCTGGCCCAGTTCCAGCTGACCACCGGCCAGGGCCGCCAGGGTCAGCATCAGCGTGGCGTGACTCGATTGCAGCACCACGGTGATGGCCATGCCGATGGCGGTGAACAGCAGTGCGCCGCGCAGGCCACCTTCCTGATAGCCGGTCATGTCCAGACCGTCACCGAAGCTGGCGAAACCTTCCTTGATCTGGTCGATGCCGAGAAAGATGAAGGCAATGCCCAGCACGATGCGCCCGGCTGCCTTGCTCCTGGGGCCGAAGAAGCCGGCCAGCACACCGAACACCATCAGAGGCAATGCCAGGGGGCTGAGGCTGAGGTTCTGCCCGGCGAGTGCCAGCAGCCAGATACCGCTGGTGGCACCAAGGTTGGCGCCGAAGAGGATGGCGATACCGCCGGCCAGCTGGATCAGCCCGGTACTGATGAAGGCGATGGTCAGCAGCGACACCAGCGTGCTCGACTGCAGCAGCAGGGTGCCGCCGACGCCGAACAACAGGCTCTTGAAGGGCGTCGAAGTGCTGTGCCCGAGCACCTGTTCCAGCTTGCTGCCCGCCAGCTGCCGCAGCCCCTCTTCCAGACACTGCATGCCGAACAGGAAGATCGCCAGACCCGCGCACAGCTGCAGCCAACCCTGGCTGAACCAGAACGAGGTGATCAACCCCGCCATCACCAGCGACAACATCACCCAGCGCAGGGACTTCATTACCACTGCCTCTTCCTTTCCTGGCGTTCAAACGTAAACGGCCCCTCGCCTCGATAGGAGGCAAGGGGCCGCGACAAGCAGGTTACAGCGAATCAGTCTTGCTTGTAGCCGCTGCTGGTGCAGCCCAGGCAGCGCACGAAGGCTTCTTTGCCCGGCTCGACCACCAGGGACTGCGCCGCCTCGCCGACATTGCCGCCCAGCGCGGTGAACGGCAGGCTGACGATGAAGGCTGCAGCGCCGATGGCAGTGGCGCCGATCAGCAGCGGGCGGGCGATGATCAGGTCACCTACCATGGCATAGCCCTTGGGCGCTTCGACGGTGTAGAGAGGATCACCGCTGGCGTTCTGCTGAACCACATCCGCTTGCGCCGAGAGCGCCAGCAGGCCAGTGGTCAGCGCCAGGACAACAGCGGAAGTGCGGAACGCTTTCATGGATCAATCCTTCAGGTTATTCGGGAAAGTGCCAGTAACTATAACAGCGCATTGGTAATTGTCAGCGTGACGGACGTCAATCGCCATGAAAGGCGTACTCCGGCTTTTTCGGCACATACGGGCGAAAGAACGCCAGAATGGTCTTCAGATCGGCCTTTTCGTCACCCGTGGGGTGGAAGGTCGGGCCAATCACCACACGCCGGTTCTGGTAATCCAGCGCGCCCAGCACGATGGGCACACCAGCACCCAGGCCGATGTGGTAGAAGCCCATCTTCCAGCGCTCGACCTTCTTGCGCGTACCTTCGGGCGACAGCACCAGAATGAACTGATCGTGCTCACGAAAGGCCTGCACCGCCTGTTCGACGGTATTGAGCTTGCGGTCCCGACGGATCGGGATGCCGCCCCAGCTGCGCATCAGGCCTCCGAAGGGCCAGCGGAAGATGCTGTGCTTGCCGAACCAGCGGGCATTGAGACGGAGCACGAACTTCAGTGCGATGAAGATCACGAAGTCCCAGTTGGACGTGTGATGGGCGCCGATAGCGACGAACCTGTCGAGCTTCGGCAGCTCGCCCTCGATCCGCCAGCCCATCAGTTTCAGTACGCTGCGCCCCAGCCATTCGGCGGCTGGATTGGAGGGCAAGTAGTTACCGGACATCGATCAACCTCGGTATTTCTTGTTGTTTTCATACCAGAACCTGTTTTACGAGCTGCGAGCTAGAGCCATACAAGGCAAAAACGGGCCGACCCGCGGCAGATCGCGGACAGGTTCTCAACGCTGGCACTTGGGACAGTACACACTCGCGCGCTGCCCCAGTTTGACCTCTCGCAGGGTGCTGCCACAGACCTTGCAGAATTCCCCGCCACGCCCATAGGCAAAAAGCTCCTGCTGGAAGTAGCCGGGCTGGCCGTCGCCGCCGACGAAGTCACGCAACGTGGTGCCGCCGCGCTCGATGGCGTGAGCGAGGATGCGCTTGATCTCCTCGGCCAGGCGCAGGTAGCGCGCTCGCGAGATCGAGCCGGCCTCGCGACGCGGATCGATACCGGCGGCGAACAACGCTTCGGTGGCGTAGATGTTGCCCACCCCCACCACCACGGCGTTGTCCATGATGAAGGGCTTGACTGCCATGCTGCGTCCACGCGACAGCTGGAACAGCCGCTCGCCATCGAACAGCCCGCCCAGCGGCTCGGGGCCGAGCTTGCTGAGCAGCTCATGGCGCAACGGGTCCTCGCTCCAGAGCAGCGCGCCGAAACGGCGCGGGTCGGTATAGCGAAGCGCCAGACCGGACTCCAGTTCGATATCCACATGCTCGTGCTTGGCCGCCGCCAACCCGCACTCGACCAGACGCAGACTGCCGGACATGCCCAGATGGCCGATCAGACTGCCGGCCTCGGCCTTGATCAGCAGGTATTTGGCGCGCCGCTCGACACACTCGATGCGCTGGCCGGACAGACGTACGTCCAGATCCTCGGGAATCGGCCAGCGCAGGCGGCGCTCACGAACGATCACACGACTGACGCGCTGCCCCTCAAGGTAGGGGGCGATACCACGGCGGGTTGTTTCGACTTCGGGTAATTCGGGCATGGCAATACGGCAGGAAAACGGCGGTTCGCCACCTTAGCAGGAGCGGCGCGCAAAGCGGTAGCGCGCGCCGGGTTGCGCAAGCGGCGACAGCAATGCGCCGCGCAGGCTCAAAGCATGGTCAGGTCGCGAATGCTTTCACGCAGGTTCTCGAAGTCGTACTCCGACAGCCCCACGTATTCGAGAATCGGCTGCGCGATGTGCTGCCACTCCATGTCGATGGGCTGGCCGCCCAGCACGCGGTGGGTCGCGCAGATGTGTTCGGCCATTTTCAGGATGCCCAGCAGCGTCTTGAGTTGCGCATCGCGCCCCGAGTCGTCACTGAAGATGGACAGGGCATTGTGGTGGTTGGCGATGACCTCGCACAGGTGCGCCGGCAAGCGCCAGGAACGTGCGGTGAAGTAACCCACCACGGCGTGGTTGGTGGTCAGCAGGCGGTTCTCGGTATCGACCACGCGGCGCTCGTCACTGGCGCTGGCATAGGCTTCCTCCAGCACCTGCATGTAGTTGGGAAAGCGCTTGAGCATCAGTGGAACGCCGCAATCGTGGAACAGCCCGAGGCTGTAGGCTTCGTCAGGCGAGTGATAGCCGAGACGCTTGGCCAGAGTCAGGCAGGTCATCGCCACATCCTGAGCGCTGTCCCAGAAGCGGTTGAGCACCAGGATCGCTTCGTCGGTCAGCTCGCCTTTGATCGATTGCGCATTGATCAGGTTGATCACGGTATTGCAGCCCAGCAGGTTGACCGCCTGCTGGATGGAGGCGATGCGGTTGGTCAGGCCGAAATGCGGCGAATTGACGATTTTCAACAGCGCACCGGAAAGCCCCGGGTCCTGACTGATCAGCTTGGCGATGCTGCGCAGATCCGGGTTGGGCATGATCTGTTCCATCTGCAGATCGACCATGATCTGCGGTTGCGGCGGTACGCTGATTCCCTGCAGAAATTGCTGAATCTGTTCGGCGGTAAGTTCGTAAGTCATGGATCGAAATCGCGCAGGGTGAGAAATGGCGCACAGTCTAGCGAAAGCACCGGCAGGCCCGCTGTCGACTTTTGTAACCGCCTGGCCTGCGTGCAAACCGCTATAATCCCGCTCTTTGCCCTGCGGAGCCCGAACTCATGTCTTCCCTGCCCAGTCTGCGCCTGAAAGCCAACGCCGACCGACGCCTGCGCGCCGGCCATCTGTGGGTGTACAGCAACGAGATCGATGTCGCCGCCACCCCGCTGCATGGCTTCACAGCCGGCGACCAGGCCATTCTCGAAGCGGCCGGCGGCAAACCGCTGGGCATCGTCGCCATGAGCCCGAACAATCTGATCTGCGCCCGCCTGCTGTCGCGAGACGTCAAGCACGTGCTGGACAAATCCCTGCTGGTACACCGCCTCAACGTTGCTCTGAGCCTGCGCGAGCGCCTGTTCGACAAACCCTGCTACCGCCTGGTGTACGGCGACTCCGATCTGCTGCCGGGCCTGGTGGTCGACCGTTTCTTCGATATCCTCGTGGTGCAGCTGGCCTCGGCCACCATGGAAGCGCACAAGGACGACGTGCTCGCTGCACTGATCCAGGTGCTCAAGCCCAGCGGCATCCTGCTCAAGAACGACTCCAGCGCGCGCGACGCCGAAGGCCTCGAGCGCTACGTGGAAACCGTCTACGGCGAAGTGCCGGAGTGGGTGGCACTGGAAGAGAACGGGGTGAAGTTCGAGGCACCGGTGATCGAAGGGCAGAAGACCGGCTGGTTCTATGACCACCGCATGAACCGCGCGCGTCTGGCACCCTACGTCAAGGGCAAGCGCGTGCTCGACCTGTTCAGCTACATCGGCGGCTGGGGCGTGCAGGCGGCGGCATTCGGCGCCAGCGAAGTGTTCTGCGTGGACGCCTCCGGCTTCGCGCTCGACGGCGTGGAGCGCAACGCCACGCTCAACGGCTTCGCCGAGAAGGTCACCTGCGTCGAGGGCGACGTGTTCGCCGCGCTGCGGGAACTCAAGGCTGCCGAAGAGCGCTTCGATGTGGTCATCGCCGACCCACCCGCCTTCATCAAGCGCAAGAAGGACATCAAGAACGGCGAGGCCGCCTACCGTCGTCTCAATGAAACCGCGATGCGCCTGCTCAACAAGGACGGCATCCTGGTCAGCGCCAGCTGCTCCATGCACCTGGAGGAAGACCACCTGCAGAACATCCTGCTGACCAGCGCGCGCCATCTGGACCGCAATATCCAGCTGCTCGAGCGCGGCGCCCAGGGCCCGGACCACCCCGTACACCCGGCGATCAACGAAACCCGCTACATCAAGAGCCTGACCGTACGTCTGCTGCCCAACAGTTGAGCAATCTGCACCTGCCGAGTGCGTTTCGGCAGGTGCCCCTTCCCCCACCCGCTGTTACCTCCTTCCACACCCGCCTCGCATCTCCTCCAGCATGGACTAGGCTTTAAGCTGCATAGCAGAGCGCTATCAGCGAAAAGCCATCATCTGGCTTGCTTATTGCTTTTGGCTATAGACATAAAGGATCACCGCCCACGAAGGAGGTGACTCGACTATAGAAGTTGGAGCCTTGGCCACGAGCCGGCTCCAGATTGCCGATAGCGGGGAGGAATATGACTGCGCAGGCTGGGAACGACGCGTTCCTGCGATTCACCAACGTCAAGAAGACCTACGATCACAAAACCCTGGTGGTCAAGGACTTCAACCTCAACGTGGCCAAGGGCGAATTCATCACCCTGCTCGGCCCCTCTGGCTCCGGCAAAACCACCTGCCTGATGATGCTCGCCGGGTTCGAAGACGTGACCAGCGGCGAGATCCTGATCAATGGCCGCAACGTCACCAGCATCGCCCCCTACGACCGCAACATCGGCATGGTCTTCCAGCAGTACGCGCTGTTCCCGCACATGACCATCCGCGAGAACCTCGCCTACCCGCTGAAGATCCGCAAACTGCCCAAGGACGAAATCAGCGCCAAGGTCGACCAGTATCTTGCGCTGGTCGAACTGCAGGCATTCGGCGGGCGCTATCCCGGCCAGCTGTCCGGCGGTCAGCGCCAGCGCGTGGCCCTGGCTCGCGCGCTGATCTTCGCCCCGGACATCGTGCTGATGGACGAACCGCTTGGCGCGCTGGACAAGAAACTGCGCGAGCAGATGCAGTTCGAGATCAAGCGTCTACACGAGCAGCTAGGTTTCACCGTGATCTACGTGACCCACGATCAGACCGAAGCGCTGACCATGAGCGACCGCATCGCCGTGTTCAACAACGGTGTGGTGCAGCAATGCGCGGCGCCGCATGTGCTCTACGAGCGTCCGGCCAACCTGTTCGTCGCCGACTTCATCGGCGAGAGCAACAAGCTGCCCGGCGTGATCGAGAGCGTGTCCGACGACCGTGTCACCGTGCGCCTGCTTGATGGCGGCGTGGTCACAGCGCTGAAGGCCAACTGCGCCGAGATCGGCCAGCCCACCACCGTGTCGGTACGCCCGGAGAAGCTCAACTTCACCAACCGCCATGGCGGCGCCGGCAATCAGGTCTCGGCACGCTTCGTCACACGGCATTACGTCGGCGAATACATCCGCTACCACTTCGAAACCGCCAGCGGCAACGAGCTGGTGGTGAAGAATCTGAACGACAGTTCAGCCCCGCAACTCAGCGCTCAGGAAGAGGTCGCCCTGACTTGGCTGCCGGAAGACAGCCAGGCCCTGGACCGATCGGAAGTGCCTGCGACGCTCTGATCCCACACAACTAGTAGAAGCAAATGGAGCACAGCAATGGCTAGATCACTGACTACCAGCGTTTCCACCTTTGCCCTGGTGGCGGCATTGGGTTTCACAGCAAGCAGCGCCACGGCTCAGGAAAGCCTCACCGCGGTGTCCTGGGGCGGGTCTTACGGTGCCGCGCAGAAGAAGCACGTCATCGATCCCTATCAGAAGGACACCGGCGTCAAGGTGCTGTTCGAGGACTACTCCGGTGGCGTGGCCGAGATCAAGGCCCAGGTCGAGTCGGGCAACATCCAGTGGGACGTGGTCGACTTCGAAGTGATCGACCTCGAGCGCGCCTGCTCCGAAGGCCTGCTGGAAACCCTCGACCACAGCGTGCTGCCGGCCGGCATTGACGGCACCCCGGCGGCAAAGGACTTCATCCCCGAGGCCCTGGCCAGTGAATGCGCCGTGGGCAACATCGTCTGGTCCGTGGTGTTCGCCTTCAATGAAGGCACCATTGGCGGCACCAAGGCCGAAAGCATCGGCGACTTCTTCGACCTGAGCAAGATTCCGGGCAAGCGCGCCATGCGCAAACGCCCGCAGGTGAACATGGAATGGGCGCTGATGGCCGACGGCGTAGCACCCGAGGAGGTCTACGAAGTGCTGTCCACGCCTGAAGGCCAGCAACGCGCCTTCGCCAAGCTCGACAGCATCAAGAAGGACATCGTCTGGTTCGACTCCTGGTCGCAGGCCCCGCAACTGCTCAACGACGGCGGCGCGGTGCTGGTGCAGTCGGCCAACGGCCGCTTCTACGACTCCATCGTGCAGGAGAAGAAGCCGTTCGTGATCGTCTGGGACGGCCACGTCTACGACCTCGACGCCTGGGCCATCGTCAAGGGCTCGAAGAAGAAAGAGCTGGCCATGGAGTTCATCAAGTACGCCACCGGTTCCAAGCCGCTGGCCGGCATGCCCGACGTGGCCTACGGCCCGACCCGCAAGTCGTCCATGCCGCTGACCGACCCGGCCGCCGCTCCGCACCTGCCGACCGCGCATCTGGATAAAGGCATCCAGGCCGGCTCCGAGTTCTGGGCTGACTACGGCGAATCGCTGGGTGAGAAGTTCAACGAGTGGCTGTTGAAGTGACGCAGTCGCCGCCTCGCCCAACGGGCGAGGCGGCCAAGGAGAGAAAATGCCTGCCCGCAGTGCACTTCTGCATTCCCTGACCGTCGGCGAGGCCCACCAGGCCGCCACGGCCCATCGCCGCAAACGGCTGCTGGCGTTTGCCTTCGTGGCGCCCCTGCTGCTGTTCATCCTCGTGACCTTCGTCGTTCCGATCGGCACCATGTTGTGGCGCAGCGTGTACCACCCGACCGTGGCCGAACTGATTCCCCTGACCCTGGCCGAACTCGAGCGCTGGGAAGATCACAAGCAACTGCCGGACGAAAAGACCCTGCAGGTCTTCGTCACGGAACTGCACGGGCTCAACGAACAACGCCTGTCCGGCAAGCTGTCCGAAGAGTTCAACCGCGCCTATACCGGCATGTCCAGCGTGGTCAAATCCACCGCCCGCCGTGTCGGCCGGCTGGACGAACAGAAGCTGCAGACCCAGGGCATACAGACGCTGCTCGATGCCCATCGCAACTGGAGCAAACCCGAGCTGTGGTACGCCATCGAGCGTGCCGGCAAGGTCTATACCTACGACTACTACCTGACCGCACTGGACCTGGAGATGCACCCCGACGAGGGCATCCAGGTGCGCCAGGACACGCAGATCTACCTGCAACTGTATTCCAAGACCCTGAGCATGGCGCTGGTCATCACACTGCTCTGCGCCCTGCTCGGCTATCCGCTGGCCTACTACCTGGCCGGCCTGCCGTCGAACCGCGCCAACCTGCTGCTGGTTCTGGTGCTGCTGCCGTTCTGGACGTCGCTGCTGGTGCGCACCACCGCCTGGATCGCGCTGCTGCAGACCAACGGCGTGATCAACTCCTTCCTCATGGGCATCGGCCTCACCCGCCAACCCTTCGAGATGCTCTACACCTCGTTCGCCACCGTGGTGGCCATGACCCATATCCTGCTGCCGTTCATGATCCTGCCGCTGTACAGCGTCATGCGCAGCATCGACCCCAGCTACATGCGCGCCGCGCTCAGCCTCGGCGACAAGCCGATCCCGGCGTTCATCCGCATCTATTTCCCGATGACCCTGCCCGGTCTCAGCGCCGGAGCCCTGCTGGTGTTCATCATTTCGGTTGGTTACTACATCACCCCGGCGCTGGTCGGCGGTACCGACGGGCAGATGATCAGCAACATCATCGCCTTCCACATGCAGCGCTCGAACAACTGGGAGCTGGCCGCCGCGCTCGGCTCGCTGCTGCTGGGGCTGATCCTGCTGCTGTACTGGGTGTACGACCGCTTCGTCGGCGCCAGCAATATCAAGTTGGGATAAGTACACGATGAAGATTCCCGCCTACTACGGCCTCTGGCACCACCTCGGCAACTGGCTGCTCAAGGCCGGCTCCTGGCTGGTGCTGCTGTTTTTGATCCTGCCGATCCTGGTGATCGTGCCGCTGTCGTTCAACTCCGAGCCGTTCTTCAGCTTCACCGAAGGCATGCTCAAGCTGGACCCGGAGGCCTATTCGCTGCGCTGGTACCGGGAGGTTTTCAACGACCCCAAATGGGTGCTGGCGATCAAGAACAGCTTCCTCATCGGCATCTTTTCCACTCTCCTTGCCACCGTGCTCGGTACCGTCGCTGCTGTCGGCCTGGCACGTGATGAGATGCCGTTTCGTCGTTTCATCACCGCCCTGCTGCTGTCGCCGATGATCGTGCCCCTGATCATCACCGCAGCCGGCATGTTCTTCTTCTATTCGGATCTCGGTCTGGCCGGCGGCTACCTCGGGGTGATCCTGGCACACGCCGCGCTGGGTACGCCCTTCGTCATCATCACCGTCACCGCCACGCTGACCGGCTTTGACTACAGCCTGGCACGCGCCGCGCTGAATCTGGGCGCCACGCCTGTTCGCGTGTTCTTCGACGTGATCATGCCGCTGATCCGCCCCGGGGTCATTTCCGGCGCGCTGTTCGCCTTCATCACCTCGTTCGATGAAGTGGTGGTGATCCTGTTCATGGCCGGCCCGCAACAACGCACCATCCCGCGGCAGATGTTCTCGGGCCTGCGCGAGCAGATCAATCCGAGCATCCTGGCCATCGCCACGCTGCTGATTCTGGTGTCCATCGCCCTGCTGGTGACCATCGAGCTGCTGCGTCGCCGCGCCGAACGCATGCGCGGCATCGAAATTCCTCAGTAAGCACCCGCCCGGGCAGCCTCGACCTTCGACCTTTCCCCGCCCGCCTCGGCGGGCGTAGAATCGCAGCATTCCTCGCCAGAAATCCTCCGGCGGGCCCGTGAGCCCCGGCCGTACGAACGGTGATCCCGTTTCGTCATGCAGCCTCCTGACACCGCGGCGATCTGCCGCTCGACGACGCTCACCGCACACATAACCGAATTAGTCGCAGGAATACCGTCATGCCCGATTACCGCTCGAAGACCTCCACCCACGGCCGCAACATGGCCGGCGCCCGCGCTCTGTGGCGCGCCACCGGGATGAAGGACGAAGACTTCAAGAAACCGATCATCGCCATCGCCAACTCCTTCACCCAGTTCGTGCCCGGCCACGTGCACCTGAAGGACCTGGGCCAACTGGTAGCCCGCGAGATCGAGAAAGCCGGCGGCGTGGCCAAGGAATTCAACACCATCGCCGTCGACGACGGCATCGCCATGGGCCACGACGGCATGCTCTATTCGCTGCCGAGCCGCGAGATCATCGCCGACTCCGTGGAGTACATGGTCAACGCCCACTGCGCCGACGCCATCGTCTGCATCTCCAACTGCGACAAGATCACCCCCGGCATGCTGATGGCCGCCCTGCGCCTGAACATCCCGGTGGTCTTCGTCTCCGGCGGCCCGATGGAAGCCGGCAAGACCAAGCTGGCCAGCCACGGCCTGGACCTGGTCGACGCCATGGTGATCGCTGCCGACTCCAGCGCCTCCGACGAAAAAGTCGCCGAATACGAGCGCAGCGCCTGCCCGACCTGCGGCAGCTGCTCCGGCATGTTCACCGCCAACTCGATGAACTGCTTGACCGAGGCCCTGGGCCTGTCCCTGCCGGGCAACGGCTCGACCCTGGCCACCCACAGCGACCGCGAGCAGCTGTTCCTGCGCGCCGGCCGCCTGGCTGTCGAGCTGTGCCAGCGCTACTACGGGAAAGGCGACGAGTCGGTACTGCCGCGCAACATCGCCAACGTCAAGGCGTTCGAGAACGCCATGATGCTGGACATCGCCATGGGCGGTTCGACCAACACCATCCTGCACCTGCTGGCCGCTGCGCAGGAGGCGGAAGTGCCGTTCGATCTGCGCGACATCGATCGCCTGTCGCGCAAGGTGCCGCAGCTGTGCAAGGTGGCGCCGAACATCCAGAAGTACCACATGGAAGACGTGCATCGCGCCGGCGGCATCTTCTCCATCCTCGGCGAACTGGCCCGCGGCGGCCTGCTGCACACGGACGTAGCGACCGTACACAGCCCGAACATGGCCGAAGCCATCGCCCAGTGGGACATCACCCAGACCAGGGACGAAGCGGTTCACCACTTCTTCAAGGCAGGCCCTGCCGGCATCCCCACCCAGACCGCGTTCAGCCAGAGCACCCGCTGGCCGAGCCTGGACGTCGACCGTGAGAACGGCTGTATCCGCAGCGTCGAGCACGCCTACTCGCAGGAAGGCGGCCTGGCCGTGCTGTACGGCAACATCGCCCTCGACGGCTGCGTGGTGAAGACCGCCGGCGTCGACGAGTCGATCCACGTATTCGAAGGCACCGCCAAGGTGTTCGAGAGCCAGGACAGCGCGGTCAAGGGCATCCTCGGCGACGAGGTGAAAGCCGGCGATATCGTCATCATCCGCTACGAAGGCCCAAAGGGCGGCCCGGGCATGCAGGAAATGCTCTACCCGACCAGCTACCTGAAGTCCAAGGGCCTGGGCAAGGCCTGCGCCCTGCTCACCGACGGCCGTTTCTCCGGTGGCACGTCGGGCCTGTCCATCGGTCACGCCTCGCCGGAAGCCGCCTCGGGCGGCGCCATCGCCCTGGTCAACGACGGCGACAAGATCCTCATCGACATCCCCAACCGCAGCATCAACCTGCTGGTCAGCGATGAAGAACTGGCCGCCCGCCGCGCCGAACAGGACAAGAAAGGCTGGAAGCCGGCGCAACCGCGCGCACGCAAGGTGACCACCGCCCTGAAAGCCTACGCCCTGCTCGCCACCAGCGCCGACAAGGGCGCGGTGCGCAACAAGGCGCTGCTCGACGGCTGATCGCTGCAGCAGATGAAAGCCCGGCCATGGTGCCGGGCTTTTTATTGCCCGCAGGTTTTGCATTGAGGCGTGTTCGGCCGCAAGCTGGCTTCTCGCTCATCACGGGAGAGTCCCATGCGCATCGGCCTGATCGCCGACACCCACAACCTGCTGCGGCCCGAAGCACTGGCGGCATTGCAGGGCGTCGATCATCTGATTCACGCCGGCGATATCGGCGGGCCGTCCATTCTTGCCGAACTGGGACGCATCGCACCGCTGTCGGTAGTGCGTGGCAACAACGACCAGGCCGCCTGGGCCGATGCGATTCCGGAAAACCTGACCCTGCGCTTCGGCGCGGTCAACCTCTATGTACTGCATGACCTCAAGCAGCTGGCCATTGATCCCAAGGCAGCAGGCATCGACGTGGTAATCGCCGGCCATTCGCACAAACCGCTGCACGAGGTACGTGACGGCGTGCTCTACCTCAATCCGGGCAGCGCCGGGCCAAGGCGTTTCAAGCTGCGTGTCGGTGTGGGCATCCTGCATATCGAGGATGACCGGGCACGCGCCGAGCTGATCACGCTGCTGGTCTGAAGCCACCCTGCACGCTGGCACGAGCCGTAGAAGCGGCTTCAGCCACGATGCTTTTGCGTCTCCAGGTCAATCGCGGCTAAAGCCGCTCCTACAACAAACCCGACATCACCGCTGCTCTGAATAGAAGGCGACAGGCTTACTAAGGCAAAGGCTTACCGTCTGTCCCTTGAAAAAAGCACATTTCGAGGCCATCTAGGCAGATACAGTCTTTTTCCCGCCTGATGGAGAATCCCATGACCCTCGACGAGCTCAACGCCATCCCCGGCGTGACCGCCAAACCCGACGCTGCCACCGCCGACTTCGTCTACAACCACACCATGATCCGCGTGAAGGATCTGCAAAAGTCGCTGGATTTCTACACCCGCGTGCTGGGTTTCACCCTGCTGGAGAAGAAGGATTTCCCCGAGGCCGAATTCAGCCTGTACTTCCTGGCCCTGATTGCCGACAAATCGCAGATCCCGGCTGACCCGGCCGCACGCCATCAGTGGCGCAAATCCATCCCCGGCGTGCTGGAGCTGACCTACAACTACGGCACCGAGAAGGATCCGGAGTTCTCCTACCACAGCGGCAACAGCGACCCGCGCGGCTTTGGCCATCTGTGCGTATCGGTACCGGACATCAAGGCCGCCTGCCAGCGCTTCGAAGACCTCGGCGTGGACTTCCAGAAGCGCCTCACTGACGGCCGCATGCGCGACATCGCCTTCATCAAGGACCCGGACGGTTACTGGGTCGAGATCATCCAGTTCACCGAAGTGATCTGATCGTCGCAAAACCCGACGAGGGGCTGCCTCCAGCGAGACAGCCCCTCGTTCGTTGCAGGGCTCAACTGACGCCCACGTAACGATCCGTCCGGTGATTGATCGCCAGCACCAGATTGAGCATCACCGCGCCCAGCACCGACAGCAGCACCTTGTCCGGCGACACCACGAAGATGGCCGCCAGGACGATGCCCGCGTCGATGGCCATCTGCACGGCGCCTGCACGCAGGCCGAAGCGCTCCTGCATGTACAGGGCGAGAATGTTCACTCCCCCCAGACTGGCGCGGTGACGAAACAGCATGAGCAGCCCGAGGCCCATCGCCGCGCCACCGAACAGCGTGGCGTAGAGTGCGCTGAGGTGGGCGAAGGAAACCCAGTGCGGCGTCAGTTCGGCCAGCAGTGAAACCAGCAGCACCGCGCAGCCGGTGCGCAAGGTGAAGCCCCAGCCCATGCGCCAGATACCAAGCAGGTAGAACGGCAGGTTGACCAGACAGAACACCAGCCCGAACGGCCAGCCGGCCTGATAGTTGGCCAGAAAGGCGATGCCGACGGTGCCACCCGTCAGCAACCCCGCATGCGAGTAGAAGGCGATGCCCAGAGCCACCAGGGCGGTGCCGAACAGCAAGGCCAGTGCATCCTCCCACAGCGGATGACGCACGAAGAGTGCGGCGACGGCGTTCGGGCGCGCGTCGATGGGCGATTGATCGGTCATCGAAATACCTGCAGCAAGATTCAGAGAAAATACGGCAGCAGCAAGGCAATGGCCGTCCCGCGCACTGGAGAATCAGGCGGCAGAGACGGCCGGATAGGTCGTTATTCTTATGCGCCGCGCCGTTCCCACACCTCGAAGGCATGGAACGGCATCTCGGCAGCGGCCGCATGCTCGACGCTGGAGGTCATGTGCCAGACCGCCTCGTCTATTTCCGGGAAGAAGGCGTCACCTTCCGGCTCGAGCCCCACCCGCGTCAGATACAGGCGATCGGCCTGCGCCAGCCCCAGTTCGTAGAGTTGCGCGCCGCCTATCAGCATCAGCTCTTCGGCGTCCTTCTCGCGCGCCCAGGCGTCAGCCCGCTCGATGGCCGCATCCAGGGTGGCGAATACTTCGGCGCCCTCAAGCGTCAGGCCGGGCTGGCGGCTGACCACGATATTGAGCCGCCCCGGCAGCGGGCGGCCGAGTGAATCCCAGGTCTTGCGCCCCATGATGATCGGCTTGCCCAGGGTCATGGCCTTGAAATGCCTGAGATCCGCCGGCAGGTGCCAGGGCAGTTGATTGTCGCGACCGATCACGCGGTTGCGCGCGAGAGCAGCGATAAGAGAAAGGGGTAGTGTGGTTTTCATGGCCGCGAGCATAGCAGAGCGCCCGGCGCACCCGCAGCCCACCTGTGGCCTGCCCCGTCGCCGCCAGGCTGCCGACATCAACGGCCCGTTCATCAAGCCCCGCACGCCCGGGCAAACCGCCCGGGTTCGCACCAGGGCGGATCAGGGGTTATTCTCACCCCCCTGATCAGAACGACGAGACGCCGCGTGACAGACGCCTCCTCCCCTACGCCGTTCCAACGCCTCTGGCTCAGCGAGACCATTCGCCTGCGCGAAGAGCACGCCGGCCCGCTCGAAGACGCCGAGGCCAATCGCCTGGCCCGCGCTGGGCAGGGCGAGCTGGCCGAACGCATCCAGCATCGCGCCCTGCTTCTGGCTCGCCGCGATGGTCAGTGGCAGGCGCTGCTGCACTGGCTGCAAGGCGCACGCCTGGCAGTTCTGCTGCTCGTTCTGCTGGCGCTGCTCAGCGGCGCCGGCCTGGCTCTGGCAGCGCTTGGCGACGGGCGCCAACCGGTCAACGTGTTCTGGGCCCTGGGCAGCCTGCTCGGGCTCAATCTGTTGATGCTGTTCGGCTGGTTGCTCGGCCTGCTGCTGAGTCGCGATCACCCCGGCGCACTCGGTCGTCTGTGGCTGTGGCTCAGCGAGAAGCTCGCGCGCGATGCCAGAGCCGCGCAACTGGCCCCGGCCCTGCTGTTGATGCTGCAACGCCAGCGCCTGACCCGCTGGGGCCTGGGCCTGCTGGTCAACGGCCTGTGGGCGCTGGCCATGCTTGCGGCCCTGGCCACCCTGCTGCTGTTGCTTGCCACACGCCGCTACGGTTTCGTCTGGGAAACCACCATCCTCGGCGGCGACACCTTCATCGCCCTGACCCAGGCCATCGGCGCCCTGCCCGCCCTGCTCGGTTTCAGCCTGCCGGATATCGACACCATCCGCGCCAGCGGTGATGCCGCCATCGCCAGCGAAGGCGCGCGCCAGAGCTGGGCCGGCTGGCTGATCGGCGTGGTGCTGGTCTACGGCCTGCTGCCGCGTCTGCTGCTGGCGCTGCTGTGCCTGTGGTGCTGGCAGGCTGGCAAGAACGCACTGCACCTGGATCTCGGACTGTCCGGCTACGAGGTGCTGCGCCAGCGTCTGCAGCCGGACAGCGAACGCCTCGGCGTTTGCGATCTGGCCCCGGCAGCGCTGCATCAACCGCAAGGCGGCGCCAACACTCAATCCGGCAGCGGCGCCCTGCTGCTCGGCCTGGAGCTGGACGACCGTCGCCCCTGGCCACCGGCGCCCTTGCCAAAGGGCGTAGCCGATGCCGGAGTGATCGACAGCCGCGAGCAACGCCGGCAATTGCTCGAGCAACTGACCCGCTTCCCCCCTGAGCGCCTGGCCATCGTCTGCGACCCGCGGCGCTCGCCGGATCGCGGCACTCTGGCGCTGCTCGGCGAACTGGCCCGCGCGGCTGCCGCCACGCGCATCTGGCTACTGCCCCCCGCACCCGGTGAGAGCCTGGACAGCGCACGCCTGGCCGACTGGCATCAGGCACTCGCCGCCCTGGGCCTGCCGCATGGTGACAGCGCGCCGTTGAGCTGGCTGGAGAGCGGCCATGACTGAACCGTTGAAACTCGCCCTGGTCGGCCACACCAACGTCGGCAAGACCTCGCTGCTGCGCACCCTGACCCGCGACGTCGAGTTCGGCGAGGTCTCGCCGCGCGCCAGCACCACGCGCCACGTCGAGGGCGCACGCCTGTCGGTGGACGGTCAGGCGTTGCTGGAGCTGTACGACACTCCCGGCCTGGAAGACGCCATCGCCCTGCTCGACTACCTGGAACGCCTCGACCGCCCGGGCGAACGCCTGGATGGTCCGGCGCGGCTGGCCCGTTTTCTTGAAGGCAGCGAAGCTCGTCAGCGCTACGAACAGGAAGCCAAGGTGCTGCGTCAGCTCATGGCTTCCGATGCCGGGCTGTACGTGATCGACGTGCGCGAACCGGTATTGGCCAAGTACCGTGACGAGCTGGCAGTGCTGAACATGTGTGGCCGTCCTCTGCTGCCGGTGCTCAACTTCGTCGCCAGCACCAGCCACCGCGAGGGCGAATGGCGCGAAGCACTGGCCCGCCTTGGCCTGCATGCCCTGGTGGCGTTCGACAGCGTGGCCCCGCCGGAGGACGGCGAGCGGCGCCTCTATGAAAGCCTGGCCCTGCTGCTGGAGCGTTCGCGCCCGCAACTGCAACGCCTGATCGAGGATCACGAGGCGCAGCGCCAGGCCCGACGCCAGGCCGGCAACCGCCTGATCGCCGAACTGCTGATCGACTGCGCTGCCTGCCGCCGCAGTGTCGCCGCTCAACCACTTTTAGAGCAGGCGGCAGTGGCCGAGCTGCGCGAAGCCATTCGCCAGCGTGAACAGCGTTGTGTAGAAGCGTTGTTGCGCCTGTATGCCTTTCGCAGCAGCGACGCCAAAGCGGCCGACCTGCCGCTGCTCGACGGCCGCTGGGGCGACGACCTGTTCAACCCGGAAACCCTCAAGCAGCTCGGCATCAAGGTCGGCGGTGGCATGGCTGCAGGTGCGGCCACCGGCGTCGGCGTCGACCTGCTGGTCGGCGGGCTCACCATGGGCGCCGCCGCTGCACTGGGCGCGGTGATCGGTGGCAGCGCGCAGACTCTGCGCAATTACGGGGAAAGACTGAAGGGAAAATTGAAGGGCCAGCGTGAGCTGACCGTCGATGACGCCGTGCTGCGCCTGCTCGCCTTGCGTCAGCAGCAACTGCTGGCGGCGCTGGGCGTACGCGGACACGCGGCAATGGACGCCATCACCCTCAGTGCCCCGCAGGAGACCCTGTGGCGCCAGGGCAGGCTGCCCGCGCCCCTGAACGTGGCGCGGGCGCATCCGCAGTGGTCATCGCTGAATCCAGGCGCACGCCTGGAGGACGCCGAACGTGCCGCACAAGTGGAACGTCTGCGCAGCGAAATCGCCATGCAACCGCCGGGCTGACGTCCACCCTGCCGGCGCAAGTCAGCCTCGCTCAGCTCAGACGGCCACCGGCGCCTTGATATGCGGGTGCGCCTCGTACCCCACCAATTGGAAGTCCTCGAAGCGGAAGGCCAGCAAATCCTTCACCTCGGGGTTGAGCTTCATGGTCGGCAGCGGCAGCGGCTCGCGGGTCAGTTGCAGGTCGGTCTGCTCGATATGGTTGGCGTACAGGTGACAGTCGCCGCCGGTCCAGATGAACTCGCCCGGTTGCAGACCGCAGACCTGCGCCACCATCAGCGTCAGCAGCGCATAGCTGGCGATGTTGAAGGGTACGCCGAGGAAGATGTCCGCCGAGCGCTGATAGAGCTGGCAGCTGAGCTTACCGTCGGCGACATAGAACTGGAACAGCGCATGACACGGCGGCAGCGCCATCTGCTCGACCAGCGCCGGGTTCCAGGCCGAGACGATCAGGCGGCGCGAGTCCGGATTCTTTTTGATCATCTCGATCAGCTTGGCGATCTGGTCGATGGACTCGCCATTGGGCGCCGGCCAGCTGCGCCACTGGTAGCCGTAGACCGGACCGAGGTCGCCGTTCTCGTCGGCCCATTCATCCCAGATGCTGACGCCGTTGTCCTTGAGGTACTTGATGTTGGTATCGCCCTGCAGGAACCACAGCAGCTCATGGATGATCGAGCGCAGGTGGCACTTCTTGGTGGTGACGATGGGGAAACCATCGGCCAGGTCGAAGCGCATCTGGTAACCGAACACGCTGTAGGTGCCGGTGCCGGTACGGTCTTCCTTGAAGGTGCCGTGTTCGCGCACGTGGCGCATCAGGTCGAGGTACTGCTTCATCAGATGGCTCCTTGTACGGGCTGGCGCTTGTAGGCGTAGGTGATCAGGCCGATGCCACCGAGGATCATCGGCAGGCAGAGAATCTGCCCCATGGTCAGCCAGCCCCAGGCCAGATAGCCCAGCTGGGCATCCGGCACACGCACGAATTCGACAATGAAGCGGAACACGCCGTAGCAGGCCGCGAACAGGCCGGACACGGCCATGGTCGGACGCGGTTTGCGCGAATAGAACCAGAGGATGGTGAACAGTGCCACGCCCTCCAGGGCGAACTGGTAGAGCTGCGAGGGATGGCGCGCCAGTTGCTGCGGATCGGTGGGGAAGATCATCGCCCAGGGCACATCGGTGGCCTTGCCCCACAGCTCGGCATTGATGAAGTTGCCGATCCGCCCGGCGCCCAGACCGATCGGCACCAGTGGCGCGATGAAGTCCATCAGTTCGAAGAAGCTCTTGCCGTTGCGCTTGCCGAACCACCAGGTAGCCAGCATCACCCCGATAAGGCCGCCATGGAAGGACATGCCGCCCTCCCAGACCCGCAGAATCTTCACCGGCTCGGCGATGTAGGCCGCCAGATCGTAGAACAGCACGTAGCCCAGGCGCCCGCCGAGAATCACCCCCATGGCCACCCAGAACACCAGGTCGGACAGCTTGTCCTTGCTCCAGGTCGCGTCGAAGCGCTCCAGCCGGCGCGACGCCAGCAGCCAGGCTCCACCGATACCGACCAGGTACATCAGGCCGTACCAGTGGATTTTCAGGGGGCCGAGGGCAATGGCCACCGGGTCGATCTGCGGATAAGGCAGCATCCAGGACTCCTTAGATGAAAAAACTCACGCCCACGCTCAGCAGCAGCAGGGCGAACAGGCGCTTGAGCAGCAAGGGCGACAGACGATGAGCCAGGCGCGCGCCCAAACGGGCAAAGAACATGCTGGTCAGGGCGATGCCCAGCAACGCCGGGAGGTACACGAAACCGAAGCTCCATGACGGCAGATTCGCATTGCCCCAGCCGGTAAACATGAAACTCAGCGCCCCGGCGATGGCAATCGGCAACCCACAGGCCGCCGAGGTCGCTACCGCCTGCTGCATCGGCACGCTGCGCCAGACCAGAAAGGGCACGGTCAGCGAACCGCCACCGATGCCGAAGATCGCCGATGCCCAGCCTATCACTCCGCCGGCTGCCGTCAGCGTCGGCTTGCCCGGAATACCTCGGCTGGCCTTGGGTTTCAGGTCCAGCGCCATCTGCACGGCAACGACGATGGCGAAGGTACCGATGATCCTTTGCAACACCGCCCCCTGGATCAACGCCGCGGTCATCGCCCCCAGCACCGTGCCGAGCAGAATGCCCAGGGTCAGCCAGCGAAACAGCGGCCAGCGCACCGCGCCCTTGCGATGATGTTCGAGCAGCGAATTGATCGAGGTGAAGACGATGGTCGCCAGCGAGGTGCCCACGGCCAGATGGGTAAGAATCTCCGGTGCCATGCCCTGGGAAGTGAAGCTCAGTACCAGCACCGGCACGATGACCAGACCGCCGCCCACGCCGAACAGACCAGCCAGCACACCGGCAGCCGAGCCCAGCACCAGATAGAGCAGCAGTTCCATCGACACCCCCCAAAACAAAGCGGCATGGTAGCGGAAATGCCCGCGCAACGGCACGCGGATCGACGGAACGGTTGCCGCCTGCAGCTCAGCTCGCTAGCCTGCCAGACTCCGTCCCTGGAGGAATGCGCATGTGTCTGATCGTCTTCGCCTGGCAGCCACAAAGCCCTACAGTGCTGCGCCTGGCGTCCAATCGCGACGAGTTCCATGCGCGCCCCTGCGCAGCGCTCGGCGAATGGCCGGATGCCCCCGGGGTATTCGCCGGCCGCGACTTGCAGGCGGGAGGGACCTGGCTCGGCGTCACAGCACAGGGCCGCTTCGCAGCACTCACCAATATCCGCGACCTGACGCAGAAGGCCGGACGCTCACGCGGCGCGCTGACGGCCGGCTACCTGCTGGGCGACGATCCGGCGCCGGCCTATCTCGACCGGATCATGCGCGACGCCGCCGAGCATGCCGGCTTCAACCTGCTGCTCGGCGACCGCCATCAGCTCTGGCATTTCAATTCACAGGAAGGTCGGCCCCGGCAGCTGCAGAGCGGCATCTATGGCCTGTCCAACGCCAATCTCGATACGCCCTGGCCAAAGCTGCTGCGCGCCAGAAGCGCGCTGAGCGAGCGCATCGATGCCGAGGATGAAGCGCTGCTGGAACTGCTGGCCGACAGGCATCAGCCGGCCGATCATCTGCTGCCGGACACCGGCGTCGGACTGGAGATGGAGCGTCTGCTGTCGACGGCCTTTATCGTCGGTGAGACGTACGGCACCCGCGCCAGTACCGTGCTGAACCTTGGCAGCGATGGCCGCTGGACTATCACCGAGCGCAGTTTCGGGCCGCATGGCGCGGTGCTGGGCGAGGTCGCGTTACGCGGGTAGCCCGACCGTGATACGGGGAAGGCTGTTCAGGCCTGGATATTGGAGGCCGGGTTGATCACCCGTCCCAGCCCCAGGTTGCGCAGCGCCAGGTGCAGGGTGCTGTAGATCAGATGCGGGTTGTCCATGGTCATCACCTGGCTCAGCAGCTCCTTGGCCTTGCTCTGGGTGATCTGCCGCAGCAGCCATTTCACCTTGGGCAGGTTGGTGGCGTTCATCGACAGCGAGTCGAAGCCCATGGCCAGCAGCAGTACGGCGGCCGCCGGGTCACCGGCCATCTCGCCGCAGATGCTCACCGGCTTGCCCTCGGCATGGGCATCCTCGACCACCTTTTGCAGCGCCTGCAGTACAGCCGGGTGGAGGAAGTCGTAGAGGTCCGCCACACGCGGATTGTTGCGGTCCACCGCCAGCAGGTACTGGGTCAGGTCGTTGGACCCGACCGAGAGGAAATCCACCTGGCGTGCCAGCTCACGGGTCTGGTACACCGCGGCCGGAATTTCGATCATCAGGCCGATGGGCGGCAGCGGCACGTCGGTGCCTTCGTCGCGCACTTCGCCCCAGGCGCGGTGCAGCAAGTGCAGCGCCTCCTCAAGCTCCTGAGTACCGGAAATCATCGGCAGCAGGATGCGCAGGTTGTTCAGTCCCTCGCTGGCCTTGAGCATGGCACGGGCCTGCACTAGGAATATTTCCGGATGGTCGAGGGTAACGCGGATGCCACGCCAGCCGAGGAAGGGGTTGTCTTCCTTGATCGGGAAGTAGGACAGCGCCTTGTCGCCGCCGATATCCAGGGTGCGCATGGTCACCGGCAGCGGATGGAAGGCCTGCAGCTGTTCGCGGTAGGTGGCGAGCTGCTCCTTCTCGCTGGGAAAGCGCTCGTTGATCATGAACGGCACTTCGGTGCGGTACAGACCCACGCCTTCTGCACCGCGCTGCTGGGCTCGGGCCACGTCGGCGAGCAGGCCGGTGTTGACCCACAACGGCATGCGGTGGCCATCGAGCGTCTCGCAGGGAAGCGCACGCAGGGCATCGAGCCCTTCGGTGAGCTGACGCTCCTCCTCGACCACATCGGCGTACTGCTTGCTCAGCAGCTCGCTGGGGTTGGTGAAGACCTCGCCGTGATAACCGTCGACGATCAGCTTGATGCCGTCGATCTTCGAGTACGGCAGGTCGACCACCCCCATCACCGTGGGAACACCCATGGCACGGGCGAAGATCGCCACGTGGGAGTTGCCTGAGCCGGTCACCGAAACCAGACCGACCAGTTTGCCTTCCGGCACCTCGCCGAGCATCGCCGGCGACAGCTCCTCGCTGACCAGAATGGTGTTGTCGGGATAGACCAGAGAAGTCTTGCGCTCCTCCTGCAGGTAGGCGAGCAGGCGGCGGCCCAGATCGCGTACATCGCTGGCGCGCTCGCGCAGGTAGGCATCGTCCATCAGTTCGAAGCGTTTGACGTGATCGAGCACCACCTGGCGCAGGGCGCCCTGCGCCCACTGGCCGGTGCGGATGATCTTGCGCACCTCGTTACCCAGTGCGGCATCCTCGAGCATCATCAGGTACACATCGAACAGCGCGCGTTCTTCCTTGCGCAGCTGGGTGGCGAGTTTCCTGGACAGATCCTGCATGTCCTCGCGCACCCAGCCCAGCGCCTTGTCGAACAGTTCCAGCTCCGAGGCGATGTCATCGACATTGCGGTCTGGAACTACATTGAGATCGGCCGGGGGCAGCACCACGACAGCGGTCCCGACCGCTGCCCCCGGCGCACCCGGCACGCCGACGAACTTGGCCTCCTGTACGCCCTTGCCCTGACGGCCCAGGCCACGAATGGTGCCGGTGGCCTCGGCATGGGCGATAACGCCCGCCAGCTGCGCGCTCATGGTGACCAGGAAGGCTTCTTCGCCCTCGTCGAACTGGCGGCGCTCCTTCTGCTGCACGACGAGCACGCCCATCACGCGGCGGTGGTGAATGATCGGCGCACCGAGGAAGGAGGCATAACGCTCCTCACCGGTCTCGGCGAAGTAGCGGTAACGGGGATGGCTGGCGGCGTCTTCGAGGTTCAGCGGTTCTTCGCGGCTGCCCACCAGACCGACAAGGCCTTCGCTGGGCGCCATGCTGACCTTGCCGATGGAGCGCTTGTTGAGGCCGTCGGTGGCCATCAGGACGAAGCGGTGGGATTCGGGATCCAGCAGGTAGACCGAGCAGACCTGGCTGCCCATTGCTTCCTTTACACGCTGCACGATGATCGACAGCGCCGCCTTGAGATCCTTGGCGGCGTTTACTTCCTGGACGATCTTGCGCAGCGTATTGAGCATGCTCGATTGGGGTCCGTATCAGTCACGCACTATCAGGCGCGGGGCAAGTTCCTTGAGCGCACGGCGATAGACCTCGCGCTTGAATGTAACGACCTGCCCCAGCGGGTACCAGTAGCTGACCCAGCGCCAGCCATCAAACTCCGGCTTGCCGGTCAGGTCCATGCGCACGCGGTCTTCGGCGCCGGTCAGACGCAGCAGAAACCACTTCTGCTTCTGCCCGATGCACAGCGGCTGGCTGTGGGTACGCACCAGACGCTGCGGCAGACGATAACGCAACCAGCCACGGGTGCAGGCGAGGATCTTCACGTCCTGCTCTTCGAGCCCGACCTCTTCATTCAGTTCACGGTAAAGCGCCTCTTCCGGCGATTCACGATCATTGATGCCGCCCTGCGGAAACTGCCAGGCGTCCTGATTGATACGCCTGGCCCAAAGCACCTGGCCGACATCATTGGTCAGGATGATGCCGACATTCGGGCGGAAACCATCAGAATCGATCACGGCAAGCAACCTCGTACACGCAAGTTCCGGCATTGTTCCACAAAGCCGAGTCCAGCAGCAATGCGGGTTTGGCGGCAGTGGGAAAGCCCGGCCAAAGCGGCTATTCTGGCGCGCCCCAAACATTTGCAGAACAGGTACAGAACCGTGCGCTTGGCCCTTTTCGATCTCGACAACACCCTGCTGGCTGGCGACAGCGACCACAGCTGGGGCGAATTCGTCTGCCAACGTGGCCTGGTCGACGCGGCCGAGTATCTGGCGCGCAACGATGCCTTCTATGCCGACTACTGCGCCGGCAAGCTGGACGTGGTGGCCTACCAGAATTTCAGCCAGGCGATTCTCGGCCAGCACGACATGGCGCAACTGGCGCAGTGGCATCGCGAGTTCATGGCCGAGGTGATCGAACCGATCATCCTGGCCAAGGGCGAGGCCCTGCTGGCCCAGCATCGCGAGGCGGGTGACAAGCTGATCATCATCACCGCCACCAACCGCTTCGTCACCGCGCCGATCGCCGAGAGACTGGGCGTGGAAACCCTGATCGCTACCGAATGCGGCATCGCAGACGGCCGCTACACCGGCCAGATCACCGGCACACCGTGCTACCAGGCCGGCAAGGTGACCCGCCTGAACGAGTGGCTGGCCGAAACGGGGCACAACCTCGAGGGCGCGTACTTCTATAGCGACTCGCGCAATGACCTGCCGCTGCTGGAAGCAGTGAGCAACCCCGTGGCGGTTGACCCGGACGACGTGCTGCGCGCCACCGCCATTGAGCGCGGCTGGCCGGTGATTTCGCTGCGCTGAGCGCAGGCGCGCGGCCCTCGCCCGCCGACTACCATCAGACCGGCTTGGCCACCATCAGGTAGAAGATGGCCATGAAGGCGATGAACGCCGGCCAGCCCAGCACGAACCAGATGCTCATGTAGCGCCGCGCCAGCGACGGCAGCGGCTCCCCATTCTGATCGGCCGCCTGTGCCATGTCGCGCAGGCGGATCTGCAGCCACACCACCGGCAGCCAGCACAGGCCTGCGAACACGTACAGGCCGATGCTCCACAGCAGCCAGGCCTGATTCAGCGGCCAACCGGCGAGATGCACCAGGCCCAGACCGGACAGCGGCTGGAATACCGCGGTGGTGGCAATGAACAGCCAGTCCGCCGTGACCAGATGGCGAAAGGTCACGGCGATCACCCGCACGTCACCACTGAGCCAGGCGCGCAGGGCGTAGTAGGCAGAGCCAAGACCGGTGCCGAACAGCAGCGTCGAGGACAGGATGTGCAGGGTCTTGAGCAGCAGATACAGACTCATTCGGCGAATACCTCCTTGTTGGATGCCTGGTGCAGACGCAGCAACCAGGCGCTGGCCACGATCAGCACCAGGTTCTTGCCCACCGCCATGTAGGGGTCGAACCAGTATTGCGGCAGCCACAGACTGATCAGCAGCGTATAGATCAGCATCAGGGCGATCTGCGCGCGCAGCGCGGTGACGCGCCAGCGTTGCACCAGCAAGCCGACGCCGAGCACACCGTCGAGCAAGCCTCCGGCGACCACGGCCAGCTTCGCCAGCCAGCCATGTACGCCCATCTCGGCCATGATCCGCAGCCCCCAGTCGAAGCCCGGTCCCAAACAGACCAGCGCGGTGCCCAGCCAGATCAGCACCAGCGTTGCCAGCAGCAGGGGGGCCAGGGCCAGGCTCAATGTCTGTGCCGCCTGCGAGCCATACAGACGCGCCGCGAGCGCTGCCGGGCGATAGCCGCAGGCCTGTTGCAGTGCAGCGCCGTCCGCCAGGTTGTCGCGAGCGGCGAGCAGCAGGGTCTGGCGGTTCAGCGCACGCCAGCCGAGGCGCTGGCCAAGCGCCGCCAGGGGTTGCAGCAGCGCAGCGGGCAAGCTCAGGTATCGCGCCGGCGCCCAGCCCTGGGCGGCGCGCAGCCGGTCGATCAGCTCGCCCTGGATCATCGCCTGCGGACCGACCACAGGCAGCACGGCATTGTCCTCGGGCCACCGGCGCAGCAGCGCCAACACCGCGCCACACAAGTCGTCGACATGCAGCGGCTGCAGGCGCGCCTGGTTGTTGAGCAGGGGTATCCACGGCCAGACTGACAATCGCTGCAGCCAGCCAGTGCTGGCGCCGCCCTCACCCACTACCAGCGAAGGTCGCAGCACCAGGGCCGGTACACCAAGAGTCAGGGCGCAGTCATCGGCCGCAGCCTTGCTGGCGAGAAAGGGCACATCGGGCTGATCGCCGGCGCCGAGGGCGGAGATCTGCAGCAGGCGCATGCCGCGCGCAGCGGCGTTGCGCAGCAGGGCACTGCTCGCCTCGGCCTGCAGCCGCCACAGCTGCTCCGGATCGGTGGACAGAAGCCCGGCGGCGTTGATCAGCACGTCGCACTCGGGCCAGGAAAAGCGCTGCAGATCGAGCAGATCGAGCGCGCGCCAGTCAACGCCAGGCAGCATCGGCCCGCGCCCGCTACGCGAGGTCGCCATGACCTGATGCCCGGCGGCGCTCAGTGCCCGCAGCAAATGGGCGCCGATAAAGCCGCTGGCACCAACCAGCAGGATGCGCATCAGGCCGGCTTCGCGCCCATCAACGCCATGATGGCGATCAGCAGCAGGAGAATCAGCCCGGCGTAGATCAGGCACAGACGCTTCAGCGCTGTCGGCGCCGGCGTTTCACCCAGCGCGCGCCAGGCCGCCAGGCGACCGGCCAGCAGCAGGCCGATCAGCATCACCACGCCATAAAGGATGCTGCCCAGCAGCAGCCAGGTCTGCCCCAGCGGCCAGCCGGCGGTGTCCACCAGCCAGTAGCCGGTGAACGGCAGGCTCAGTGCCAGAACAGCAAATGCCGGGAAGCTGAACAGCAGGGTCACGCGCAACTTGCGCGCCAGCACCGCCGCATCACCGCTGCGCTGCGCCTTGAACAGCATGACGCCGTGGGCGATCAGGCCCAGCAGCAGCAAAACACCCGGGGCGCTGTGGAGAATACGAACCAGCAGATAGTGTTCCATCACAAGATCCTTGTTCAGCCGAGAAACAGGCGATAGGCCGGGTTGTCGCTTTCATCCCAGTAGGGATAGCCGATGGCGTCCAGCGCCGCCGGCACCAGATGGCGCTCGCCTTCCGGCACCTGCAGCGCAGCCAGTACACGACCGTCGGCGGCGCCATGGTTGCGGTAGTGGAACATGGAGATGTTCCAGCGCCCGCCCAGCTTCTGCAGGAAGTTGAACAGAGCGCCAGGACGCTCGGGGAATTCGAAGCGCAGCACCATCTCGTCGCCGACACCCGCGGAATGGCCGCCGACCATATGGCGGATATGCAGCTTGGCCAGCTCGTTGTCGGTCAGATCCAGCACCGGGAAGCCCTGCTCGCGCAGCCCCTCGACCAACGCCTGGCGTGGATCGTTCTCCGGGTGGGTCTGCACGCCGACGAAGATGTGCGCCTCGCCTTCGCTGTGATAGCGGTAGTTGAACTCGGTGATCTGGCGCTTGCCCACCGCCTCGCAGAAGGCCTTGAAGCTGCCCGGCTGCTCGGGAATGGTGACGGCGATGATCGCCTCGCGCTTCTCGCCCAGCTCGGCGCGTTCTGCCACGTGGCGCAGGCGGTCGAAGTTGACGTTGGCACCGGAATCGATGCCCACCAGCACCTCGCCTTTGGCGCCCTGGCGCTCCACGTACTTCTTGATCCCGGCCACCGCCAGCGCGCCGGCAGGTTCGGTGATCGAGCGGGTATCGTCATAGATATCCTTGATCGCCGCGCAGATTTCGTCGGTGCTGACGGTGATCACCTCATCGACGTGGTCCTTGCAGATATCGAAGGTGTGCTGGCCGATCTGTGCCACCGCCACGCCATCGGCGAACAGCCCGACCGTCGGCAGCACCACACGCTCGCCGGCGGCCAGCGCCTGCTGCAGGCAATTGGAGTCATCCGGCTCGACGCCGATCACCTTGGTTTCCGGACGCAGATACTTCACGTACGCGGCAATACCGGCGATCAGGCCGCCGCCACCGACCGGCACGAAGATGGCATCGATATGGCCCTGATGCTGACGCAGCACCTCCATGGCCACGGTGCCCTGGCCGGCGATCACCAGCGGATCGTCATAGGGATGGATATAGGTGTAGCCCTTCTCTTCCACCAGCTTCAGCGAATGCGCCAGCGCCTCGGGGAAGGCGTCGCCGTGCAGCACAGCCTTGCCGCCACGCGAGCGCACGCCCTGCACCTTCAGCTCCGGGGTGGTGCGCGGCATGACGATGGTCGCCTTCACCCCCAGATGCTTGGCCGCCAGAGCCAGGCCTTGGGCATGGTTGCCGGCCGAGGCGGTGACCACGCCGCGCGCCAGCTCTTCCGGGGACAGTTGCGCCAGCTTGTTGTAGGCGCCGCGAATCTTGAACGAGTACACCGGCTGCAGATCCTCGCGCTTGAGCAGAATCTGGCTGCCCAGCCGCTCACTGAGCTGACGGGCGGGTTGCAGCGGAGTTTCAACCGCGACGTCGTAGACGCGCGAGGTGAGGATCTTCTTCACGTACTGTTCGAGCATGGCGATTTCGCAGGCGTTCAGGCTGGGAGGGAGCCCGGAAGTCTACTCCAGCGAAAGTGGCCACGACCACCGCGAAGCCGGGTTTTCTGCCCCGGCGGTGCCCGGAAGACGGCCCCTTTCGGCTATAATTCGCACCTCTTTCCACTCCCTCCCAGGCGCATATCCGCGATGAATCAGGATCAGCTGAAACAGGCCGTGGCCCAGGCCGCCGTCGACACCATTCTTCCCCGCCTCGACAGCAAGAGCATCATCGGTGTCGGCACCGGCTCCACCGCCAACTTCTTCATCGACGCGCTGGCCAGGCACAAGATGGAGTTCGACGGTGCCGTCGCCAGCTCAGAAGCCACCGCAGCGCGCCTGAAAGGTCACGGCATCCCGGTATATGACCTCAATACCGTCAGTGAGCTGGAGTTCTACATCGACGGCGCCGACGAAAGCGACGAGCACCTGAACCTGATCAAGGGCGGCGGCGCCGCACTGACCCGCGAGAAGATCGTCGCGGCGGTAGCCAGGACCTTCATCTGCATCGCCGATGCCAGCAAGCTGGTACCGGTGCTGGGCGCCTTCCCGCTGCCGGTGGAAGTCATCCCCATGGCACGCAGCCACGTGGCCCGCGAACTGGTCAAGCTGGGCGGCGATCCGGTGTACCGCGAGGGTGTGGTGACCGACAACGGCAACATCATCCTCGACGTGCACAACATGTCGATCACCAACCCGGTGAAGCTGGAAGCCGACATCAACGCCATCGTCGGCGTGGTCACCAATGGCCTGTTTGCCGCCCGCCCGGCCGACCTGCTGCTGCTCGGTACCGCCGAAGGCGTGAAGACGCTCAAGCGTTAAAACCCAGCCTGGATGAAATCCGGGGATCCCCTGAAGCGATTTCCCGGATTGCATCAGGGCTACGGATGCAAGCTATTCACTTGCGCAGCAGGCGCAACCCGTTGAATACCACCAGCAGGCTGACGCCCATGTCGGCGAACACCGCCATCCACATGGTCGCCTCACCGGCCAGCGTCATGCCCAGGAAGATCGCCTTGATCCCCAGCGCCAGGACGATGTTCTGCAGCAGAACCGCGTGAGTCTGCCGGGACAGGCGGACGAAGGCCGGAATCTTGCGCAGATCGTCGTCCATCAGTGCGACGTCGGCCGTTTCGATGGCAGTGTCGGTGCCGGCGGCACCCATGGCGAAACCGATCTCGGCCCTGGCCAGCGCCGGGGCATCATTGATGCCATCGCCGACCATCCCGACCACCTTGCCCTGCGCCTGCCGTGATGCAACCCAGGCCAGCTTGTCCGCCGGCAGCAGGTCGCCACGCGCCTCATCGACACCGACCTGCTCGGCAATGGCTGCGGCGGTGTGGGCGTTGTCACCGGTGAGCATGCAGGTGCGCACGCCGAGTTGATGCAGTTCGGAAATTGCCTCACGACTGGTCTGGCGCACCGTATCGGCCACGGCGAACAGCATCAGCGCGCGCTGTTCGTCGCACAGCACTACCACGCTCCGGCCCTGGCGCTCCAGCGCTTCCAGGCGCACCTCCAACTGCGCGGAGCAGAGTCCGAGGTCTTCGACCAGGCGGTGGTTGCCCATATAGAGCAACCTGCCGTCGATCCGCCCCTTGGTGCCGCGCCCCGGCAGCGCCTCGAAGTCCTCGACGTTGCGCAGCACCAGCCCCTGGCCTTCCGCACACCGGGCCAGCGCTCTGGAAACCGGATGATCGGAGCGTGCAGCCAGGCTCGCCGCCCAGATCGCATGCAGGGGTTCGTCCGTATCGAGCAGGTGGAGACTGTCGGTCTGCACCGGCTTGCCATGGGTCAGGGTGCCGGTCTTGTCCAGAGCCAGCAGCGCCAGATGACGGCCATTCTCCAGATAGACGCCGCCCTTGATCAGGATGCCCTTGCGCGCCGCGGCCGCCAGGCCACTGACGATGGTCACCGGCGTGGAGATCACCAGCGCACAGGGACAGGCCACCACCAGCAGCACCAGGGCGCGATAAACCCAGTCGAACCAGGCGCCGCCGATCAGCAGCGGCGGCAGAACGGCCACCGCCAGGGCGAAGGCGAACACCACCGGAGTATAGATACGCGAAAACTGATCGACGAAGCGTTGGGTCGGTGCGCGCGAGCCCTGTGCCTCTTCCACCGCATGGATGATGCGCGCCAGGGTCGTGTCGCGCGCCGCCGCCGTCACGCGGAACTCCAGCGAACCTGACTCATTGATGGTGCCGGCGAATACCGGGTCACCCGCACGCTTTTCCACCGGCAGGCTTTCTCCGGTGATGGGCGCCTGGTTGACGGTCGAACTACCGCTGACCACCTCACCGTCAAGGCTGATGCGCTCACCCGGGCGCACCCGCACCACGGCGCCCAGATCGATGGACTGCACATCGCTTTCCTGCCAGCTGCCATCGGACAGCCTGACCGTGGCGCGCGGCGGCGCCAGATCCATCAGCCCGCGAATGGCGTTGCGTGCCCGGTCCAGCGATCGCGCCTCGATCAGCTCGGCGAGGGTAAACAACACCATCACCATCGCCGCTTCCGGCCATTGACCGATCAGCAGCGCGCCGGTCACGGCGATGCTCATCAGGGCATTGATGTTGAGGTTGTGGTTCTTCAGGGCGATCCAGCCCTTCTTGTAGGTGTTCAGCCCGCACAGGCCGACGGCGGCAAGGGCCAGCACAGCCACCAGCCAGTCCGGCCCGAGCGAGGCGAAATGCACCACCTCAGAGGCCGCAGCCACCACACCAGCCAGCGCCAACGGCCACCAGTGCTTCTTCGCAGGCGCGGTGGCCGACTGTGTAGCGCCGTCATCCTCCACCTGCGGAGTGAAGCCCAGCGCCTGAATGGCTGGCACGACACTGGCCAGCGCCCCCTCGTCATGACTGACAGTAAGCACGCGCTGCAGCAGGTTGAACTGCAGTCCTGCCACACCGGGCAGGCGGCTCAGCGCGTCCCGGATCAGCCGTTCTTCCGTCGGACAGTCCATCTGTTCGATACGGATACGGGTGTTCACTGCTCCACTCAGCGGCTCGTCCACGCGCGCCTGCACCGGGTCATGATCTTGCCCGGAGTGGTCGTGGCGAGGATGGGGCGGTTGGGGCGAATGGTCGCAGCAGCGGCTCATGGCAAATCTCCGTCAGGTCTCTGTTGCCGAGTACACACCCTGTAGTCACTATAGGGTCAAGCACCCTTGGAGGCGATCGCATGAAAATCGGTGAATTGGCGAAAAAGGCTGGCTGCCAGGTGGAAACCATCCGCTACTACGAACGCGAGGGTTTGCTGCCCGCCCCGGCGCGAAGCGAAGGCAACTACCGTCTCTACGGCAGTCAGCACCTGGAACGACTGGTGTTCATCCGCAATTGCCGGACACTGGACATGACCCTGGAGGAGATCCAGCGACTGCTGACCCTGCGTGACCTGCCCCACGAGAGCTGCGCCGGCATCAACAGTCTGGTGGACGAGCACATCGAGCATGTCGAAGCGCGGATCACCAGTCTGCTGGCCCTGCGCGACCAGCTCACCGAGCTGCGCGATCGCTGCAACAGCCCACAGGAATCCGAGGACTGCGGCATCCTGCGCCAGCTCAATGTCAGCGGCGGCGTGCAGCCCTTACCCGATGACGGACATACCCACGTCGGCAAGAGCCACTCGCACTGAATCTCTCCCTGCCTTGCCCTTCAAAGCCCCGGGAACTGGGCTAGGCTTGCTTGGCAAGCAAAGCGGCGCCGGCCAACCACCGGCTCATAAGGAGAGAGAAAAATGTCAGCGAAGTTCGAACTCAAAAAAGCCAAAGATGGCCAGTTTCACTTCAATCTGTTGGCAGGCAACAGCCAGGTGATTCTGACCAGCGAGATGTACAAGGCCAAGGATTCGGCACTCAACGGCATCGAGTCGGTGCGCAAGAACTCCCAACGGGAGGGCGCCTTCGAGATCAAGACCTCGAGTAATGAAAAGCACTACTTCGTACTCAAGGCCACCAATGGCCAGGTAGTGGGGCAAAGTCAGATGTACAGCAGCCTCGCCGCCTGCAAGGGCGGTATCGAGTCCGTGCAGAAGAACGCCCCGGCTGCGCCGCTGGACGATCAGACTGCCTGAAGGCACACGGCTTCGGCGGCAGCTTCGAGTCCATCCACTGCCGCCGCAAGCCTGCGACTCAACGCGCAGCCTGTTTGAAGACGTAGAACAGATTCGGTTCGCTGATCAGATAGAGGTTGCCCTCATCATCCATCGCCATGCCCTCGGCCTGCGGCACGCTGCGCTTGAGGCCGTGCTGGCCGCGCAATAGCGACAGGGTGCTGATCGGCTTGCCCTGGGCATTCAGCTCGATCACCAGGCGCGACTCGTCCGACAGCGCCAGCAGATGGCCGGTCGCCGCATCGAAGTCCAGACTGGAGAGGTCACGCACGAAGAGGCGGGCATCACGCTTGGGATCGGTATTGACCTGCAACGCCAGCGGCTTGCCTTCCTCGACATGCGGGAAGCCGAGCACCTCGAAAATACGCACCGGATCGCGCTCCTTGGCTACCAGCAGACGCTGGTTGGCAGCGTCATAGGCCAGCCCCTCGAACCCCTTGTTGCCGTTGCGGCCGATGCCCAGCGAGAGCTGCTGGAAATCGGCGGCAGCGAGTACCCGAGTGGCATCGTCGATACGCACCTTGACCAGGCGCTGTTCGCGCTCGTCGGCGATTACATAGGTCCCGGGCGCCACGTACTCGATGGCCTCGGGATCACCGAAACCTTCCAGATCGATGGTGCGCAGAAGATCGCCCTGCAGGCTCAGTTCGACCACCTTGGCCGGTTTGTTGGTGACGCTGAACAGCGTGCGGCGGTCCGGATCGAAGGTCAGCGCCGAGACATCGCGGATCTCCGCGATGGGCTTGGCCTCGATGGCCACACGGTAGTCGCCCAGCCACAGCGACTGCTCGCGCCACTGCGCGCCATGCTGCCACTCCTGCACGGAGAACCATGCCCGTTCGAACAGCCGATACTGCTGACCCAGTACAGCGACGACCAACAACACGAAGAACAGCAGATACAGCCAGGGGTTGATGGAGAGCAGACGGCGCATGGTGAAATTCTCTGACGACCACGAAAAGCCCGCCACGGATTTCACGTGGCGGGCGGGCGGTTAGCTGCGATCAGTTGATCAGCTCGACACGATCAACGTCGACCTCATGACTGTTGAAGTCCTTGTCGACCTCACCGGTCAGGCGCACCTTGGTGTTTTCCGAGACCTTCTGGGCCGGCCAGTCTTCGTCATCGATCTCCACCTGGATGGTGCCGGTGGCGTCCTTGAACTCATAGAGTTCATCCTGCAGACGCTTGACGATCTGGCCTTCCAGCACGACATGAGTATCGTCGGCAGCTTCCAGCGCGGCGGCAACGGTGGTGACCTGCGCGGCGGCACCCGGACCGGTGTAGCCGGTGGCGAAAGCAGCGGTGCTGAGCAGCGGCAGAACCATAAGAGCGAGGGCGGTACGTTTCATGGTGTGAACCTCGTTGTTCGTAAGTGACGGGGTCAGATTAGTGCCGCTAGCTGAAGCCAGACTGAATCGCCGCTTAAGCCAAGCTGAATGCGCCACCAGGCTCAACTGGCATCCGGCGCCGATTTGCTGAACACATAGAAGAGGTTGGGCTCGGCCACGATATAGATATTGCCGTCGTCATCCATGGCCACGCCTTCGGCCTGTTCGATACCCTGATCCAGCCCGTTGAGACCGCCGGCAAGACTGAGGAAGCTGACCGGTTGACCGCTGCGGTCCAGCTCCAGCAGCATGCGCGACTCGTCGGACAGCACCAGCAGGTGGCCGGTGCGCCCATCTACGCTGAGCGAGGAAATATCGCGCAGCCCCAGATTGCCGGCCATCAGCGGCTGCAGCGCTCCGACAGCGCCGTCCTCGCCAGGAAAGGGCAGACTGAACAGCCCCAGCGGAGAGCGCTCCTTGCCGAGCAGCAGGCTCTGGCTGCGCGAATCCCAACCCAGCCCTTCGAACCCCTTGTTGCCGGCATCGGCGAATCCCAGATCGAAGCCCTGGAAGTCCGCGGCGTCCAGTTCGAGATCGTCGTCCTCCAGCGTGAAGGCGGTGAGTTGGCGCCGGCGCTCGTCGACGATGGCCATGCGCCCGTTGTCGATCATCTCCACGGCTTCCGGGTCGGCAAAGCCCTTGAGCACGATACGGCGCAGAATCTCGCCTTCCAGCGACAACTCCACCAGCAGCGGATTCTTGCCGGTGACGGTGAAAAGCGTGCCGGTGGCCGGGTTGTAGGTCAGTCCCGAGGTTTCATCCTCCTCCAGACCGTACAGGGCCTTGGCCTGGATCACGGCGCGATAACCCGGCAGCCAGACACTGGCCAGGCGGTCGACCAGCGGCGTGGAGCGCTCCTGCAGCCAGAGCCGGGCGCGATCATCCCAATGCTGGGTCAGCACCGACACACTCAAGGCGATGACGGCCAGGCCTGAAAGCCAGTAGCGGGGACGGCGGAGCTTGCGGAAGAGAGCGGGCATCGGCGACAACTCGGCTGCTTGATGGCGATCCGACATCCGCTGTCGACAGGGGTTCCGCCGCCCCAGCGGGCGGCGGTTGGTCTGCGGCCCCAGTGGAGGCCGAGCAGTACGCCGCTTAGAGCACGCGGCTGGTGAAGCGACTGTGGCCGACCAGTTCCAGCACCAGCTCGTCGCCCTTGTTCAGCGCACCGACGCCGACCGGCGTGCCGGTGAGAATTACGTCGCCCGGCTGCAGGGCGAAGTGCCCGGCCATGTGCTGGATCATGCCGACGATGGGGTTGAGCATGTCGCGGCTGTTGCCATCCTGGCGGGTTTCACCGTTGATGACCAGACGGATGCCGATATCGGCCAGATCCTCGATGGCATCGCCCGGCACGAAGGGCGCCAGCACGCAGGCACCGTCGAAGCTCTTGGCGATTTCCCAGGGATAGCCCTTCTCCTTGAGCTTGGCCTGCACGTCGCGCAGGGTCAGGTCCAGCGCCGGAGCGAAGCCGCTGATGGCGTCACGCACTTCCTCGACATCGGGCCTCGATGACAGCGGCTTGCCGATCAGCACGGCGATCTCCGCCTCGTAATGCACCGCACCGCGATCATCAGGGATGCTGAAGCCACCCTCGAGCGGTACCACGCAGGAACCCGGCTTGATGAACAGCAGCGGCTCGCTGGGTACCGGGTTGTTCAGTTCCTTGGCGTGTTCGGCGTAATTACGGCCGATGCAGACGACCTTGCCGAGCGGGAAGTGGACGGTGGTACCGTCGACGTACTGGTGCTGATAGCTCATCACCGACTCCTGTGTTGTTCGTATTGTGGGCATCGCGGCTTGTGGCCGGTCCCGTACCTTAACCGACACCAGGCCGGATACGAAAACGCCCGCTGTCAGGCGGGCGTTTCCGGTCAGGCGAAGATCTTGCCGGGGTTCATGATCCCGTTGGGATCGAACACCGCCTTGATCGCCTTCATGCAGGCAATCTCGGCAGGCGAGCGGCTGTACTGCAGGTAGTCGCGCTTGGTCATGCCCACACCGTGTTCGGCGCTGATCGAGCCGTTGTATTTCTCGACGATCTCGAACACCCACTTGTTGACCACCGCGCACTTGGCGAAGAAATCTTCCTTGGCCAGCGCCTCAGGCTTGAGGATGTTCAGGTGCAGGTTGCCGTCGCCGATGTGGCCGTACCAGAGCACGTCGAAATCCGGGTAGTTGGCCGACACGATGTCGTCGATGTCCTTGAGGAAGGCCGGTACCTGGCCGACGGTGACGGAGATATCGTTCTTGTAAGGAACCCAGTGGCTGATGGTCTCGGAGATGTACTCGCGCAGCTTCCACAGGTTCTCCAGCTGCTGCTGGCTCTGGCTCATCACGCCGTCGAGCACCCAGCCCTGCTCGACGCAGTGCTCGAAGGTTGCCAGTGCCTCGTTGGCCACGTCCTCGTTCAGCGCCTCGAATTCCAGCAGGGCGTAGAACGGCGTGCGGCTCTCGAACGGCGCCGGTACGTCGCCACGACCGAGGATCTTCTCCAGGCACTTGTCGGAGAAGAACTCGAAGGCGGTCAGGTCGAGCTTGCCCTGGAAGGCGTGCAGCACCGGCATGATCGAGTCGAAATCAGGCGTACCGAGGACCATCGCGGTGAGGTTCTTCGGTGCACGCTCCAGACGCATGGTGGCCTCGACGACGAAGCCCAGGGTGCCCTCGGCGCCGATGAACAGCTGGCGCAGGTCGTAGCCGGTGGCGTTCTTGATCAGGTCGCGGTTCAGTTCCAGCAGCTCGCCGGTACCGGTGACCACTTTCAGGCCGGCCACCCAGTTACGGGTCATGCCGTAGCGAATCACCTTGATCCCGCCGGCATTTGTGCCGATATTGCCGCCAATCTGACTGGAACCGCTCGATGCGAAGTCCACCGGGTAATACAGGCCCTTCTCTTCGGCGAACAGCTGCAGTTGCTTGGTCACCACGCCCGGCTGGCAGACCACGGTGCGGTCGTATTCGTTGAATTCGACGATGCGGTTCATGTAGTCGAACGACACCACCACCTCGCCATTGGCCGCCACCGCAGCCGCGGACAGGCCGGTGCGGCCACCCGACGGCACCAGCGCGATCTTGTGCTGGTTGGCCCAGCGTACGATGGCCTGAACCTGCTCGGTGGTCTTGGGGAAGACGATGGCCGAGGGCGCCGGAGCGAACTGCTTGGTCCAGTCCTTGCCGTAGGTTTCCAGGGAATCGGCATCGGTCAGCACCTTGCCGGGCTCAACCAGGGTCTTCAGCTCTTCGATCTGGGCGGGGGTGGTCATCTACGGAACTCTCAAAGGATTCATGGTCGCCCTGAGAACCATTCAGGTCGCAACCGAGCATTGAAAAAGGCGAACATGCTAGCATACGCACCCCGTGATTCGAGCCATGTGGTGATCCACGGGCGCTGGCTGAGTCTCTCAGCCCTTCCCTGAACATATCCCTGGGACAACAGGTACTCCGATGAGCAAGACCTCTCTCGACAAGAGCAAGATTAAGTTCCTTCTTCTCGAAGGCGTGCACCAGAACGCCGTGGACACGCTGAAGGCCGCCGGCTACAGCAACATCGAGTACCTCAAGGGCGCGCTGTCAGGCGAAGAGCTGAAAGAAAAGATCGCCGATGCCCACTTCATCGGCATTCGCTCGCGCACCCAGCTGACCGCCGAGGTCTTCGACTGCGCGAAGAAGCTGGTCGCCGTCGGCTGCTTCTGCATCGGCACCAACCAGGTCGACCTGGACGCCGCCCGCGAGCGCGGTATCGCGGTATTCAACGCCCCCTATTCCAACACCCGCTCGGTGGCCGAGCTGGTACTGGCCCAGGCCATCCTGCTGCTGCGCGGCATCCCCGAAAAGAACGCCTCCTGCCACCGTGGCGGCTGGATCAAGTCGGCGGCCAACTCCTTCGAGATCCGCGGCAAGAAGCTGGGCATCATCGGTTACGGCTCCATCGGCACCCAGCTCTCGGTACTGGCCGAAGCCATGGGCATGCAGGTGTTTTTCTATGACACCGTAACCAAGCTGCCTCTGGGCAATGCACAGCAGGTCGGCGACCTGTACGAACTGCTGGGCCTGTGCGACATCGTCTCGCTGCACGTACCGGAGCTGCCGTCCACCCAGTGGATGATCGGCGAGAAGGAAATCCGCGCCATGAAGAAGGGCGGCATCCTGATCAACGCCGCGCGCGGCACCGTGGTACGCCTGGAAGCTCTGGCCGAAGCGATCAAGGACGAACACCTGATCGGCGCCGCCATCGACGTATTCCCGGTCGAGCCCAAGTCCAACGACGAGGAGTTCGAGAGCCCGCTGCGCGGCCTGGATCGCGTGATCCTGACCCCGCACATCGGCGGCTCCACCGCCGAGGCTCAGGCCAACATCGGCCTGGAAGTGGCCGAGAAGCTGGTCAAGTACAGCGACAACGGTACGTCGGTGTCCTCGGTCAACTTCCCGGAAGTCGCCCTGCCGGCACACCCGGGCAAGCACCGTCTGCTGCACATCCACAAGAACATCCCGGGTGTGATGAGCGAGATCAACAAGGTGTTCGCCGACAACGGCATCAACATCTCCGGCCAGTTCCTGCAGACCAACGACAAGGTCGGCTACGTGGTGATCGACGTCGACGCCGCATATTCCGATCTGGCCCTGGAGAAGCTGCAGCAGGTCAACGGCACCATTCGCAGCCGCGTGCTGTTCTAAGCCGGAACTGCAAACAGAAAGGGAGGCCTTGGCCTCCCTTTTTTCATGCGTGTCAGAGATGTTCGGCGTGCACCGGATTGCGGCCGGGATCAATCATGCCCGCTCCAACCGCGCCAGCTCGGCGGCAGCCTCGGCCAGCTGCGTTTCGTTGAACACCTTCACCCCGGATCGCTTCAGCAAGGCAGCGGTCACGCCCTCGCCCGACACACGAACGCCGCTGAAACTGCCGTCGTAGTTTTCCAGATTGCCGCACGAAGGGCTGCGCGCCTTGAGCAGGGCCAGTGCGATGCCATGCTCTCGCACCAGCGCCAGCGCCTGCTCGGCGCCGTCGACAAAGGCAGCCGTCACGTCCTCGCCGTCGATGGTCAGCACCGGCAGCCTGCCATCCAGTACCGCGCCTCCCTGGCCGCCACGGATCTCTGCCGGCGGGCGCGGTGTGGGCAAACCACCCGCCACTTCCGGGCACAGCGCCACCACCCGCCCTTCATCCAGCCACTGCTGCAGCAGATCGAAGGGGCCGTGAGCGCCGCCGTCATAACGCACCCGATGCCCGAGCAGGCAGCGGCTGACCAGTACTTTCTGCATCGATCCTCCCTGCCGGTTGCGCAAGTGTTCAGAGCACGTCGTTGCCGCGCCGCCTGAACCAGCCCGTCAGCGACAGGCGCTCGCGGGTGGCCGGCAGCACCTCGTGAGGCATTTCCCCGGAGAGAAACAATGCCAGGGTGCCGGCCTGCGGCAACACATCATGTTCGCGCCCATCGTTGAGGTACAGACGCAGCGCCCCACCCTGCTCGGCCTGCCAGTCTTCGTTCAGGTAGAACACCGCCGACACCGTACGCCGGTCGTCATCGCGGAAACGATCGAGGTGACGCAGGTAGAAGGCGCCCGGCTCGTAGCAGGCGAAATGGCATTCGAAGTCCTCGAGCCCGAGAAACAGCGTCTGATTGAGTGCCTGGCGCAGCTTATCCATCAGTTGCAGGTAGCGGTCGCTGGCCTCGCTCTGGCCCGGCTCCAGCCACTGGATACGGTCGCCGCGAATGCCCTCCTGCACCTGCTGGGTACTGCCACGGCCAACGCTGGCCGGGTTCAGTTCGCCATCGTGCGCCCGCTTGCGGCACTCGGCGGCCAGTTCACGGGTCAGAATCTGCGGGGCGAACAACGCCCGTTGCGACCAACCCTGGCTGGCGAGGTCGTCGATAAGACTGGAAAAGAGGTCTTGCTGGCTGGCTTCGGTCATGGCGGAGATTGTACAGCGGCGGATGGCCGCCAGACATAGCTCGACAAGCCCCTGCCAGCCGCCGAAAATAGCCGGCCGCAGCAGCCTTCGGCCGGCTCGGAAAGTTTGCCAAGGAGTTCTCGATGCACGTTCTGTTTGCCCTGTTGCTGATTGGCCTGGCCTGGCCCGTCCAGGCCGACGATCACCAGCGCCTGTACCAGGCTGCCGGCTGGCCGCAGCAGCGCGAGCATTTCAACCAGGCGCTCGACGCCGCCCAGCAGCGCTATCGCAGCGCCCTGCCGCCGGCGGTATTCCAGGCCCTGGTGGATAACAGCAACCATCGTTTCGCCGCTGCCGCCATCGACCAGCGCGCACAGAACAGCCTGCGCATGGAGCTGGCCGACCCGCGACCGGCGCTGGCCTTCTTCGAATCCGAGCTGGGGCGCAAGATCGTCGCTGCCGAAACCCTGGCCACCCGCAGCGATCAACTGGCCAAGTACGCCAACGGCCTGCCGCGCACCGATGCCGATGCCACCCGTCGCCTGCTGATTCGCCACCTGGCCCAGGCCATCCCCGCCAAGGAGGCCGGTGCCGAGGTCAGTCTGGCGCTGGCCGGCGTCGCGGCCGACAGCCTCAGCCAGATGATTCCCGGCCTGCTCGGTGGCACCCAGGCCCAGGGACTGCTCAATGGCCAGCGTGAGCGCCTGATGGCGCAGATCGAGCAGGATCTCGACAACACCCTGCTGCATGTCTACCGCGATCTGAGCGACCCGGAGCTGGAGCAGTTCGTCGAATTCGCCCAGTCCGACGCCGGCAAGGCCTATTACCAGGCCGCCCTGCGGTCGCTGCGGGCCGGCCTGGCAGTGGGCATGAGCAGCAACGAGCTGGAGCCGGCGGCGCAGGGAATCTAAGCCAGCCGCTCGCGCAGGAAGTCGAAGTAGCTGCGTCGCAGCGCCTCGTTCTCGTTGGCCAGATGATGACGGGCCTCGGCCAGGCGCAGGATCTCCGGCTGACGGAACTTGTCCTGCAGCACTTCGAGGTTGTAGCGCCAATCCACCGTCATGTCCGCCTCGCCCTGAATGATCAGCGGGCTGTGCCCGCTGCGTCCGGCCGCCTCGATTTTCGGTACCCACTGAGCCAGCGCACCGACCCAGGCCGTCGGCAGGCTGCGAGGCTGCAGCGGGTCGAGGTTGTGCACGAAGTCGATGAAGGTGGCGTCGCTGGAGTTTTCACTGAAGCGCCGCGGGATCTCGCGGACGAAAGGGCTTAGCAGGCGGTAGCTGAGCTTCGACCAGCCCCAGGCGCGTGGCCGCACCAGCGGCGCCAGCAGGATGCTCTGCCCCAGCTCGGGGCGCTGGCCATCGGTGAGCAGATAATCCAGCAGGATCGCCCCGCCGGTGCTCTGCCCACAGAGATGCCAGGGCTGGGGAAGTCCGAGTTCGCTGGCCTGCTCGAACAGGCCGGCGAGCACCTGCTGATACTCGGCGAAATCACTGATGCTGGCGCGCGCCCCGCTGGACAGGCCATGCCCCGGCAGGTCGCAGGCCAGCACGGCGAAGTTCATGCTCAATGCCCACTCGACCACGTGCCGGTACAGGCCCATATGGTCGTAATAGCCGTGCAGCAGCAGCAGGGTGCCCTGCGGCTCGGCCGGCGCCCACAGCTGCGCGGCAATCTGGTATCCGGCGGCATTGAAACTGCCCAGGCGGTTGTCCAGCCCGACAAAACGCGCCGCCAGATCCAGGCCATAGAAGCTGCGATAGGCCTGCAGCGCCGGCAGATCCAGCCGCGCTGCGGCCAAGGGGCGCAGTAACGGACGCAGTCTATCGGGGTGAAATGGCTCTGACATGGGCTTTCCGTGGGTAGCTGTGCGGCGCACCGGCGCGGGGCAACGACGTTCTCGATCAACCGATATTCAGCTGCCCGGCGCATCATGGCAAGCTACGCACCCTTTTCTCCGGTCCGTGTCACATGCCGCGCCCCTCGCTCAAAATCCTGCTAGCCAGCCTGCTCGCCGTTATCTGGCTGGGCGGCATGCTGCTGGCGTTCTGGTGGTTCGAGACGCGCTATCTGCGGCCCTTCGACGAGCGCGCGGCGGTATTTTCCGGCACCGGACTGCAGCTGCCGGCCGATCTGGCCGGGCCAGGCCCGATCCGCCTGGTGCATTTCTGGGACCCGGCCTGCCCGTGCAACGTGGGCAACCAGCAACACCTCGCCGAGCTGATCGCCCATTACGCACCGCTGGGCGTGCAGTTTCATGTGCTGCAAAAGCCCGGCAGCCGCGGCGAACTGCCGGCCGAGCTGCGCGCCCTGCAGCCACTCGAGACCCTGCCCGGCAGCGCCGAGCTACCGGCCAGTCCGGCCGTGGCCATCTGGGATCAGCAGGGCGAGCTTGCCTATTTCGGCCCCTACAGCGAAGGGCTGACCTGCACCTCAAGCAACAGCTTCATCGAGCCGATACTTGAAGCGCTGGCGGCAGGCCGCGCGGTCAATGCCAGCAATACCGCCGCGGTGGGTTGCTTCTGCGACTGGTCGGCAGAAACAGTTGATTGACCCCGCGCAATTTCCGATTCACCCAGCACGCGTACGCTCAGCTCCCGCGTACGATTCAGGCACCACCATGCACGTTACCTCGAACAATCCTCTGCACGCCCACTACCACAAGGCCGACCGCATCATGCTCGGCGTACTGTGGCTGATGTTTTTCTACGCCCTCGGTCTGGCGGCCTGGCATGACACCTGGGCACAGGCGCTGGTGGTGGGCGGCAGCACGGTGGTCTGCATGAGCCTGTTGCTGCACCTGATACCCGGCAGCCGGCTGCTGCGCTGCTGCATCGGCGCCGCCTTCATGGTCATGTCGGCCCTGCACATCAACCAGAGCGATGGCCTGGCCGAGATGCACTTCGGCATCTTCGTGCTGCTGGCGTTTCTGGTGTACTACCGCGACTGGCTGCCGATCGCGGTGGCAGCCGGGGTGATCGCCGCACACCACCTGAGCTTCTTCGCCCTGCAACAGCAGGGCGCCGTGGTGATGGTGGTGAGCGAGGGCAGCTGGCCGACGATCTTCCTGCATGCCTTTTACGTGGTGCTGGAGAGCGCCATCCTCATCTACCTGGCCCGGCAGACCTTCGCCGAGGCCCGCGAGGGCGTTGCCCTACGCGAGACGACGGAGTTTCTCACCCGCCAGGAGAACAGCGTCGACCTGCGCTATCGCAGCCCCGAGCAGGGCAAGGTGGTGCAGCGCTTCAACCATTTCCTCGACCAGCTCGAAGAACTGATTGGCCACGGCGTCGCGGACAGCATCGAACTCGACCAGTTGGGCCGCAACCTGTCCGATGCAACCGCCGAGCTGCGCGACGGCGCCCAGCGCCAGCAGTACGAAGTGACCCACATGAGCGATGCGATGCGGCGCATGGGCCAGGCCATCGAGGATGTCGCCGCCCACGCGGACCAGGCCGCGCAATCGGCGCGCAGCGCCACCCGCCAGGCCGACGATAGCAGCACCGCGGTGAGCCGCATCCGCCAGGAGATCGCCAGCCTGGCGAGCAACATCGAAGGCACCGACCGCGAAGTGCAGTCGCTGGCCGAACAATCTCAGCAGATCGGCACCGTGCTCGACGTGATCCGCGCCATCGCCGAGCAGACCAATCTGCTGGCGCTCAACGCCGCCATCGAGGCGGCGCGTGCCGGCGAGCAGGGTCGCGGCTTCGCCGTGGTCGCCGACGAGGTGCGCAACCTGGCGCAGAAGACCGCGCACTCCACCGCCGAGATCCAGCAGATCATCGCCCGCCTGCAGACCAGCAGCCGCAGTGCAACCGATGCCATGCAGCTGAGCCAGGACGGCGTGCAACGCTGCGTCGCCGCCAGCGATAGCGTTGCCGGGCAGCTGCACGAGATGGCCAGCACCATCGCGGCGATCAGCCAGATGAACCAGTTGATCGCCGCGGCGACCCAGGAGCAGGCCATGGTGACCGGTGAGGTGACGCAGAACCTCGACAGCCTGCAGTCGATCGCCCAGCGCAATGCCGCCGATGCCGACGGACTGGCCGAGCAGAGCCAGCGCCTGGCCGCAGCCTCTGAACGACTGGGACAGATCAGCCAGCGCTTCGAGGTCAGCCGCTGAGCAACTGCCTCGGGGTACTGCCCTGCCACCGGCGGAAAGCACGATAGAACGGCGACAGCTCGGCGAATCCGCAGGCCCGGGCCACTTCGCGCACACCAAGGCCCTGGTCGAGCAGGCGCAGTGCCCGCAAACGGCGCACTTCATCGTGCAGGGTGCGAAAGCTGCTGCCCTGCTCGCTCAACGCCCGCTGCAGGGCGCTGCGATTACTGCCCAACGCCAGCGCGCAGGCCTCCAGGCTACAGGTCGAAATGCCCAGGTTGACCTCCAGCCAGTAGCGCACCCGCACCAGCAACTGGTTCTCCACCAACTCCGCCAGTTGCTTCTCGGCTTCCTCGCTGAGCACCTCGAAAAGGCGCGGGCTGGCGCTGCGCGAGGGCCGCGAGAGCAGCGCACGCGGCAAAATCAGCACGTCATGCGGTTGCGAGAAGCGTGGCTCGACGCCGAGCAGGCGCCGATGCTCGGCCAGCCTGCGTGGCGCCCGGTGGCGAAATTCGACGCCCAGCAATGGCAGTTCACCGCCGGCGGCCGACGCCAGCATCTTGCTCAGCAGCACGGCCAAGCATTCCATCTGCTGGCGCAACGAGCCAACTTCGCGGTAGTTGAGATCGATCACCAGGCGCGCTTCGTCGCCCTGCTCTTCCAGGCGCGCAGCAAAACCGCCGGAGAGGATGTGCTGAAAGCGCACGAAGGCCTGCAGGCCCTGACGCAGGTCGCGCGCCGCCAGCAACAGGTAGCCGACCACGTCCATTGGCCGTGGCTGCATCACCTCTCCGAGGTGCAGGCCTATATTCGCGTCGCCGGTGATGCCTTCCAGCGCCTGCCAGAAGCGCGGCGCATTGTCGTGCTCCTCCCGCGCATCCAGCAGCGGCGCCTGCAGCGGCACACCCGCATAAGCGCGCCGGTAGGTGTCGGTCGGATCCAACCCCAGCGCTGCCAAAGCCTCGTAGAGCAGCCGGCGCAGGGTCGAGGAGTGGGTCAGGGCAACGAATTCGCTATCGGCCATGGCGATTCCAGTCGAACATTGACCATAGACTTTCAACCTTGAGGCGTTTGGTCAATGCCGAGGTTTGCGCGCCTGAGCAAAATGCTTGCACGCTTGGCCCTACAACAATAAGGATCGCTCGATGAAACGTTCCCTGACCGCCCTTGCGCTGGTGATTGCCGCGACCGCAGGCGGCCTTGGCTGGTATCTGCACGACAAGCAACCGCAACGCGACGGCGAACTGCTGCTCGGTGCCCTGCAGGCACCGGTCGCGGTCGACTACGACGAACGCGGCGTGCCGCATATCCGCGCCGAGAATGAAGCGGATATGTACCGCGCGCTCGGCTTCGTCCACGCCCAGGACCGTCTGTTCCAGATGGAACTGCTGCGGCGCCTGGCGCGCGGTGAACTGGCCGAAGTGCTCGGCGAGAAACTGCTGCCCACCGACCGCCTGTTCCGCACCTTGGAGCTCGCCCGACATGCCGACGCCTACGCCGCCCGCCTGGATGCCGACAGTCCGTCCACCCAGGCGCTGCAGCACTACCTGGAAGGCATCAACCAGTACCAGGCCAGCCGCCCGCGCCCGCTGGAGTTCGATCTCCTGGGCATCGAGCCACGCCCCTTTACCATAGCCGACACCCTCAGCGTTGCCGGTTACATGGCCTACAGCTTTGCCGCTGCCCTGCGCACCGAGCCGGTGCTGACCCATATCCGCGACGAACTGGGCGCCGACTACCTTGAGCTGTTCGACCTCGACTGGCACCCGCAGGGCGTGGTCGGCACCTCCCTCGCGGCCAGCGACTGGCAGGACCTGTCCGCGCTGGCGCAACTCAGCAACGACGCCCTGGCAGGCACCGGCCTGCCGCAGTTCGAAGGCAGCAACGCCTGGGCCGTTTCCGGCAGCCGTACCGCCAGCGGCAAGCCGCTGCTGGCCGGCGATCCGCACATTCGCTTCTCGCTACCGGCGGTCTGGTACGAGGCGCACCTGCAGGCGCCGGGCTACGAGCTGTACGGCTACCACCATGCACTGATCCCCAGTGCGATGCTCGGCCACAACCGCGACTTCGCCTGGAGCCTGACCATGTTCCAGAACGATGACCTCGACCTGATCGCTGAGCGGGTCAATCCGGACAACGCCAATCAGGTCTGGTACCAGGGCAAGTGGGTCGACCTCAAGCAACGCACGGAAACCATCCGTGTCAAGGATGGCGAGCCGGTGCAGATCACCCTGCGCCGTTCGCCGCACGGGCCGATCATCAACGATGCCCTGGGCGAAACCAGCGGCAGCACGCCGATCGCCATGTGGTGGGCCTTCCTCGAAACCGACAACCCGATGCTCGATGCCTTCTACCAGCTCAACCGCGCCAACAGCCTGGACAAGGCCCGCACGGCCGCCGAGAAGATCGAAGCCCCCGGTCTCAACGTGGTCTGGGCCGGCGCCGGCGGCGATATCGGCTGGTGGGCCGCGGCCAAACTGCCGCTGCGCCCGCAAGGCGTCAACCCGACCTTCATTCTCGACGGCGCCAGCGCTGAAGCGGACAAGCTCGGCTATCACCCCTTCAGCGCCAACCCGCAGGAGGAGAATCCGCAGCGCGGCTACATCCTCTCGGCCAACTACCAGCCGGTGCCGGCCAGTGGTATCGAGATTCCCGGTTACTACAACCTGCCGGACCGCGGCCAGCGCCTGAACCGGCACCTGAGCGATGCCTCTGTGAAATGGGATACGCAGAACAGCCAGGCACTGCAGCTCGACCCTGGTACCGGTTATGGCCCTCGTCTGCTGGCACCGATACTGGATGAACTGCGCAGTGCGGCGGCGAACGACCAGGAGCGCGCGCTGGTGGAACAGCTCGCCGCGTGGAATGGCGATCACCCGCTCGATTCCGTGGCAGCCGCCCTGTTCAATCAGCTGACCTATCAACTCGCCCGTGAAGCCATGGCCGACGAGCTGGGTGATGCATTCTTCGACAGCCTGTTGCAAACCCGCGCGATCGACAGCGCACTGCCACGCCTGACCGCCAATGCCGATTCGCCCTGGTGGAATCGCCAGGGCAGCGAGCAGCGTGAAGGCCGCGCACAGATAGTCGCAGAGGCCTGGCGCGCCAGCCTGGAGCACCTGCGCAGCGTGTTCGGCGATGACGCGGCAGCCTGGACCTGGGGCCGCGGCCATACCCTCACCCACAACCACCCGCTTGGCCAGCAGCAGCCTCTGGCCTGGCTGCTCAATGTCGGTCCGCTGGCCGCGCCAGGCGGTCACGAAATGCCGAACAACCTGTCGCACCGGGTCGGCCCGGCGCCCTGGCCCGTGGTCTACGGCCCTTCGACCCGGCGTCTGGTCGATCTCGGCAACGCCGACAAGGCCCTGGGTGGCATTCCCGTGGGTCAGAGCGGCGTGCCGTTCGACGCCCACTACGGTGATCAGGCCAGCGCCCACGTGACCGGCACATACCAGCCACAGCACTTCAGCGAGGCGGACGTGAAAGCGCACCGCCAGGGCACCCTGCGACTGCTCCCGCGCTGACTGGAACACAGCGTGGTGCGCCTTCGGTGCATCACGCTGCACACTGGTGCACCGTGACGCCGCAAATGGCGTCACATCCCTCCTCCAAGTGCCTCAAGCCCAGAAAAATCGGACTCTGCCGCCTCGTTAATAAAACTGGCACAGCCTCTGCATATGCTAAGGCAATCCAGTTTTTGGGGGCCTTGGTACAGGCAGGCCGGGGAATCCCCTTCTTTATTCGACGCGGCAGCCGCGTCACGACGTGCGCCGCAGCTCCACGAGCAGGGCGCCACCCGTTTCGGGGACCTTGGTACAGGCAGGCCGGGGGATCCCCTCTTTAATTCGACGCGCCAGCCGCGTCACAGCGTGCACCGCTCCGCGCGCAGGGCACCACCCGTTTTCGGGGACCTTGGTACAGGCAGGCCGGGGGATCCCCTTCTTTATTCGGGGCGTAGCGTCAGGCGCGCCCGCCAGCGCCCATCTTCCCTTGCAGCGTGCCACTCCCCGTCCAGCGGGCGGGGCGACACCAGCACCAGCAACAGATCCCGCCCGTCGCGCTGCAGTCGCCAGTTCACCAACCCCAAGGGCAACCTGAGCTGTCCGTCAGTCACCCGGCCGTAGACGTCCTCGTAGCGATATACCAGGGCACCATCGAGCCGCTCGACCCGCGCCTCGGGCTCACGGTTGAACCAGAGTTGCAGCCCCTGCTCCCAGGGTTCGACCGCCTCGATATGCAGGCGCGGCGGTTCGAACAGACGTCCCAGCATCACGCCGGCGAGAAAGGCGATCAGCACCACCGACGCCATAAAACGCCAGCGCAAACGCGGCCGCGGGTCTTCTGGCGGCGTAGAATGGCGCTCGTCCCAGTGCTCGGAGTGCTGCATGTTCCACGTCATCCTCTTTCAACCGGAAATTCCGCCCAATACCGGCAACATTATCAGGCTGTGCGCCAACAGCGGTTGCCAGCTGCACCTGATCGAACCACTGGGCTTCGAACTGGACGACAAGCGCCTGCGCCGCGCCGGTCTGGACTATCACGAATACGCCACGCTCAAGCGCCATCCCGACTTGCAGAGCTGTCTCGAGGCCCTTGGCCAGCCACGCCTGTTTGCCTTCACCACCAAGGGGTCGCAGCCCTTCCACGAGATCGCCTACCAGCCCGGCGATGCCTTTCTGTTCGGACCGGAAAGCCGTGGCCTGCCCGAAGAAGTGCGTAACGCCCTGCCGCCCGAGCAGCGCGTACGCCTGCCGATGCGCGCCGGCTGCCGCAGCCTGAACCTGTCCAACACGGTGGCCGTGACCGTTTACGAGGCCTGGCGACAGAACGGTTTCGCCGAAGCCGACTGAAGGGGCTACGGACAACAAAAAAGCGCCCCGAGGGGCGCTTTTTCATACAGCCGGGCCGCACCTAGTGAGCGGAGGCTTCGCCAGCCTGCTGCATGCGCTGCAGCTCCTGGGCGTACAGCGCGTCGAAGTTGACCGGCGACAGCATCAGGGCCGGGAACGAGCCACGGGTCACCAGGCTGTCCAACGCTTCACGGGCGTAGGGGAACAGGATGTTCGGGCAGAAGGCGCCGAGGGTGTGGCTCATCGAGGCTGCGTCGAGGCCCTTGATCAGGAAGATGCCGGCCTGCTGCACTTCGGCGATGAAGGCGACTTCTTCGCCGTTCTTGACGGTCACCGACAGGGTCAGCACCACTTCGTGGAAGTCACCTTCCAGGGCCTTCTGGCGGGTGTTGAGGTCCAGGCCTACGCTCGGCGTCCATTCCTGACGGAAGATTTCCGGGCTCTTCGGCGCTTCGAAGGACAGATCCTTCACGTAGATGCGCTGCAGGGAGAATTGCGGGTTCTGCGATTCGGCAGCGGCGGCGCCGCTGTTGGCTTGCTCGGTCATGGCGTTGGCCTTTCCTTAACGTTTTGTTTTATGCGGGGTTCTGCAGCAGGGCGTCGAGCTTGCCGGCGCGCTCCAGGGCATAGAGGTCGTCACAACCGCCGACATGGGTGCTGCCGATCCAGATCTGCGGCACCGAGGTGCGCCCGGCCTTGCGGGTCATCTCCGCGCGAATGGCAGGCTCGCCGTCGACACGGATTTCCTCGTAATCCACCCCTTTGCTGGCCAGCAGCTGCTTAGCCCGGATGCAATAGGGGCACCAGTCGCTGGAGTAGATGACCACGTCGGTCATGTCACTTCACCAGCGGCAGGTTGTCGCCGCGCCAGGTAGCGATGCCACCGGAGAGCTTGGCGGCGGTGTAACCGGCCTTCTTCAGTTCGCGGGCGATGCTGCCGGCGTGCTGCCCCATGGCGTCGACGACGACGATGGTCTTGGCCTTGTGCTTTTCCAGTTCGGCGATACGCGCAACCACCTTGTCGTAGGGGATATGCAGCGAACCGACGATATGGCCGGCGGAGAAATCCTTCTGCGCACGCACATCGAGCACCACGCCCTGATCGCTGTTGACCAGCGCGGTGAGTTCGCGGCTCGACAGGCTCTGCCCGCCCTTGCGCATCTCGGTAACGATCAGCAGCACCAGCAGCACGACGAACATGCCACTCAGTACATAGTGATTAATGATGAATTCAATCAGGTTGGCGAACATCTATATGACCCAGGACGGTAAAATGCCGGCCAGTATACACAGCCCCACAGGTCGGCCAAACCCCGTCTGGCAGTGACGCGCCAGGTGCTTGGCCCTAAAATGCCGGGCTGTTTCATTGCCCCCTCAGACGCAGAGCGAGCCAGCTTAATGAGTGCCACGCCAAAACCCTTGGTCCTGATCATCCTCGACGGCTTCGGTCACAGCGACAACCCCGAGTACAATGCCATCCACGCCGCCAATACGCCGGTTTACGACCGTTTGCGCGCCACCTACCCGCACGGCTTGATCTCCGGCAGCGGCATGGATGTCGGCCTGCCGGACGGACAGATGGGCAACTCCGAAGTCGGCCACATGAACCTCGGCGCCGGCCGCGTGGTGTACCAGGACTTCACCCGCGTGACCAAGGCCATCCGCGACGGCGAGTTCTTCGACAACGCGGTCATCACCGCAGCCGTGGACAAGGCCGTGGCGGCCGGCAAGGCGGTGCACATCCTCGGCCTGCTCTCCGACGGCGGCGTGCACAGCCACCAGGATCACATCGTCGCCATGGCCGAACTGGCCGCCAAACGTGGCGCCGAGAGGATCTACCTGCATGCCTTCCTCGACGGCCGCGACACCCCGCCGAAAAGCGCGCAGCCGTCCATCGAACTGCTCGACGCAGCCTTCGCCCGCCTCGGCAAGGGCCGTATTGCCAGCCTCACCGGCCGCTATTTCGCCATGGACCGCGACAACCGCTGGGACCGAGTCGAACAGGCCTATCACCTGATCGTCGACGGCGCCGGCCAGTTCAGCGCCGCCACGGCCGTGGAAGGCCTGCAGGCCGCCTATGAGCGCGGCGAGAGCGACGAGTTCGTCAAGGCCACCACCATCGGCGCGCCGGTGCAGGTCGAGGATGGCGATGCCGTGGTGTTCATGAACTTCCGCGCCGACCGCGCCCGCGAACTGACCCGCGCCTTCGTCGAACCCGGCTTCAAGGAATTCGAGCGCAAGCGCGCGCCGCAGGTCGGCTTCGTCATGCTCACCCAGTACGCGGCGAGCATCCCGGCACCGGCTGCCTTCGCGCCGGAAGCCCTGACCAACGTGCTCGGCGAATACCTGGCGAAGAACGGCAAGACCCAGCTGCGCATCGCCGAAACCGAGAAATACGCCCATGTCACCTTCTTCTTCTCCGGCGGCCGCGAAGAGCCGTTCGAAGGCGAAGAGCGCATCCTGATTCCCTCGCCGAATGTCGCCACCTACGACCTCAAGCCGGAAATGAGCGCACCCGAAGTCACCGACAGGATCGTCGATGCCATCGGGAACCAGCGTTATGACGTGATCATCGTCAATTACGCCAACGGCGACATGGTCGGCCACACCGGCGTATTCGAGGCTGCGGTCAAGGCCGTGGAAACCCTCGACACCTGCGTCGGCCGCATCACCGCCGCGCTGGAGAAGGTCGGCGGCGAAGCACTGATCACCGCCGACCACGGCAACGTCGAGCAGATGGAAGACGAGTGCACCGGCCAGGCGCACACTGCGCACACCTGCGAGCCGGTGCCGTTCATCTACGTCGGCAAGCGCCCGGCGCGCATCCGCGAGGGCGGTGTGCTGGCGGACGTGGCACCGACCCTGCTCAAGCTGATGGGCCTGGAACAACCGGCCGAAATGACCGGCAAGACCATCGTCGAGCTGGAATAAGAGGCAGCAGCCGTGGCCCGCATGCAGTCAGCAGAGCGCACTCTGAACTGCATGCGGGCCACTCGACACTTTCGCTCTGCTTGCCGCTCGTGGCTTGCAGCTTGCCGCCGGTTTTTTAGGCATACTAAGCGCCATTCGCTACTCCGCCAGGTGTCGCCTCGCCCATGCTTCGCATCCTTGCCCTGATTCTGCTCAGCAGCCTGATCGCTCCGGCCATCGCCGATCAGCGCGCCGATGCCCAGCGCCAGCTGGAAGCCGCCCGCCAGGATGTCGCCGAGTTGAAGAAACTGCTGGAGAAGCTGCAGCAGGAGAAATCCGGCGTGCAGCAGCAGCTGAAGAAGACCGAGACCGAGATGGGCAACCTGGAGAACCAGGTCAAGGAACTGCAGCGCGAACTCAAGGGCAGCGAGCAGGAAATCCAGCGCCTGGATCAGGAGAAAAAAAAACTCCAGAGCGCGCGCACTGAGCAGCAACGACTGATCGCCATCCAGGCCCGCGCCGCCTATCAGAGCGGCCGCCAGGAATACGTCAAGCTGCTGCTCAACCAGCAGAACCCGGAAAAGTTCTCGCGCACCCTCACCTACTACGACTACCTCAGTCAGGCACGCCTGGAGCAGCTCTCGGCCTTCAACGAGACCCTGCGCCAGCTGGCCAACGTCGAGCAGGAAATCACCACTCACCAGGCCCAGCTGCAGGCACAGAAGGCTGACCTGGATGAACGTCACGCCAAGCTCGCCGAGGTGCGCAAGGAGCGCCAGCAGGCACTGGCCAAGCTCAACCGCGACTTCGCCAGTCGTGACCAGCGCCTCAAGGCGCGCCAGCAGGAGCAGGCCGAACTGGGGCGCGTACTCAAGACCATCGAGGAAACCCTGGCCCGCCAGGCGCGCGAGGCCGAAGAGGCACGCAAGCGCGCACTGGCTGTCCAGCAGGCGGAGCGGGCGCGCCCCGGCAGCCAGCCAAGCGGCCCGCTGGTGACCAGCGGCGCCGTCTACGGCGGCCCTTTCGCCAGTGCTCGCGGCAAGCTGCCATGGCCGGTCGATGGCCGACTGGTGGCACGCTACGGAACCCCGCGCGGCGGCGACGCTCGTACTAAGTGGGATGGCGTGCTGATCGGCGCCCCCGCTGGCAGCCAGGTGCGTGCGGTGCATGGCGGCCGAGTGGTTTTCGCCGACTGGTTGCGTGGCGCCGGCCTGCTGGTCATCCTCGACCACGGCAATGGTTACCTGAGCCTGTACGGCCACAACCAGAGCCTGCTCAGGAGTGCCGGCGACGTGGTCAAGGCCGGCGATCCCATCGCCACCGTTGGCAACAGCGGCGGCCAGGCTGCATCGGCACTGTACTTCGCCATTCGCCAGAACGGTCGCCCGAGTGATCCGGCACAATGGTGCCGCGCGCAGGGATAAGCGCCTCATCCATTTAGGAGTTGTCTTCATGCCCCATCGCTTTCGCCCCACCTGCCTGGCTCTGGCCCTCGGGCTGCTGCTCGGCGCTCCAGCCCTGCAAGCGGCCGAGCCCGCCCCCACGCCAGCACCGGCAGCGAGCGGCAAGGCCCCGCTGCCACTGGATGATCTGCGCACCTTCGCCGAGGTGCTGGACCGCATCAAGGCCGCCTATGTCGAGCCGGTGAGCGACAAGACCCTGCTGGAAAATGCCATCAAGGGCATGCTCAGCAACCTCGACCCGCATTCGGCCTACCTCGAGCCGGAAGCCTTCGCCGAGCTGCAGGAAAGCACCAGCGGCGAGTTCGGCGGCCTGGGCATCGAGGTCGGCATGGAGGATGGTTTCGTCAAGGTGGTATCGCCGATCGACGACACCCCGGCCTCCAAGGCCGGCATCCAGCCCGGCGACCTGATCGTCAAGATCGATGGCCAGCCGACCAAGGGCCTGTCGATGATGGAAGCCGTGGACAAGATGCGCGGCAAGGCCGGCAGCAAGATCGAACTGACCCTGGTACGCGACGGCGGTCGCCCCTTCGACCTGACCCTGACCCGCGCGGTTATCAAGGTGCGCAGCGTCAAGAGCCAGATGCTCGAAGACGGTTACGGCTATCTGCGCATCTCGCAATTCCAGGTCAACACCGGCGAAGAAGTCGGCAAGGCGCTGACCAAGCTGCGCCAGGACAACGGCAACAAGAAACTGCGCGGGCTGGTCATGGACCTGCGCAACAACCCGGGCGGCGTGTTGCAGGCTGCCGTGGAAGTGGCCGACCACTTCCTCAAGAGCGGGCTGATCGTCTACACCGAAGGCCGCCTGGCCAACTCCGAACTGCGCTTCAATGCCGACCCGGCCGACGCCAGCGAAGGCGTGCCGCTGGTGGTACTGATCAACGGCGGCAGCGCCTCGGCCTCGGAGATCGTTGCCGGCGCCTTGCAGGACCACAAACGCGCAGTGCTGATGGGCACCGACAGTTTCGGCAAGGGCTCGGTACAGACCGTGCTACCGCTGAACAACGACCGCGCGCTGAAGCTGACCACGGCGCTGTACTTCACCCCGAACGGCCGTTCGATTCAGGCCCAGGGCATTGTCCCGGACATCGAGGTAGCACGCGCCAAGGTCACCCGCGAGCAGGAAAACGAAGGCATCAAGGAAGCCGACCTGCAGGGACACCTGGGCAACGGCAACGGCGGCGCGGACCGTCCGAGCCGCGCCGCCCAGGCCGCTCGTACCGAACGCCCGCAGGATGACGACTACCAATTGAGCCAGGCACTGAACCTGCTCAAGGGCCTGAGCGTCACCCGCGGCAACTGAGCCGACTCGGCGCAATGAAAAAGCCCGGACAACTGTCCGGGCTTTTTCGTGGGGGGCGTCAATTTACATCGGTTTAGCACGCTGCCATGCGCGGCGTCAGACAGCCAGGCTCCGCGGGTTACAGGTAGTTCTCGGTGATGTCGTCGATAAAGCCTTCGGCACGCATCTGGTCCAGTGCCTTCTGCAGACGCTCGACCACCTCGTCCGGGGTGTCCTTGTTCAGCGCCAGATACAACTGCGCATCGTTGAAACGCAGCACGGTATTCAGCCCGCTGACGTCTTCCTGCTTGGCCAGGTAGCGGCCCACCGGGTCGGTGGTAGCCCACAGATCGATCTGCCCGCGCACCAGCTTCTTCACGTTCTCCTGGTCTCGCAGGGCGTTGATCGGTTCCAGGCCCTGGCTTTCCAGGTGCTGGCTGACCGCATCGTTCTTGTAGGCGCCGATACGATATTTGGCGGCGTCCTTCAGGCTCGACACCCTGATGTCGTTACCCGGTGCAGCGAGCAGTACCCAGCCGGTGTTGGCCAGCGGGCCGACCCACTTGAACAGCGGCTGACGCTCGGGGGTGTAAGTGGTAGAGAACAGGCCATAGTTGGGCTTGTCCAGGGTCAGGCGGTACAGACGATCCCAGGGGAAGCGCAGAGTCAGGGTGTAGCCGATGCCGGCACGCTTGAACATCTCGCGCACCACATCGGCGCTGATGCCGTCGATGCCGTCATCACGAGCGAAGTTCTTGTCGTCCACCGCCATGTTGAACGGCGGGAAATTCTCGGTAAGCAGCACTACCTTGTAGTCAGCTGGCAGTTCCGCGTGAGCGACGCCGGAGACGACAAACAGGGCGATGAACAGGCTTTTCTTCAGGGTTTTCAGCATAAGACGTACCGCTCGCATGATTTGTGGTTATGGCTAGCGACATCCCTGCATAGGCCCGAGTCCGGTCGTGGGTACTCGGCGACTTTGCCATCCTTGGCCAGCGACCGGCTCGTGGCCGGTCGCATGTTCGGTGCTTAGAGGTAGTTGTTCAGCGTCTTGTCGACGAATCCTTCGGCGCGCATCTGATCCAGCGCAGCCTGCAGCCTGGCAACGATCTCGTCCGGCATTTCCTTGTTCAGCGCCAGGTACAGCTCGGCGCTGTCGAAACGCAGAACGGTTTTCAGCCCGGAGATGCCTTCCTGCTTGGCCAGGTAGCGGCCCGCGGGGTCACCCGTGGCCCAGAGGTCGATCTGCCCGGCTTCCAGCTTGCGTGCATTTTCCTGGTCGCGCAGCGAGGTGCTGTGCTCGATACCCTTGTCGACCAGGTACTGGGAGATGGCATCGCCCTTGTAGGCACCGATGCGATACGCCTTGGCTTCTTCCAGGCTGGCCAGATTGAGCGTGCTGTCGCCCTTGGCCAGCAGCACCCAGTCGTCCGGGCCAATGGGGCCGACCCACTTGAACAGTTGCTCACGCTCCGGCAGACGCGCGGTGACGAATACACCGTAACCAGGCTTTTCCAGCGCCAGCTTGTAGATGCGGTCCCAGGGGAAGCGCAGGGTCAGGCTGTACTGAACGCCGGCACGCTTGAACATTTCCTTGACGATATCCACGGCGATGCCGTTGATCTGCTCTTGCTGGGCGAAATTCTTGCCGTTGATCGCCATGTTGTAGGGCGGAAAGTTCTCGGTAAGCAGGACGACGTTGAAATTCGGGTCCACTTCGGCGCGCGCAGCTCCGGCCAGCACCACAAGGGTGCCACCCAGCGCGATCAGCAAGCGTTTGAGCATGGCGATTCTCTTTCTATATAAAAGGCAGACTGTTTCAGGATAACCGCCTTGCCATTTCCGGCACAGCGATTACTGGCAGTATGCCTTAATAGCGGGCTTCGATGGCCTTCAATACGCCTTCGGCCCGCAGCGAATCCAATGCCTTTTGCAACTTTTGCACCAGTTCATCAGGGGTTTGCAGGTTGAGCGCCAGATACAGATCGGCCGCATACAGGTGTTGCACCACCTTGAGATTCGGCAAGCCCTCCTGACGCGCCACGAAACGCCCCGCCTGACCGGAGGTTACCCAAAGGTCGATCTGCCCGCGGTCGAGCTTGTGCACGTTCTCGTTGTCGCGCAGCGCCGTCTGCACCTCGAAGCCCTTGTCCAGCAGGAACTGGGTTTTGGCATCGTCCTTGTAGCCACCGATGCGGTAGCGCCGCGCATCGTCCAGCGATGCCAACTGGATGCTGCTGCCTCCCTTGGCGAACAGCACCCAGTCATTACTGGCGATCGGACCGACCCACTTGAACAGCTTCTCGCGCTCGGCCGTACGCGCCGTCGAGAACAGGCCGTAACCGACATCGTCCAGGGTCTGCTGGTAAACGCGCTGCCAGGGGAAACGCAGGATCAGTTGGCAATCGACTTCGGCTCGTTCGCAGACGGCACGCATGATATCGGCACTGATACCGGTGACATGGTCGTCACGGGCGAAGTTGTTGCCGCTGGCGGACATGTTGAACGGCGGAAGATTCTCGGTAAGCAGCACCAGTTGTTCTGCACGCGCCAGGTTGAGACCACAGATCAGGGCCAGGACGGTCGCGAATCGAAGAAGAAACATGAAGACTCCGTGTCAAAAAAGCTCGGCAAAAGAAGCCCTCCGCGGACGCGGAGAGTCAAGAGTTGAGGGTGATGCGCCCATGCTAGCGGGATCGCCGGCACTTCGCCGTCGACTTGCCCGCAGCTTTGAGCGAAAGCGGCGTCAAGCGGGCGATTCGGGCATATGAAAACGCCGCGAGGGGCTGCTGTTAAGCCCCTTGCGGCGCGGCAGATCAGCGCACGACGATGCCGCGGCTGGCCAGATAGGCCTTGGCCTCCGGTACGGTGTATTCACCGAAGTGGAAGATGCTCGCGGCCAGCACGGCATCGGCCTTGCCTTCGAGAATGCCATCGGCCAGATGCTGCAGGTTGCCGACGCCACCGGAGGCGATCACCGGCACACGCACGGCCTCGCTGATGGCACGGGTCACGCCCAGGTCGTAGCCGCTCTTCACACCGTCCTGATCCATGCTGGTGAGCAGAATCTCTCCGGCCCCCAGCTCTTCCATCTTGCGCGCCCACTCCACCGCATCCAGGCCAGTCGGCTTGCGCCCGCCGTGGGTGAAGATTTCCCAGCGACCCGGCTCGCCCGGCGCGGAAACACGCTTGGCATCGATGGCAACGACGATGCACTGCGAACCGAAGCGCGCGGCGGCCTCGCCGACGAACTCCGGGTTGAACACCGCAGCGGTATTGATCGACACCTTGTCGGCCCCGGCGTTGAGCAGATTGCGGATGTCCTGCACGCTGCGCACGCCACCGCCGACGGTCAGCGGGATGAACACCTGGCTGGCCATGCGCTCGACGGTGTGCAGCGTGGTGTCGCGACCATCGACGCTGGCGGTGATGTCGAGGAAGGTGATCTCGTCGGCGCCCTGTTCATCGTAGCGCCGGGCGATCTCCACCGGGTCGCCGGCATCGCGGATGTTCTCGAACTTGACGCCCTTGACCACGCGGCCGTTGTCCACGTCCAGGCAGGGGATGATGCGTTTGGCCAGTGCCATATCGGTGCTCTCGCAGTTCTGTAGGATGGGCAATGCTCTGCTTGCCCACCATCGACTGGTGGAAAACGCTTCGCGGTTTCCACCCTACGCCTGACTTAACCCTTGAAGTTGTCGCAGAAGCTCTGCGCCTCGGCCACATCCAGGGTGCCTTCATAGATGGCGCGGCCTGTGATGGCGCCGATGATGCCGGGCGAACGCGCCAGCAGCAGCTTCTCGATATCGCCGAGATTGTGGATGCCGCCGGAGGCGATCACCGGGATGCGGCTGGCCGCGGCCAGTGCGGCGGTGGCTTCGACGTTGCAGCCCTGCATCATGCCGTCCTTGGCGATGTCGGTATAAACGATGGCAGATACGCCGTCGGCTTCGAAACGCCTGGCCAGGTCAGTCGCCTGCACGCTGGACACTTCCGCCCAGCCATCGGTGGCGACGAAACCGTCCTTGGCATCCAGACCGACGATCACCTTGCCCGGGAAGGCCTTGCACGCCTCGGTGACGAACTCGGGTTCTTTAACGGCCTTGGTACCGATGATCACGTAGCTGACGCCGGCGCGCACGTAGTGCTCGATGGTCTCCAGGGTGCGGATGCCGCCGCCGATCTGGATCGGCAGGGTCGGGTAGCGCTTGGCGATGGCGGTGACCACTTCACCGTTGACCGGCTGACCTTCGAAGGCACCATTCAGATCGACCAGATGCAGACGACGGCAGCCGCCCTCGACCCACTTGGCGGCCATGCTCACCGGATCATCGGAAAACACCGTGGAGTCTTCCATGCGGCCCTGACGCAGACGCACGCAAGCGCCGTCCTTGAGATCGATAGCGGGGATAATCAGCATTGGTTGAACCTGCTCAAGTTTGAATTCGGTAAGGCACTCAGCTCTTTTCGAGCGCCCAGAGGTCGCTCTCGATGCTTTCGAACCTGTCCTTCAGGTGCGCCTGCACGTCGAGAATCGCCTTGTTGTAATAGTGTGGCGCCAGCTCGCGGGTGATCAGATCGAGCACCTCCTGCACTTCGAAGGTACCCAGCTGCAGCTCGAAACGCTCATCGAGAAAGCGTTGCAGCATCAGCAGCGCGGCCTGCTCCTGAGCAGGCTCGAGCGCCAGGCTGGGCACCTTGGTGCGGGCCATTACCAGCGGCCATCCCAGGCGATGAAATTCTGCAGCAGCTGCAGGCCGTGGGTATGGCTCTTCTCCGGGTGGAACTGCACGGCGAAGCGCGAGCCCTCGGCCAGCGCGGCCGCGAAGTCCTTGCCGTAGTGACCGCGGCCGACAACCTGCTGCGGCTTGTCGGCCTCGATGTAATAGCTGTGCACGAAGTAGAAGCGCGCGCGCTCCGGAATGTCGTGCCAGAGTGGGTGCTGCACCACCTGACTGACTTCGTTCCAGCCCATGTGCGGCACCTTGAGGCGCTCGCCGTCCTCGGCCAGATCCTTGCCGAAGAAGCGCACCTGACCGGGGAACAGACCGATGCAGTCGACGCCGTCGTTCTCTTCGCTGCGCTCGAGCAGGGCCTGCATGCCGACGCAGATGCCGAGGAACGGGCGGTCGGCGCTGACTTCACGCACCAACTCGTCGAAACCCAGGCGCCTGATCTCGGCCATGCAGTCGCGGATCGCGCCGACGCCGGGGAACACTACGCGGTCCGCCTCGCGGATCACCTTGGCGTCACTGGTCACCAGCACGCGGCCGGCGCCGACATGCTCCAGCGCCTTGGCCACCGAGTGCAGGTTGCCCATGCCATAGTCGATTACGGCTACCGTCTGCATTTACAGGCAGCCCTTGGTTGAAGGCATCTGCCCGGCCATGCGCGGGTCCAGTTCGACGGCCATGCGCAGCGCGCGGCCGAAGGCCTTGAATACGGTCTCGATCTGGTGGTGAGTGTTGTGCCCGCGCAGATTGTCGATGTGCAGGGTCACCTGGGCGTGGTTGACGAAGCCCTGGAAAAATTCCTGGAACAGGTCCACGTCGAAGCCGCCGACCACGGAGCGGGTGAACGGCACGTGCATCTGCAGGCCGGGACGACCGGAGAAGTCGATCACCACGCGCGACAGCGCTTCGTCCAGCGGCACGTAGGAATGGCCGTAGCGGGTCATGCCCTTCTTGTCGCCGATGGCCTTGGCGAAGGCCTGGCCGAGGGTGATACCGACGTCCTCGACAGTGTGGTGGTCGTCGATATGCAGATCGCCCTTGCACTCGATATCGAGGTCGATCAGGCCATGACGGGCGATCTGGTCGAGCATGTGCTCGAGAAACGGCACGCCAATATCGAATTTGGCCTTGCCGGTGCCATCCAGGTTGATCGAGACCTTGACCTGGGTCTCCAGGGTGTTGCGCTCGACGAATGCCGTACGTTCGGCCATCTCTCCAGCTCCACGGCTGCTCACAAAAAGACCGCCATTATAGGCGGGCTGTGGCTTGCGAGGCTACCGGCGGCGGTCGGCCCGGCCGGCAGCATGGTGCACCAGTTCAGTCGATGGCGATTTCCCGCGAACGCGGCGCCGACGGCTCACGCTTGGGCAGGGTCAGGTTGAGCACACCATCCTTGTACTCGGCCTTGATCTGCGCCTCGTCGGCGTCGTCGGGCAGGCTGAAGCTGCGCGAGAAGCTGCCGTAGAAGCGCTCGACGCGGTGCTGTTTCTTGTCCTTCTCTTCCTTCTCGAACTTGCGCTCGCCGCTCAGGCGCAGTTGCCCGCCCTCGACGCGGACCTGGATGTCTTCGCGCTTGACTCCGGCCAGCTCGGCCTTGATCAGATAGGCCTGCGGGGTTTCACTGATGTCCACCGCCGGCGCCCAGTCGGCCGCCGTCAGCAGTTCCTGACTGGCAGCGCCGGGGCCCTTGCCCAACCGCGGATAATGATTGAAGAACTCTTCGAACTCGCGAAACGGATTCCAACGTGCAAGAGACATGATGGGCCTCCAGAGTCATAAGTCGTACGGCCACGGCGGCCGCTCATTCACATTAAATCCGGGCCGTAGAGCCGCATTGACCTGAATCAAGGGGACACATGGACCAGACTGACCTGCTGATCATCGGTGCCGGAGCCCTCGGCCTGGCCTGCGCCGCGCGCCTGGCGGAAACCGCCGGCGACTGCCTGATCCTCGAGGCCGAGCGACTGATCGGCAGCCATACCTCCAGCCGCAACTCGGAGGTAATCCACGCCGGCCTCTACTATCCGCCCGGCTCGCTCAAGGCCGAGCTGTGCCTGGAGGGCCGCGAGCGCCTGTACGCCTGGTGCGAACGCCACGGCGTGGCACACCGGCGCATCGGCAAACTGCTGGTGGCGGTGGAGGATGGCGAGATTGCCAAACTGGAGGAATTGCAGACCAATGCCCGGGCCTGTGGCGCCGGCGAACTGCAGGCGCTGGATGGCCGACAGCTGCACGTTCTGGAGCCGGCCGTGCGCGGCGTGGCGGCACTGCTCTCCCCGGCCACCGGCATTCTCGACAGCCACGCCTACCTGCAATCACTGCTGGTAGTCGCCGAGGCTGGCGGCGCGCAACTGGTGCTGGATACCCGGGTGGAGCGCCTGAGCCCGGTGGCGGGCGGCTGGCAGGTCGAAGGCTGCAGCGCCGGGGAGCCGTTCGCCCTGCAGGCGCGACGGGTGATCAACGCAGCCGGTCTGGGTGCCCAGCGCTTGGCGGCAGGCATCGACGGTCTGCAGGAGGTTCCGCAGCTACACCTGTGCCGCGGCCGTTATTTCTCCTACTCCGGCACCAGCCCATTCGCGCACCTGATCTATCCCATGCCCGAGGCCAACACCGCCGGCCTTGGCGTGCACGCGACCCTGGACCTCGGCGGCCAGCTGCGCTTCGGCCCCGATGTGGAGTACGTCGAGACCATCGACTACGACGTCGACGAGTGCCTGCGCGCGCCCTTCGCCGCGGCCATCGCCCGCTACTTCCCGGCGCTCGACGCCATGCGCCTGCAGCCGGCCTACTGCGGCGTGCGCCCCAAGCTGACCGGCCCCGGGGAACCGGCCGCCGACTTCGTCATCCAAACTCCTGCCGAGCATGGTCTGGACGGGCTGGTCAACCTGTTCGGCATCGAATCCCCGGGGCTCACTGCCAGCCTGGCGATTGCCGAGCGTGTCGCCGCCTCCCTCTGAGGCGGCGTTATACTCGCGCCCCATATCAAGAACCTCCACAAGGACCTGTCCATGAAAGCCTTTGGCAAAATCCTGGGTCTGATCGTGCTCGGCCTGCTGCTGATCATCGTGGCGTTGCTGTTCGCCCTGACGCACCTGTTCGACCCCAACGACTACAAGGACGAGATCCGTCAGATCGCCCGGGACAAGGCCAATCTGGAGCTGCAGCTACGCGGCGACATCGGCTGGAGCCTGTTTCCCTGGCTCGGTCTGGAGCTGACCGACGCCACCCTGGCCAGTGCAGAAACCCCGGACAAGCCCTTCGCCGACCTGCGCATGATCGGCCTGTCGGTGCGCGTGATGCCGCTGCTGCGCAAGGAAGTGCAGATGAGCGACATCCGCGTCGACGGCCTCAATCTCAACCTGCAACGTGACGACAAGGGTCATGGCAACTGGGAAGGCGTCGGCCGCCCGGCCCAGGCCAGCACCACGCAGCCAGCGTCCAGCGAACCGGAGCCGAGTGACGACACGCCTGCGAGCCAGCCGAACGAGAAACCGGCCGGCCAGCCGCTGAAGCTGGATATCGACAGCCTGACCCTGAGCAACTCGCGCATCGACTACAGCGACGCACAGCAGGGCCAGCAGTTCACCGTCGAAAACATCGAGCTGAAAACCGGCGCGATTCGCGAAGGCGCCAGCATCCCGCTCAAGTTCAGCGCTTTCTTCGGCACCAACCAGCCGGTGCTGCGGGCGCGCAGCGAAGTGGAAGGCCAACTGCGTTTCGACCGAGCGCTCAAGCGCTACCAGTTCGAAGATCTCAAGCTGACCGGCGAAGCGTCCGGCGAGCCGCTCAAGGGCAAGACCCTGAATTTCTCCGCCCAGGGCCAGCTGCTGGTCGACCAGGCCGCCAATATTGCCGAGTGGAATGGCCTCAAGCTCTCTGCCAACCAGCTGCGCGCCCTCGGCGAGATCAAGGTGCGCGAGCTGGACCAGGACGCCAAGATCTCCGGCGGTCTGTCGATCGCCTCGCTCAACCTGCGCGAGTTCCTCGACGGCATCGGCGTCGAACTGCCGGCGATGCAGGCCAGCGACGCTCTCAACCATTTCGAACTGGCCAGCCGCCTGAATGGTTCGAGCAAGGGGATGATACTCGAAGAGCTCAACCTCAAGCTCGACGGCAGTACCTTTACCGGCAAGCTCGGTGTAACCGACCTCGCCCAGCAGGCGCTGCGCGTCGACCTCAAGGGCGACAAGCTCGACCTCGATCGCTACCTGCCGCCGAAAGCCCAGGGCAGCGCTGCGGCGGCGCGCAAGGCGGAGGTCAAGGACAGCGTCGCCAGTGCCGGCAAGGATGGCACCACCCCGCTACCCAATGCGCCCACGCAGCAGGCCTGGAGCAACGAGAAGGTGCTGCCGGTGGATCAGTTGCGCAAGCTCGACCTGCAACTGGCACTGAGCCTCGGCCAGCTCACCTACGACAAGCAGCCCTTCACCGACGTCAACCTCAAGGCCAATGGCCGTGGCGGCCTGATCACCCTGGAAGAAGTGCGCGGCAAGATGCAGGGTGGCAGCTTCGCCGGCAACGGGCGTATCGACGTGCGCCAGGCCGAACCGATGATCAGCGTGGAAAAACGCCTCAGCCGCATACCACTGGAGCCACTGCTGAAGAAGGACGATCAGCCGTCGCCGATCAAGGGTCAGCTCGACCTCGACGCCAAATTCAATACCCGCGGCAACAGCCAGAAGGAGTGGACCGAGGCGCTCAACGGCAACGCCAGCTTCGTCCTCAACGACGGCGTACTGGTCGACGCCAACCTCGAACAGCAGCTGTGCCGTGGCATCGCCACCCTCAACCGCAAGTCGCTGAGCAACCCGCCAAGCGGCAAGGACACGCCCTTCCGCGAGCTCAAGGGCAACCTCAGCGTGCGCAACGGCGTGGCCCACAACCCCGATCTCAAGGCCCAGGTTCCGGGCCTGGTGGTCAGCGGCAATGGTGATCTCGACTTGCGCGTGCTCGGTCTCGACTACAAGGTCGGCATCACCATCGAAGGCGATCAGCGTGAAATGCCGGACCCGGCCTGCCAGGTCAACGAGCGCTACGTCGGCATCGAGTGGCCGCTGCGCTGCCGCGGCCCGCTGGAGCTGGGCGCCAAGGCCTGCCGCCTGGATCAGGACGGCCTGGGCAAGATCGCCGCACGCCTGGCTGGCAACAAGCTCACCGAAAAGCTGGAGGAAAAGCTTGGCGACAAGGTCAGCCCGGATCTGAAAGACGCGCTCAAGGGCCTGTTCAACCGATGAGTCCCGAGCAGTTCAACAGCGCCGTGCTGGCCTGGTACGACCAGCACGGGCGCAAGGATCTGCCCTGGCAGCAGAACATTACGCCCTATCGCGTCTGGGTCTCGGAAATCATGCTGCAGCAGACCCAGGTCAGCACCGTGCTCGGCTACTTCGACCGCTTCATGGCCGCGCTGCCGACCGTGAAGGATCTGGCCGAAGCCCCCGAGGATGAGGTGCTGCACCTGTGGACGGGCCTGGGCTACTACACCCGCGCACGCAACCTGCAGAAGACTGCGCAGATCATCATGCGCGAGCACGGCGGCGAGTTCCCGCGCAGCGTCGAGGCGCTCAGCGAGTTGCCCGGCATCGGGCGCTCCACCGCCGGCGCCATCGCCAGCCTGAGCATGGGCCTACGTGCACCGATCCTCGATGGTAACGTCAAGCGCGTGCTGGCGCGCTACGTGGCGCAGGAGGGTTACCCCGGCGAGCCGAAAGTTGCCAGGCAGCTGTGGGGCGTGGCCGAGCGCCTGACCCCGCACGAGCGCATCGGCCACTACACCCAGGCGATGATGGACCTCGGCGCCACCCTCTGCACCCGCAGCAAACCCACCTGTCTGCTGTGCCCGGTGCGCAGCGGCTGCCAGGCGCATCTGCTCGGCCTGGAAATCCGCTATCCCATTCCCAAACCACGCAAGGCGCTGCCGCAGAAGCGCACCCTGATGCCAATGCTGGTCAACGCAGCCGGCGACATCCTGCTCTATCGCCGCCCTTCTACCGGGCTGTGGGGCGGCCTGTGGAGCCTGCCGGAACTCGACGACCTCGCGCAGCTCGACGAGCTCGGCCAGCAGCAACAGCTCGAACTCGGCGCGCGCCGCGAGCTGGAGGGTCTGACCCACACCTTCAGCCACTTTCAGCTGACCATCGAGCCGTGGCTGGTACAGGTGACCGAGCAGCCGAGCCGCGTGGCCGAGGACGACTGGCTCTGGTATAACCTCGCCACCCCGCCGCGCCTGGGCCTTGCCGCCCCGGTGAAGAAACTGCTGAAACGCGCGGCGCAAGCCATTACCGCTGGAGAACCGACATGACCCGCACCGTGCTGTGCCGCAAATACAAACAGGAACTGCCCGGCCTGGATCGCGCGCCCTACCCCGGCCCCAAGGGCGAAGACATCTTCAACAACGTCTCCAGGCAGGCCTGGGACGAGTGGCAGAAGCACCAGACCATGCTGATCAACGAGCGTCGTCTGAACATGATGAACGCCGAGGACCGCAAGTTCCTGCAGACCGAGATGGACAAGTTCCTCTCCGGCGAGGACTACGCCCAGGCCGAAGGCTACGTACCGCCAAGCGAATAAGAATGCTTGTGGGAGGGGCTTCAGCCGCGACAGTGCGCTGGGGTGTACGACGCCACTCCAGCCCCTCACGAACCTAAGCGCCCGAAATAATTAAATATTTTTCAAACCCGCGCTTGACACTGATCCTTCAAATCCGTCTAATAGCGCCCCGTTGGCCCAGGTAGCTCAGTTGGTAGAGCAGGGGATTGAAAATCCCCGTGTCGGCGGTTCGATTCCGTCCCTGGGCACCACTGATATAAAACAAGAAGCCTCAGCCACGCGCTGGGGCTTTTTGCTTTCTGCTTCCGGCATTTTTCGCGTGCCATTGTTTCGCCTGCGCGACAAGCAGCTGCAACCAGGCGACACCCACGACTCAGCCATGTGCTATCGCTCGGCAAACGGCTTGGCGGTCACGGAAACGCTATGCTAGCTTGGCCGCCAGCCAGGACGGCCCGCCGTACGCCGGAGCGCATTCGAAGAAGAAGAGGATCCCACCCCATGGCCGAGGCGACGCCCGCGCTGGAAATTCGCAACCTGCACAAACGCTACGGCGATCTCGAAGTGCTCAAGGGCATTTCCCTGACGGCCAAAGACGGCGACGTCATCTCCATCCTCGGCTCCTCCGGCTCCGGCAAGTCCACATTCCTGCGCTGCATCAACCTGCTGGAGAACCCGCACCAGGGTCAGATTTTTGTCGCTGGCGAAGAACTCAAGCTCAAGTCAGCGAAGAACGGCGAGCTTGTTGCCGCCGACAACAAGCAGATCAACCGCCTGCGCAGCGAGATCGGCTTCGTCTTCCAGAATTTCAACCTGTGGCCGCACATGAGCGTGCTCGACAACATCATCGAGGCGCCACGCCGCGTGCTCGGCCAGAGCAAGGCCGAGGCCATCGAAGTGGCCGAGGCGCTGCTGGCCAAGGTCGGTATCGCCGACAAACGCCACGTTTACCCCAACCAGCTTTCCGGCGGCCAGCAACAGCGCGCAGCCATCGCCCGCACCCTGGCCATGCAACCGAAGGTGATCCTGTTCGATGAGCCGACTTCGGCCCTCGATCCGGAGATGGTACAAGAAGTGCTTAATGTGATTCGCGCACTTGCCGATGAAGGTCGCACCATGCTCCTGGTTACCCACGAAATGAGCTTCGCTCGCCAGGTATCCAGCGAGGTGGTATTCCTCCACCGGGGCCTGGTCGAGGAACAGGGGCCACCCGCCCAGGTGTTCGACAACCCGAACTCGGCACGCTGTAAACAATTCATGTCCAGCAATCGCTAACACGGAGCAACATGCATGCAGAACTATAAGAAGATCCTGCTGGCCGCAGCCGCTACCCTGGCTTTCGGCACCAGCGCTGTCGCAGCTGACAAACTGAAACTCGGCACCGAAGGCGCCTACCCGCCCTTCAACCTGATCGACGCCAGCGGCAAGGTCACAGGCTTCGACGTGGAAATCGGCCAGGCGCTGTGCGCCAAGCTGCAGGCCGAATGCGAAGTGGTCACTTCCGACTGGGATGGCATCATCCCGGCCCTGAACGCCAAGAAGTTCGACTTCCTGATCGCCTCGATGTCGATCACCGAAGAGCGCCAGGCGGCGGTCGATTTCACTGAGCCCTACTACACCAACAAGCTGCAGTTCATCGCGCCCAAGTCGGCCGACTTCAAGACCGACGAAGCCAGCCTCAAGGGCAAGGTGATCGGCGCCCAGCGCGCCACCATCGCCGGTACCTGGCTGGAAGACAACCTGGACAAGGTGGTCGACATCAAGCTGTATGACACTCAGGAAAACGCCTACCTCGACCTGGCCTCCGGCCGCCTCGACGGCGTACTGGCCGATACCTTCGTCAACTGGGAATGGCTCAAGAGCGATGCCGGCAAGGACTTCGAGTTCAAGGGCGACCCGGTATTCGACAACGACAAGATCGGCATTGCGGTACGCAAGGGTGACCCGCTGCGCGAGAAGCTGAACACTGCTCTGCAAGCCATCATCGAAGACGGCACCTACAAGCAGATCAACGACAAGTACTTCCCGTTCAGCATCTACTGATGACCTGAAGGCATTGCGCCGCCCATTCGGCGGCGCAGTTGCCCGAGCCCTCCGATGATTCTCGATCTCCACGGATTCGGCCCCGCCCTGGCCGCCGGCACCCTGATGACCATCCAACTGGCGCTCTGCGCGCTGGCTGTAGGTCTGGTGCTCGGCCTGCTTGGTGCGCTGGCCAAGACTTCGCCGTACAAGCCTCTGCAATGGCTGGGCGGCAGCTATTCCACCATCGTGCGCGGCGTGCCCGAACTGCTCTGGGTGCTGCTGATCTATTTCGGTACGGTTGGCCTGATGCGCAGCCTGGCCGACCTGCTCGGTGTCGAGAGTCTGGAACTCTCCGCCTTCGCCGCAGGCACCATCGCTCTCGGTCTGTGCTTCGGCGCCTACGCTACCGAGGTGTTTCGTGGCGCCATCCTGGCAATCCCCAAGGGCCACCGTGAAGCCGGCCAGGCACTTGGCCTGTCCAAGACCCGCATCCTCTGGAAGCTGATCCTGCCGCAGATGTGGCGCATCGCCCTGCCCGGCCTGGGTAATCTGTTCATGATTCTGATGAAGGACACCGCACTGGTTTCGGTGATCGGCCTAGAAGAGATCATGCGCCGCTCGCAGATTGCAGTGACCGCCAGCAAGGAACCCTTTACCTTCTATATGGTTGCGGCCTTCATTTATCTGGGCCTGACCGTCCTCGCCATGATCGGCCTGCATTTCCTCGAGAAGCGCGCCAGCCGCGGCTTCGTCCGGAGCGCCTCATGAACTGGGAAGTCATCATTAAATGGCTGCCACGCCTTTCCGAAGGCGCGCTGCTGACACTGGAGCTGGTGGCCATCGCGGTCGTCGCCGGCCTGATTCTCGCCCTGCCGATGGGCATCGCTCGCGCTTCCAAGCACTGGTACGTTCGCGCGGTTCCCTATGGCTACATCTTCTTCTTCCGCGGTACGCCGCTGCTGGTGCAGCTGTTTCTGGTCTACTACGGCCTGGCGCAGTTCGATGCCGTGCGCCAGGGGCCGCTGTGGCCCTATCTGCGCGACCCGTACTGGTGCGCGATCATCACCATGACCCTGCACACCGCCGCCTACATCGCCGAGATCCTGCGCGGCGCCATTCAGGCCGTACCGCCGGGTGAAGTGGAGGCTGCCCGCGCCCTGGGCATGTCGCGCGCGCAGGCGATGCTCTACATCATCCTGCCGCGAGCCGCACGTATCGGCCTGCCGGCCTACAGCAACGAAGTGATCCTGATGCTCAAGGCCAGCGCCCTGGCCAGCACGGTCACCCTACTGGAGCTGACCGGCATGGCGCGCACCATCATCGCCCGCACCTATCTGCCGGTGGAGATCTTCTTCGCCGCCGGCCTGTTCTACCTGGCCATTGCATTCGTCCTGGTTCGCGCCTTCCGCCTGCTCGAACGCTGGTTGCGCGTCGACGCCTGCCAGGGTCGATAAACCAATCGGGCCGCCGCCCAGGCGGCCCGGTCTGACCGCCCCATACGCCATGTCCGAGCCTCTTACCTCAGGCGATCTGCTCGCGCGCTTCCAGGCACTGGACGGCTACCTTCTGCAGCACCAGGCGCTCTGGCGCCCGCGTCCGTTTCACCACCTGCAGTTACCCTGGGAAGCAGAATTACCCGATCTCGCGGCCTGGCTGCGCAGCCGCTCCCTGGAGCAGGCGGAAGCCAGTGACAACGATCTATTCGCCCTGACAGCCCCCACGCCGTTCACCGCCCTGGCCAGCCAGGCACAGGCGCTCAGCCAATTGGGCGAGCTGCCACGCCTGAACACCCCGGAGCGCTCACATGCCCTCGGCGTCGATGTACCCGGAAGAAAACTGGCGCAGATTCAGGCCTTCACCAGCCACCTGCGATTTCACCGGTGCCCCGCTCACTGGCTCGACTGGTGCTCCGGCAAGGGTCATCTCGGTCGCTGGCTGACTCGGGATGGCCAGCGCCTGACCTGCCTGGAATACGACCCGGCGCTGATCGAATCCGGTAGCGCATTGAGCAAACGCCTGGGGCTGGATGCCGTACATATACAGCAGGATGTGCTGGCCGATGATTGCAGTGCACGTCTGAACCACGAACACACTCCGGTCGCGCTGCACGCCTGCGGAGACCTGCACGTTCGCCTGCTACAACTGGCCAGCCGCAACGGCTGCACGCAACTGGCGGTCGCCCCCTGTTGCTACAACCGCATCGCCGCCCTGCAGTACCAGCCACTGTCACTTGCGGCCCAGGCCTCAGCGCTGCAGTTGTCGCGCGAAGATCTCGGCCTGCCGTTAAGTGAAACGGTCACCGCCGGTGCTCGCGTACGCCGCCAGCGCAACCAGTCGATGGCCTGGCGTCTGGCCTTCGACCTGTTGCAACGTGAGCTGCGGGGCATCGATGAATACCTGCCGACGCCATCTCTGCCCAGCGACTGGTTCCATAAACCCTTCGCCCGCTTCTGCCACGACCTCGCCGCGCTGAGAGGCGTAACTGCACCTGGCGAGCAGGACTGGACCGCCCTGGAAGCGCGCGGCTGGCGCCGTCTGGCCGAGGTGCGCAATCTGGAGTTGCTGCGCAACCTCTTCCGCCGCCCGCTCGAACTCTGGCTGCTACTGGACCGCGCTCTGTATCTGCATGAACAGGGCTACAACGTCAGCCTGGGTACCTTCTGCGACTACAGCCTGAGCCCACGCAACCTGCTTCTGCTGGCCGAGCGCGCCTGAGTTGTACACAGAAGCTGTGGATAACTCTGTTGATCCTTTCTGGGCAAATGCTGCCAGACCGCTCGTTAATGGCCTCGTAGACATCTGTTCATTTTCTGTACAGATCACGAAGCGTCATTTAAAACAAGGACTTACACAAAAGCGTGACCAGACGCACAGATAGAGTGCGCCAGTTCCGAATACGCATTCTCTTTGTGCATAAGCCATATGCTGTTGATAGCCGAACCATAAAAAACCTGGCTCGAACGTGGCTTTACTCAGGCCGATGAATGGATATAATGGCGGCCCTTCCGTGCCGGTATAGCTCAGCTGGTAGAGCAACTGACTTGTAATCAGTAGGTCCCGGGTTCGACTCCTGGTGCCGGCACCATCTATTATCAGGGCCTGCTTTCATGCAGGCCTTTTTTGTTTGGGCTCCACGTCATATCCAACGCTTGTTCATTGCACCACCGCACTTGGCTTGTGGGTATGGCAAAAGGCCAAGTAGCGAGGCGATGAGCAGATGCGCATTCTTATTACCGGCGGAGCCGGCTTCATCGGATCGGCGCTGATCCGCCATCTGATTAAGAACACCGAGCATGAGGTGCTCAACCTCGACAAGCTGACCTATGCCGGCAATCTGGAATCTCTGACCGAGATCGACGCAAACCCACGGTATCGCTTCGTTCAGGCCGATATTGCCGATGCCCAGTGCGTCGCCGCGACGCTGAGCGAGTTCCAGCCAGACGCCATCATGCACCTGGCCGCCGAGTCGCATGTCGACCGCTCGATCGATGGCCCGGCAGCATTCATCCAGACCAATATCGTCGGCACCTACAGCCTGCTGGAAAATACGCGCGCCTACTGGCTCGGCCTGAGTGCCGAGCGCAAGGCAGCCTTCCGCTTCCATCATATTTCCACTGACGAGGTATACGGCGACCTGCATGGCGTCGATGACCTGTTCACCGAAGCCACCCCCTACGCCCCCAGCTCGCCCTATTCGGCAAGCAAGGCTGCGTCCGACCACCTGGTTCGCGCCTGGCAACGCACCTATGGTCTGCCGGTGCTGATCACCAACTGCTCGAACAACTACGGCCCCTATCATTTCCCCGAGAAGCTGATCCCGCTGATGATCCTCAATGCCCTGGCAGGCAAGCCGCTGCCGGTCTACGGCAATGGCCAGCAGGTGCGCGACTGGTTGTACGTGGAAGATCATGCACGCGCACTGCTCAAGGTGGTCAGCGAAGGCAAGGTCGGCGAGACCTACAACATCGGCGGCCACAACGAGCAGAAGAACCTCGATGTGGTGCGCAGCATCTGCGAGCTGCTGGAGGAGCTGGCTCCGCAGAAGCCAACCGGTATCAATCGCTATGAGGACCTGATCACCTATGTGCAGGACCGCCCGGGTCACGACTTGCGCTATGCCATCGACGCCAGCAAGATCGAGCGCGAACTGGGCTGGGTGCCGCAGGAGACCTTCGAAACAGGCCTGCGCAAGACGGTGCAGTGGTATCTGGACAATCTCGAGTGGTGCCGCCGCGTGCAGGATGGCAGCTATCAGGGCCAGCGGCTCGGCGCACTCTAAGGAGCAGGAACAATGAAGGGCATCATCCTCGCCGGCGGCTCCGGCACACGCCTGCACCCCATCACCCTGGGCGTGTCCAAGCAGCTGCTGCCGATCTACGACAAGCCCATGATCTACTATCCGCTGTCGGTGCTGATGCTTGCCGGCATTCGCGAGATCCTGATCATCTCCACCCCCGAAGACCTGCCCAACTTCCAGAAGATGCTCGGCGACGGCAGCCAGTTCGGCATCGCGCTGCAATATGCCGAGCAACCCTCGCCGGACGGCCTGGCCCAGGCGTTCCTGATCGGTGAATCCTTCATCGGTGATGATTCGGTATGCCTGATCCTTGGCGACAACATCTTCCATGGCCAACATTTCAGCGAAATGTTGCTGCGTGCGGCCAGCCACGACAGCGGGGCTACGGTCTTTGGCTACTGGGTCAGCGATCCGGAGCGCTTTGGCGTGGTCGAATTCGACGCAGCGGGCAATGCCCTGTCGATCGAGGAAAAGCCGGCAAAACCGAAGTCCAGCTTTGCCGTGACCGGCCTGTATTTCTACGACAACGATGTGGTGAAGATCGCCAAGGCAGTGAAGCCCTCGCCGCGTGGCGAACTGGAGATCACCGACGTGAACAACGCCTATCTGGCCCGCGGTGATCTGCGCGTGGAACGCTTCGGTCGCGGTTTTGCCTGGCTCGACACCGGTACTCACGACAGCCTCATCGACGCCTCGCAGTACGTGCAGACGGTAGAGAAGCGCCAGGGCCTGAAGGTCGCCTGCCTGGAAGAGATCGCCTATCAGCAGGGCTGGATCGACCGCGACCAGCTGCTCGCGAGCGCCAAGGCACTGGGCAAGACCGGCTACGGTCAATATTTGCACAAGCTCGCCGAGGAACGACCATGAAGGTGACTGCCACCGCACTGCCGGAAGTGCTGATTCTCGAACCCCAGGTGTTCGGCGACGAGCGCGGTTTCTTCTACGAAAGCTTCAACGCACGTCGCTTCGCCGAAGCCACCGGACTGACCCGCGAGTTCGTCCAGGACAACCACTCGCGTTCCGCACGTGGCGTGCTGCGCGGCCTGCACTATCAATTGCAGCAGGCTCAGGGCAAGCTCGTACGCGTTAGCGCTGGCGAGGTCTATGACGTTGCTGTGGACGTACGTCGCAGCTCACCGAACTACGGCAAATGGGTGGGCGTGCATCTGTCTGCCGAAAACAAGCGCCAGCTATGGGTGCCGGAAGGCTTCGCACACGGTTTTCTGGTACTCAGCGAGTACGCCGAATTCCTCTACAAGACCACCGACTACTACGCCCCGGCTCACGAACGCTGCATCCGCTGGGATGACCCGCAACTGGCCATCGACTGGCCGCTCGACGGTCTCAGACCGCAGCTCTCGGCCAAGGACCAACAGGGCCTGAGCCTGACCGACGCAGAGACGTTTGCATGAAGATCCTGATCAGCGGCCACACCGGACAGGTTGCCCGCGAACTGCAACTAGCCCTGGGCAAACATGAATTGCTCAGTCGCGGCCGCGAAGCATTTGACCTGTCGCGCCCGGAAACCCTGCGCGAAACCATCCTGCGCGAACGACCGGCGCTGGTGATCAATGCCGCCGCCTATACCGCCGTCGATCAGGCCGAACAGGAGCGCGAACTCGCCTTCACCGTCAATGCCGAGGCGCCGGGCGTCATGGCCGATGCCTGCTTCGAACTGGACATCCCGCTGATCCATTACTCCACCGACTACGTCTTCGACGGCAGCAAGGCCACGCCCTACCGCGAGGCCGATACGCCACATCCGCTGAGCGTCTACGGGGCCAGCAAGGCGGCCGGCGAACAGGCGCTGCGCATCAGCGGCTGCGACCACCTGATCCTGCGCACCAGCTGGGTCTACTCGCAGCACGGACGCAACTTCCTGCTGACCATGCAGCGCCTGCTGCAGGAGCGCGAGGAGCTCAGCGTGGTCGACGACCAGATTGGCGCCCCGACCTGGGCCGGAAGCATCGCCAGCGCCACCGCCGAGCTGATCGACAAGTGGCAGCAGGGGCGCCAGCGCTGGGGCACCTACCACCTGACCTGTCAGGGCGAAACCAGCTGGTTCGGCTTCGCCAGTGCCATCGCCGAGCACCTGCGCGCCGCCGGCAAACCCTGCGCCCGGCTGCGGCCCATTCCCAGCAGCGAATATCCAACTCCAGCGCAGCGCCCGCTCAATTCCCGCCTGGACGGCGCACGCCTGGCAGAGGAATGGCAGATTCGCCTGCCCGACTGGCGCGCGGCACTGGGCGCCTGCCTGCAGCGCATGAGCTGACGCCCGGCTTTTCCTAGCCAGCGGCCGGCGCACGTCACCGGCCGCACGCTTAACGTGCATAATGCGCCGATCATTTCTGCACGGTTTGCCATGAGCACGAACACTGCCACTCCCCGTCGCCTGCGCTGGCGCAGCCTTGTACTGCTGGCGCTGCTGCTCGCACCGCTGCTGTGGCCGGTGCACTTTCTGGCCGAACGCTACTACCGCGAAGTACTGATCGAACAGAACCGGCAAACGCTGGATCTCTACGTCGCCAACCTGCTCGGTACGCTGAGCCGCTACGAAGTGCTGCCGCAGATTCTCGGCGACCTGCCCGGCCTGCGCGCAGCCCTCAAGGCGCCTGATGATCCGGCCGTGCTGGACAACGCCAACCGCCTGCTGGCCCGGGTGAAGAATCAGACCGGCGCCGATGTGATCTATCTGATGAACCCGCGCGGCATCACGCTGGCCGCCTCCAACTGGGACAAGCCCGACAGTTTCGTCGCCGGCAACTTCGCCTTTCGCCCGTACTATCGCGAAGCAATGGCCGGCCGCCTGGGACGCTTCTTCGGCCTCGGCACCACCTCCGGCAAGCGCGGCTACTACTTCGCCTACCCGGTGCGCGAGAACGACCACAACATCGGCGCGCTGGTGGTCAAGGTCGACCTCGACCACACCGAAACGCTGTGGGGCAACACCCCGGAACAGCTGCTGGTCACCGACGCCTATGGCGTGGTGATTCTCACCTCGCGCCCGGACTGGCGCTTCCACGCCAGCCGCCCACTCAGCCGCGCCGAGCAATCGGCAATAGCCGCCAACCAGCCCTACCCGACCCAGGCGCCACCGGCACTTGATCTCGACCCCAACGCCTGGCTGACACAGAATCGTGCCCTGGAAGAAACCGGCTGGACGGTAAGCATCCTCGCCCCACGCATATTGCTCGACCGCCTGGTGCGCAGCGCCGTGGCCGTAGGCGCCGCGGCCCTCCTGGCACTGCTGATGCTGCTCGGTCTGCTGATCCTGCGCCGCCGTCATTATCTCGAGCGCATCGCCCTGGATACCCGCGCCAAGGCCGAACTGGAGCAGCGCGTGACCGAGCGCACGCAGGACCTGGAGCTGCTCAACAGCCGCCTCAAGCAGGAGGTACTGGAACGCGAGCAGGCCCAGCAGGAACTGGTGCGCGCCCAGGATGAACTGGTCCAGGCCGGCAAACTGTCCGCGCTCGGCACCATGAGCGCCAGTATCAGCCACGAGCTCAACCAGCCGCTGGGGGCGATCCGCAGCTATGCCGAGAATGCCAGTACCCTGCTCGACCACCAGCGCAGCGATGATGCCCGCGCCAACCTCAGACTGATCAGCGAACTGACCGAGCGTATGGCCTCGATCATCGCGCATCTGCGTGCCTTCGCCCGCCGTGACCGCCACGCCCCAGAACGGGTAGCCCTGCAACCGGCGCTGGACGATGCCCTCGCCCTGCTCGCCAAACGCCGCCGGGCCATGGATGTGGAACTGATCCGCGATCTGCCGGACGCCACGCTCTGGGTTCAGGCCGGCGAAACGCGCCTGCGCCAGATACTCGGCAACCTGCTTGGCAACGCACTCGACGCCCTGGTCGACAAGGCGCCGCCACGACGCATCTGGATCAGCATCGAGCATCAGGCCGAACACCTGGATCTGCTGCTGCGCGACAACGGCCCCGGTTTCTCGGCCGAATCCCTCGCCCGCGCCCGCGAGCCTTTCTTTACCACCAAGACCAGCGCCCAGGGCCTGGGGCTCGGCCTGGCCATCTGCGATAGTCTGGTGCGGGCACTGGACGGCGAACTGCTGCTGGCCAATCATCCGACCGGCGGCGCGCTGATCACCCTGCGCCAGCGCCTGGCCAGCCCCGGCGTCAACCTACAACCTTCTGAGGACCCTTCGCCATGACCAGCGACAGCGCCATCGACAGCCGCATTCAGGTACTGCTGATCGACGACGACGCCCATCTGCGCCAAGCGCTCAGTCAGACGCTCGATCTCGCCGGGCTCAAGGTCCTCAGCCTGGGTGATGCGCAGGGCCTTGCCGCACGCATTCCGGCGGGCTGGCCGGGTGTGGTGGTCAGCGACATCCGCATGCCCGGCATCGATGGCCTGCAACTGCTGCAGCAGTTGCGTGAACGCGATGCCGAGCTGCCGGTGCTGCTGATTACCGGCCACGGCGACGTGCCGCTGGCCGTTCAGGCAATGCGCGCCGGTGCCTACGACTTTCTGGAAAAACCCTTCGCCAACGACGAACTGCTCGACAGCGTGCGGCGCGCCCTGGAGCTGCGCCGTCTGGTGCTGGATAACCGCAGCCTGCGCATGGCGCTCAATGACCGCCAGCAGCTGTCCGGCCGCCTGGTTGGTCAGTCGCCCGCCATGCAGCGCCTGCGCGAACAGATCGGCGCGCTTGCCGGCATCACCACCGACGTCCTGATTCTCGGCGAGACCGGTGCCGGCAAGGAAGTGGTTGCCCGCGCCCTGCACGACCTGTCCAGCCGTCGTGAAGGCCCCTTCGTCGCCATCAATGCCGGTGCCCTGGCCGAGTCAGTGGTGGAAAGCGAGTTGTTCGGCCACGAGGCCGGCGCCTTCACCGGCGCGCAGAAGCGACGCATCGGCAAGTTCGAATTCGCCAACGGCGGCACCCTGTTCCTCGACGAGATCGAGAGCATGAGCCTGGATGTTCAGGTCAAGTTGTTGCGTCTGCTGCAGGAGCGCGTGGTCGAGCGTCTCGGTGGCAACCAGTTGATCCCGCTGGATATCCGCGTGATCGCCGCCACCAAGGAAGACCTGCGCCAGGCTGCCGATGCCGGGCGTTTCCGTCCTGACCTCTACTACCGTCTCAACGTCGCGCCGTTGGCCATTCCGCCGTTGCGCGAGCGCGGCGAGGATGCCCTGCTGCTGTTCCAGCATTTCGCCGAAGAGGCGGCGGCCCGCCATTCCCTGGCCCCACGCGAACTGCAGCCAGGACAACGTGCGCTGCTGCTGCGTCATCCATGGCCGGGCAACGTGCGCGAACTGCAGAACGCCGCCGAGCGTTTCGCCCTTGGCCTGGAGCTCGCGCTGGACAGCAACGCGCCGAATCTGCCACCGGTCAACGGCGGGCTCAGCGAGCAGGTGGAAGCCTTCGAGCGCGCGCTGATCGCCGCCGAACTGAGTCGCCCGCATGGTTCGTTGCGCAGCCTGGCCGAGGCACTGGGTGTACCGCGCAAGACCTTGCACGACAAACTGCGCAAGCATGGGCTGAATTTCACCGGATCTGGCGGAAGCTCGCCAGAGGACTTCGACTGACTGGCGGCAAACCGCCAACAGCATCGCTAGGAACCTGCCGACGGAAGGCCAGAGCGCCCTCCCGGCATCCGGCACAAATCCACCAGAGCTTACAGCCACGGGCTTTTCATCGATGCCCGGCACTCACCAACGGCAGACTGGCACAAGGGTTGCTCTAAGCTAGCCTCAAGCGAACCCACAAGTACAAGTCCAGGCCTCGCTGATGCCCCGGCGTTTTTCTCCAAGCCGCCTAGACTTGCTCTTGTCCGTTCGTCAGCAGCGCGTCGGCGCACTGCGATACACACAACAAGAGGAAGCATTCACATGTTCAAACTTACTGCCAAGGCGCTGGCTTGCGCCCTGTCCCTGTCCATCGCTGGCGTGGTTCACGCTGCCGACCCGATTGTCATCAAGTTCTCCCACGTGGTTGCCGAGCACACCCCGAAAGGTCAGGGTGCCGTTCTGTTCAAGCAGCTGGCCGAAGAGCGCCTGGGCGACAAGGTCAAGGTCGAGGTCTACCCGAACTCCTCGCTGTTCGGCGACGGCAAGGAAATGGAAGCGCTGCTGCTCGGCGACGTCCAGATCATCGCCCCGTCCCTGGCCAAGTTCGAGCACTACACCAAGCAACTGCAGATCTTCGACCTGCCGTTCCTGTTCGACGACATGGCCGCGGTTGACCGCTTCCAGAAGAGCGAATCCGGTCAGAAGCTGCTGACCTCCATGACCGACAAGGGCATCACCGGCCTGGCCTACTGGCACAACGGTCTGAAGCAGCTGTCGGCCAACAAGGCGCTGCGCGAGCCGAAAGATGCCCGTGGCCTGAAGTTCCGCGTACAGGCTTCCGCCGTACTGGAAGAGCAGTTCAAGGCCGTGCGTGCCAACCCGCGCAAGATGAGCTTCGCCGAGGTTTACCAGGGCCTGCAGACTGGCGTGGTCAACGGTGCCGAGAACCCGTACTCGAACATCTACAGCCAGAAGATGCACGAAGTGCAGAAGTACATCACCGAGTCCAACCACGGCCTGCTGGACTACATGCTGATCACCAACACCAAGTTCTGGGACGGTCTGCCGGCTGACGTACGCGACGAGCTGAACAAGATCATCGCCGAGGTCACCGTCGAGGTGAACAAGCAGGCTGACGCCCTCAACGAAGGCGACAAGCAGCGCATCCTCGAAGCAGGTACCACCGAGATCCTGACTCTGACTCCAGAGCAGCGCGGCCAGTGGCGCGAAGCCATGCAGCCGGTATGGAAGAAGTTCGAAGGCGAAATCGGTGCCGACCTGATCAAGGCCGCCCAAGCCGCCAACCAGCAATAAGGCCGGAGAGCCGTAGGGTGGGCAGAGCGCAGCTACTCTGACCCACCACGACGTCCGCGATGGGCGTCGTTCAATGTTGTAACCGGTGGGCCGGCTGCCGTCCCATCCTACGCCCTTTCCATTCGGGAGAACCGACCATGAACGCCTTGCGGCGCGTCTGGGAGCACTTCGAGGAAGGCTTCATCGCTTTCCTCCTGGCGGCCATGACGCTGATCACTTTCGTCTATGTGATCCTCAACAACTTCTACACCCTGTTCTATTGGCTGGGTGACTTCTTCGGCGGTAACGAGGCTTTGCTCGCTATCGGCGACTTCATTCTCGACCTTGCCCAGGCGATGACCTGGAGCAATGCCCTGACCAAGGCCCTGTTCGGCTGGCTGATCTTCTTCGGCCTGGCCTATGGCGTGCGTACCGCCGGCCACATCGGCGTCGACGCCCTGGTCAAGCTCGCCCCGCGCCATATCCAGCGTGTCATCGGGGTGATCGCCTGCCTGGCCTGCCTGGGCTACGCCGGCCTGATCGCCGTCGGCAGCTTCGACTGGGTCAGCACCCTGTTCAAGGCCGGCATCGGCGCCGAGGACCTCGGTCACTACGGCATCCAGCAGTGGCATATCGGCCTGATCGTGCCGTTCGGCTACGCCATGGTGTTCATCCGTTTCCTGGAAATCCTCGTGCGTATCCTGCGCAACGAGCAGACCGGCCTCGGCCTGGCTGACGAAGCCGCCGATGCGCTGAAGATCAATGAGCACGAGGAGGCCAAATAATGACCGTTCTGTTCCTCTTCCTGCTGCTGTTTCTGCTGATGTTCATCGGCGTGCCGATCGCCGCCTCGCTCGGCCTGGCCGGCTCGATCACCATCATGCTGTTCAGCCCCGACTCGGTGCGTTCGCTGGCGATCAAGCTGTTCGAGACCAGCGAGCACTACACCCTGCTGGCGATCCCGTTCTTCCTGCTCTCCGGCGCCTTCATGACCACCGGTGGCGTGGCCAAGCGTCTGATCGACTTCGCCAACGCCTGCGTCGGCCACATCCGTGGCGGCCTGGCCATCGGCGCGGTGCTGGCGTGCATGCTGTTCGCCGCGCTGTCCGGTTCCTCGCCGGCCACCGTGGCGGCTGTGGGCTCGATCGCCATCGCCGGTATGGTGCGTTCCGGTTATCCGCAGGCTTTCGGCGCCGGCATCGTCTGTAACGCCGGCACCCTGGGCATCCTGATTCCGCCGTCGATCGTGATGGTGGTGTACGCCGCCGCCACCGAGCAATCGGTGGGCAAGCTGTTCATGGCCGGTGTGATCCCCGGCATCATGCTCGGTCTGGTGCTGATGATCGCGATCTACATCGTCGCACGCGTCAAGAAGCTGCCCGCCCTGCCACGCGCCAGCTTCCGCGAGTGGCTGCGCGCCGCCCGTGAGGCGTTCTGGGGCCTGCTGCTGATGGTGATCATCCTCGGCGGCATCTACACCGGCATGTTCACCCCGACCGAGGCTGCGGCCGTGGCGGCGGTCTACGCCGGCTTCGTCGCCCTGTTCGTGTACAAGGACCTGAAGATCCGCGAGTGCCCGAAAGTGCTGCTGGAGTCCGGCAAGCTGACCATCATGCTGATGTTCATCATCGCCAACGCCATGCTCTTCGCCCACGTGCTGACCACCGAGCAGATCCCGCAGACCATCACCGCCTGGGTGGTGGATCTGGGCCTGCAGCCCTGGCAGTTCCTGCTGGTGGTGAACATCGTGCTGCTGGTGGCCGGTGCCTTCATGGAGCCGTCGGCGATCATCCTGATCCTGGCGCCGATCCTGTTCCCGATCGCCATGCAGCTGGGCATCGACCCGATCCACCTAGGCATCATCATGGTGGTGAACATGGAGATCGGCCTGATCACCCCTCCAGTGGGGCTGAACCTGTTCGTCACCTCGGCGGTGACCGGCATGCCGCTGACCGCGGTGATCCGCGCGGCCATGCCCTGGCTGATGCTGTTGCTCGGTTTCTTGGTGATCATCACCTATGTGCCGGCGGTATCCCTGGCCCTGCCGAATATGCTCGGCATGTAACCGCTCAAACGAACGCTGCTACTTCGGTACCTCGTGTACCCACTCAGCCCGGCCCTTGCGCCGGGCTTTTTTTGCCTGTCAGGAACATGACTGCCCGGCGCCGCACATCCTGACGTAAAGTCGCAGGCATCTTCATCAAGGAAACCGAGGCATGATCAGACGCAGCCTTCAATCCATCGTCACGACCTGGCTGACCGGTCTGCTGGCACTACTCCCACTGGTGCTGACCCTGGCACTGCTCGCCTGGATCTTCAGCCTGCTCAATCGCCTGGTAGGGCCCTCGACCCTGATCGGCCAGTTGTTCGCGGCGCTCGGCCAGCCCTTTTCCAGCAATGGCTACATGGCCTATCTGCTGGGCAGCCTGGTGTTGCTCGCCAGCCTCTATCCGCTGGGCCTGGCCGTGCAGCTGGGCCTGCGCCGTCCGCTGTCCTGGCTGCTCGATCGCACCCTGCGACGCACCCCGCTGATAGGCAATTTCTACAACCTGGCCGACCGTTTCGTGGGGCTGCTGGACAAGAGCAAGAATCCGGACATCACCACCATGGCGCCGGTCTGGTGTTTCTTCGGCGGTGACGGCGCCGCCGTACTCGCACTGCGCCCGAGTTCGGAAACCGTGGAACTGGAAGGCCGTGCCTACTGCGCCATTCTCATTCCCACTGCGCCGATTCCCGTAGGCGGTGGTCTGCTTTATGTGCCGGAGGAATGGATACGCCCCGCCGACATGGGCGTGGAACAACTGACCAGCATCTACGTGTCCATGGGGCTCACCCCGCCGGGCAAGCGCTCCATGGAGCAGCCCAACCCTGAGGTGGTGAAACCCTAGACAAGCGGCAAACTGGTGGTGGACTTGATCTCCGACAGGGCGACGATGGAGTTCACCTCCTGGATGCCCGGAACCAGCGACAGCTTCTCGAAGAAGAAACGCTCATAGGCCTCGATATCACGGGTGACGATGCGCAGCATGAAGTCCACCGCTCCCATCAGCACATGGCACTCCAGCACCTCGGGGAACTCGCGCATGGCTTCGGCGAACTCGGTCAGGTTGGAGCGACCGTGGGCATTGAGCTTGACCTGGGCGAATACCTGGGTGTGCAGACCGATGCGCTTGCGATCGAGCAGAGTGACCTGCTTGCGAATCACCCCCTCCTCCTTGAGCCGCTGAATACGACGCCAGCAGGGCGATTGCGAGAGCCCGACGCGCTCGGCGATCTCGGCGGTGGAGAGGCCGGCGTCGTCCTGCAGCAGGGCGAGAATGCGCTGATCGTATGCATCCAGTGCAACGGGCATAAAAATTCCCCAATAAGAAATTATTTAGGCAAGTCTATCCATGAAACCTGGAATAACACAGAAAACAAGGCAGAACTTTTGGACGAACAAGGTGGAAACTTAGGTAAAACCTGCCCGAGCTGCCGCCATGCCTGATACCACCCTGTTTTCGTCCGTCCACAACCGTCGCGATCCCTGGCAGGATCGCCCCGATGCCTGTGTCGAATACCGGCTGCGTACCGATGCCGAAGCAGACGTGATGTGCCGCCTGCTGGGTCTGTTCGCCCAGCTGCAGTTGTTACCCGAAGCCCTGCACATGGAGCGCCAGCGGGACGACCTGCACATCCACCTGCGCCTGCCCGGCATCTCGCTGCATCGGGCCGGTGTGCTGGCGCAGAAACTGCGCGGCCTGGTGTGCGTCTGGGAGGTGACCTGGCAGCATCTGGATCACAGCCTGGTGACAGAGGTGGCCTGAAGCGGGCATTCGGTCACGTCAGCGCTTCGCCCTCGCGGCGCTTTTCGGGCATCCTAGGCCGGCTAGGAGGTGGTTGAAAAACGACCTGCTACCCTTGTTCGAGCCGACCCGAGGAACCCGCATGTCCGCCTTCACCGCTACCGCCCCTGACCGTGTACTGGATCTTGGCGACCTGCTGCGCGAGCTGGTAGCCCAGGGCCGGGTCGGGCAGGACGTGGCCGAGCAGTGCCTGGCGATCCGCCGCAGTTCGCTGAACAACACCCAGCACCCGCTGGAGTTTCTTGCCGCGCAGCAGGTAGATGACCTGTCGCGGCCGGGCAAGAAGCTCGATCTGGAAACCCTTACCCAGTGGCTGGCCAATTTCGCCGGTCAGCCTTACCTGCGCATCGACCCGCTGAAGATCGACGTACCGGCCATTACGCCGCTGATGTCCTACGCCTTCGCCCAGCGCCACAAGATTCTCGCCGTGGCGGTGGACAGCGAGAGTGTCACCATCGCCAGCAGCCAGCCGCTGGTACACAGCTGGGAAGCCAACCTGGTCCATGTACTCAAGCGTCCGATCAAGCGCGTGGTGGCCAACCCCAGCGATATCCAGCGCTTCACCACCGAGTTCTATCGCCTGGCACGTTCGGTCAGCGGTGCCAACGCCACGGATCAGAAGGCCAGCGGCGTCGGCAACTTCGAGCAATTGCTCAGCCTCGGCGCCCAGGATCAGGAGCCGGACGCCAACGACGCACACATCGTCAACATCGTCGACTGGCTGTTTCAGTACGCCTTCCAGCAGCGCGCCAGCGATATCCATATCGAGCCGCGCCGCGAGCAGGGCACCGTACGCTTTCGCATCGACGGCGTGCTGCACAACGTCTACCAGTTCCCGGCGCAGGTCACCATGGCGGTGGTCAGCCGCCTGAAGAACCTCGGGCGGATGAACATCGCCGAGAAGCGCAAGCCGCAGGACGGCCGGGTCAAGACCAAGACCCCGGACGGCGGCGAGGTGGAATTGCGCCTGTCCACGCTACCGACCGCCTTCGGCGAGAAGATGGTGATGCGTATCTTCGACCCGGAGGTGCTGCTCAAGAGTCCGGATCAGCTCGGGTTTTCCCCCGATGATCTGCGCCGCTGGGAGAGCATGACCTGCCAGCCCAACGGCATCATCCTGGTTACCGGCCCCACCGGCTCGGGCAAGACCACCACGCTGTACACCACGCTCAAGCAACTGGCCACGCCTGAGGTGAACGTCTGCACCATCGAAGACCCCATCGAGATGATCGAGGGCGCCTTCAACCAGATGCAGGTGCAGCACAACATCGACCTGAACTTCGCCAGTGGCGTGCGTGCGCTGATGCGACAGGACCCGGACATCATCATGATCGGCGAGATCCGCGATCTGGAAACCGCCGAGATGGCCATCCAGGCGGCGCTCACCGGTCACCTGGTGCTTTCCACCCTGCACACCAACGACGCCCCCAGCGCCATCACCCGCCTGCTCGAACTGGGCGTACCGCATTACCTGCTCAAAGCCACCATCCTCGGCGTCATGGCGCAGCGTCTGGTGCGTACCCTGTGCCCGCACTGCAAGGCGCCGGTTCAACTGGACGAAGACACCTGGAACGGCCTGACCCGCCCCTGGAGCTCTCCCCTGCCGACTCAGGCACACCATGCCGTCGGCTGCCTGGAATGCCGCGAAACCGGCTACCGCGGCCGTGCCGGAGTTTACGAGATCATGCTGATCAACGACGCGATCAAGCCGCTGATCAATGCCGATACCGATCTCACGGCCCTGCGCCGCGCTGCCTTCAAGGACGGCATGCGTAGCCTGCGCCTGTCCGGTGCGCAGAAAGTCGCGGCCGGGCTGACTACCATCGAGGAAGTGCTGCGCGTCACTCCGCAGAGCGAACAGCGCTGACCACCGCACAGTCGCGATAGCGCCCCTCTTTCATCTGCGGATGCCAGGCGAACAGGTACTGCCCCTCCTCGAGCTGATCCACCAGCAGCCGGATCACCTCCTGCTGCACGGCCGGACAGCCCAGACTACGCCCCATGCGTTCGTATCGTTGCGCCCATTGCGGCGACACGTAATCAGCCCCATGGACCACCAGCGCCCTGCCCCGCGCCTCATCATTGACACCAGGCTCCAGACCATCGAGGCGCAATGATTGGCCATGCCGGCCGATGTAGCGTTCGGCACCCCGGAACAGACCGAGACTGGACTGATGGCTGCCGGGCAGATTGGAGAAACGCTCGGCAAACAGTTCGCCGGACTGCCGGCCATGGGCCACGAACTCGCGTTGCAGCACTCGCCTGTGCGTCAGGTCGAAGACCCACAGGCGCCGCTCCAGCGACGAGCGCGAATAATCGATGATAGCCAGACGCCTGGCCACACCACTCCAGCCACGCTCGGCACAGCGCAGCGCCTGCAGAGCCTCTTGCAGTGCCTGCCTCTGCAGCTGCGGTGCCGCGCGATGCAACCCCTCAAGCAGCCCATCGGCCATGGCATCGCCCGACAGAATGGCAAGCAAAACCGTAGCAGTCAGGCGCTTGAACATGCTCGAGTTCTCACGGTTTGCCCGACATCTGCCCGCCTTGCGAAGGGGTCGGCGGCAGAGCCCGGGCCGCTATGCTTAGATTGATGCATCTGGCAATGGAGTCTATGCGATGCACACCCAAGGGCATTCACTGAACTGTTTGGATATGGGTAACCGCGTCCACCCATGATCAGCTATCTGCAACACCTGTCGTTCTGGGACTGGCTGGTACTGGCCACCCTGCTGTTGATTCTCGAAGTGTTCGGTGCCGGCGGTTATCTGCTGTGGATGGGGCTGGTGGCCGTCTGCGTCGGCGCGTTGTCCTATTTCTTCCCCAATCTGCCGTGGGTCTGGCAGTTTCTGTTATTCGGTGCGCTGGCGCTGATCTCGGCCTTGCTCTGGTGGCGGTACCAACATCGCGTGCGCCAGTTGCGCAGCGACTAGCGTGGCAACCGGCCATCGCCTGCCAGGAACAACAGGCGAGAAATGAGACTCCTAGAATAGGAACTACCCTACAGGAGCTTCATCATGCGTGTAACGAGCCGTGCCGCACTGGCGTTCAGTGCCTGCCTGATTGCCCAGACCGCAGCTGCCGATGGCATGCTGCGCGACATCCTGTCCTCAGGCGCCACCACCGCCTCGACCTATCTGACCTTCAAGGATCGCAAGCTGGTCGCCGCTATCGAAGAAGATGCCAGCAGCTTCGTCGCCAGCAACGGAGAAATCCGTGGGCCGCATCTTGAGGCTGCGATGCAGCAACTGCGCAGCGCCAACCCCCAACTGCAGAGCGCCGAGGATATGGCTCTTGCCAGCGCCATTCTCGCTGCATCGGCGAACGCAAGCGAGAACGTCGCGCGCGCAGAATGAAAAAAGCCCGCATCTTTCGATGCGGGCTTTTCGTTACAACGCAGGCGGGGAGTAAAGCCCCGCCAGGGCCGCCTTACAGCAGCGGCAGGGTGTAGCTGACGATCAGGCGGTTCTGATTAGCGTCGGTTGCAGCGTCGCCACGCAGCATGCCGTTACGCCAACCAAGACCCAGACCTTTCAGAGCGCCCTCTTGGAAAACGTAGTCCAGCGAGATATCACGCTCCCACTCTTTATTCTGCTCACCGTTCGCGCGCTGAATGTTGGTGCCCTTCAGGTAGGCTACCGACGCTTTTAGGCCCGGTACGCCGAGGCTGGCAAAGTCATAGCTGTACTGACCGAAAGTGGTGCGCTCACCAGCACGGGTGAAGTTGTGAATCAGGCGGTCGGTCAGCAGATAGACGCTTGCACCCGCAGAGCCTTCGACCCCCCCCTGGTTCAGCTGAACGAAGTTGCTGTCTTCAGAAACACGCTGATAACCCAGCATCAGGGCATGGCCACGGAGGCTGTAAGTGAACGCGGCACTCCAAGTGTTATTGTCGACTTCGCCAGTGCCATCGCCAAAGGTGGTGTTAGCGGTGTAGCCGGCGGCGCGGCCAGCAGCGCTGCCGTTCTTGCCGTCGGAAGTGCTGCGGAAGTAGCGCAGATCGGTCTTCAGGCTGCCTTCGCCCAGAGCCAGGTTATGGCCCAGGCCGGCGAAGTGCTGCTTATAAAAGTCTTCCAGGTTGGCGTAGTAGTACTGTGCGGTCAGATCCTGGTTGATCTTCCAGTCACCACCACCGAAGTAGAACTTGTTGGAGTCAGCCTGGCCAACACTACGACCATCGATCGACAGGCTGGTGCTATTGCTCGAGGCACGACCAACGGCATGCTCGATCTGGCCAGCAGTCAGAGTCAGGTTTTCGATTTCGTTGGAGGTGATCATGCCACCTTCAAACATCTGCGGCAGCAGACGACCGTCGTTGGAAGTCAGGATCGGCAGTTTCGGCATCAAGGTACCGATGCGAGCCTCGGTCTTGGAGAAACGAACCTTACCGGTCAGACCGCCCTTGCTGAAATCCTCAACAGCGCTGCCATCACTTTCCAGCGGGAACAGAGCACCCGGGTTGCGGTCACGGTCGGCCTTGCCAACACGGCCGCCACCATCCAGACGCACACCCAGCATGCCGACGGCATCCACACCGAAGCCCACGGTGCCTTCAGTGAAACCGGATTGATAGTTGAGAATGAAGCCCTGGCCCCATTCACGAGCGGCAGCATCGTTATTAGCGGTGTTCTTCACGTCATGATCGAAATAGAAGTTGCGCAGGGTGAGGCTGGCTTTGCTGTCACCGACGAAGTCAGCGAAGGCCACTTGGCTCAGGCCCAGGGTGCTGGCAGCTACGGCCAGTGCCAGGGAGGTCTTTCTCATTATGTTTCTCTCCAGTGTGTTTAAGGTGACGCATCGTCCGGCGCAGGCTTCGGCACGAAGAGGCAGGCCGGCACGAATCGGGCATACGCCCCCCCGCGAGCCAAGGAGATTAGCCTGGCGCGAGCGGGGTGCGTGGAAATCTAGGAAGAACGAAACAACGGCGAACGCAGCGAAGCGACCGAAATGAGGCGGGCAGAGTGATGCATGATGAGTACTCTCTCGTCGTTGTTATTGTGCGCCGACATCCAGCCGGCATCCGGCGGGCCTATGCAGTTAGCGCGCCAGCTCTTTCGGGCAAGCGCGCGATGCTTCTAGAACAGTAGGTTACAGTTCTTTTACAGGCGAAAGTTTGATCGACGGCAACGCATCGTAGGCAAATTTTCGCCTATTATCCCAGAATCCCAGGCGGAAAATCGCCACCTTCATCCCAGTACGATCTGATTTTTCCCCTGTCGCTTGGCCAGATACATGGCGGCGTCCGCGCGAGCGTAGAGAGCATCCAGATTGACATCGGTTGCCAGCAGGCTGGTCAGCCCCTGGCTGACGGTAATGCCGAAACTGGTGCCCTTATGCTGAAAGCTGAGTCGTTGCACCTCACGCTGCAGCCTTTCGGCGACCTGCAAGGCTACGTCCTGCTCACAGCCCGGGAACAAAGCGGCGAACTCTTCCCCACCGATACGCCCGAACAGATCGCCGCGGCGCAAGGCATTACTGCCGCACTGAGCCAGACGACGCAACACCTCGTCGCCGATCTGATGCCCGTAATGGTCATTGATCTTCTTGAAATCATCGAGATCGAGCAGCAGAAAGGCCAGCGGGCTGCCGAACTTGCGTGCGTGCTCGAATTCGCGGCGGGCGCACTCGAAGAAGTGCCTGCGGTTGCTGCTCTGGGTGAGCACATCGGTGGTAGCCAGGCGATGCAGCTCACCTTCCAGACGCTTCTTCTCGGTGATGTCCTCGGCAATGCCGACGATCACACTGCCCTGCTCGGTACCCAGCCTGGGGCTGACGAAACACTTGTCACTGAGCCAGCGCAGCTGGCCATCGGCGCGGATGATGCGGTACTCGCGAGACTCCACCGCGCCGGTTTCCAGCACCTTGGCCAGGCTTTCGGCTGCGTAGTCGAGATCATCCGGGTAGATGCTGTTGCGCCATTCGCCGTAATCGGCCAGAAGCAACGCGGCAGAACGGCCGAAGATGCGCTCGTAGGCCGGGCTGACGTAGATCATCCGCTGCTCGCTCCAGTCGAAAGCCCAGAGCACGGCATTGACGCTGGCGAGCAGGCTGCTGAACAGCTGCTCGCGCTCGCCCAGGCGCTCGACTTCAGCCCGACTATGCAGCAGAGCCAGAGTAAGTTCTTCCAACTCGGAAACAGCGTTGCCTTGATCGTCCATTACAGCGGCCATCCCGCCTTGCCTCGCATTGAATTGAGCATAGTGCGAGCTGTTGGACAAACACAAAGGCCCGCCAGTTCGGCGGGCCTTTGCGAGGTTCCAGCGGCGATCAGGCAGTGGCGTTGGCCGGTCGCAGTGAGTACGTCTTGAGCTGCTCGGCAAACTCTCGCAGTGACTGGATGCCACTGGCCTCGGCCTCATGCACCCACTCCTTGATGGCCTCAAGCATGTCGTGGCCGTTGCTGCTGGTCTTGACCCAGATCTGCTGCAGCGCCAGACGCTTCTCGTAGATCACCTTGAGTGCCTGACTCTGCGCCAGCATGTCGGCGATGCGCGCGTGGTGCTGATCTTCCAGCAGGCTCGGCTCACGCGACAGCAGACGCTTGGCGCGGCGGAACAGGTGACGAACGGATTCGTCGGCCTTGGCCACTTCCTGCTTGACCAGAGGGGCAATCACCAGCTTGCGGTACTGCGCCATGATCTGGAAACGGTTGTTGAGAATGGCCATGGCGGTATCCATGTCCAGATGACCCTTGCCTTCGACACGATGGGCGATGGGCGCGACGCGCTGCACCTTGGCCAAACCGAAGAAGCTGAACAGCTTGATCCAGGCCCAGCCCATGTCGAACTCCCACTTCCTCACCGAGAGCTTGGCGGAGTTGGGATAGGTGTGGTGGTTGTTGTGCAGCTCCTCACCACCGATCAGGATGCCCCAGGGCACCAGATTGGTGGCCGCGTCGCGGCACTCGAAGTTGCGATAACCGATGGCATGGCCCAGGCCGTTGATGACGCCTGCGGCCCATACCGGAATCCACATCATCTGCACGGCCCACACCGTGATGCCGAGTACGCCGAACAGGGCCAGGTCGATGATCGCCATCAGGATCACGCCGCCAATCGGGTAACGGCTGTAAACATTGCGTTCGATCCAGTCATCCGGGCAGTTCTTGCCGTAAATGCGCAAAGTTTCCTGGTTCTTCGCCTCTTCCTGATAGAGTTCGGCACCTTTACGCAGTACGGTGCCCAGACCTTTGACGACCGGACTATGCGGATCATCGGCGGTTTCGCACTTGGCGTGATGCTTACGGTGAATCGCGGTCCACTCGCGGGTGTTCTGGCCAGTGGTCAGCCACAGCCAGAAACGGAAGAAATGCTTGAGCGCCGGGTGCAGTTCCAATGCCCGGTGCGCAGAGTAGCGGTGCAGATAGACAGTGACGCTGACGATGGTCACGTGTGTCATCAGCAGGGTCGCAGCCACCAGCTGCCAGACCGACAGGTCGAGTAAACCGTTGTACCACATGGGCGGTGTTGCCTCTTGATAGGGGAACGCGGTTTGTCCTACAAGGACGAACCTGTTCACATTATCCCTGACCCATGCCAGAAAAACAGTTGGTCTTTTAGATAAGAATGTTTCAGACCAACCCCATTTAAACTGCTCGACATTTCCACGGAGCGTAGTCGCCCACTCATGCGTATCGACACCGCCGCCTTGCGTCTGACCCTGGGCTACCTGCTACTGGCCGGTCTGTGGATCTGTCTCAGTGATCAGCTGCTCGCAACCCTGGGGCTCTCCGTGGAGCTGCAGGAGCGCCTGCAGTCGTTCAAGGGACTGCTCTTCGTTGTGCTGACCAGCGCGCTGCTTTACCTGGTTCTGCACCGACATGCCCAGCAGTTCCGCACTGCACGTCTGCAGCTGGCCAGCAATGAGGAGCGTCTGCGCCTGGCACTGGATGCCACTCGCGACGGGCTCTGGGACTGGGACGTTTCCAAGCGCCGCATCTTCTTTTCCGAAGGCTACGCCAAATTGCTCGGGCTGACCCCGCAAACGCTCGGTGATACCCGCGAGGACTGGGCCGCACGCCTGCATCCGGATGATCAGGAACACGCGCTGCACGCGCTCAATGCCGAGTTGCACGACCAGTCCTACGAGAATATCTACCGCCTGCGCCATGCCGATGGCAGCTATCGCTGGATTCACTCCCGTGGCCGCTTGCTGCGCGATGAGAAGGGTCAGCCCCAACGCTTCATCGGCATTGCCTCCGACATCACCCAGCAACGTGCCATCGACGACAGCCTGCGCCAGGCCGCAGCGGTGTTCGACGCCACCCAGGAAGGTGTGCTGGTCACCGATGCGAAACAGTGCATCGTTCACGTCAACCCTGCCTTTAGCCGCATCACCGGCTACAGCAGCGAGGAGATTCTCGGGCGCAGGCCAACGGTACTCAAATCCGGTCGCCACGACGCCGACTTCTACCAGAGCCTGTGGCAGGCCCTGAAAAACCGCGGTGCCTGGAGCGGCGAGGTGTGGAACCGACGCAAGAGCGGCGAAATCTACCCGCAGTGGCAATGCATTCGCGTGATTCGTGACGAACAGGGGCGGATCAGCCATTACGTGGCGGTCTTCTCCGATATCACCGCGCTCAAGCGTTCGCAGCGGGAGCTGGATTACCTGGCTCACCACGACCCACTGAGCAATCTGCCCAACCGTCTGCTGTTTACCGAACGCGTCGCCCACGCGCTGGAGCGCAGCAAGATCGAAGAGTCGTGCGGCGCCGTGCTGCTGATCGATCTCGATCACTTCAAGCACATCAACGAAAGTCTTGGCCACAATGTCGGCGATCTGCTGCTCAAGAGCGTTGGTGAGCGTCTGCAGCTGGACCTGCCCAGTGGTTGCACCCTGGCCCGACTGGGCGGTGACGAGTTCGGCCTGCTCAGCGAAGACTGCGCCGAAGCCGCACAAGCCGCCGAAATGGCGCAGCGCCTGTTGCGCAGCCTGGAGGCTCCCTTCCTGCTCGAAGGCCACGAGCTCTACATCGGTGCAAGTATCGGCATCAGCCTGTTTCCCGAAGACGCCGACAGCGTCGAACAGATACTGCGCAATGCCGACTCGGCCCTGTTCAAGGCCAAGAGTAGCGGCCGCGAAGGCTATGCCTTCTACGTGCAGGAACTGACCGACTATGCCCGTCAGCGCGTGGAACTGGCCAGCAGCCTGCGTCAGGCTCTGGATCATCAGGAGCTGCGCGTCTACTACCAGCCCCTGCACGACCTGCAGGACGGCCGCCTGGTGGGCACGGAAGCCCTGGTGCGCTGGCAGCATCCGCAACGCGGCCTGATTCCGCCCAGCGAGTTCATCCCGATTGCCGAAGACAACGGCATGATCGGCGTCATCGACGCCTGGGTACTGGAGCAGGCCTGCCAGCAGATGGTGCGCTGGAATGCCGAAGAACATTCGCTGAGGTTCGTAGCGGTGAACGTTTCCAGTCGGCTGTTCAGCCGGGGAGATCTTGCCCAGAAAGTCGCCAGCGTGCTCGCCGAAACCGGCCTGCCCCCCGAGCAGCTGGAACTGGAAGTAACCGAAAGCGCGATCATGGAAGACCCCGACGCCGCGCTGAAGATACTGACCAGCCTGCGCGCGCTGGGCGTGCGCCTGGCGATCGATGACTTCGGTACCGGCTACAGTTCGCTGGCGCGCCTCAAGCGTCTGCCGGTGGACAAGCTCAAGCTCGACCAGAGCTTTGTCCGCGGCCTGCCCGACGCCCCCGAGGACGCGGCCATCGCCCGTGCAGTGATCGCGCTGGGCAAGACCCTGGGCCTCAAGGTCCTCGCCGAGGGCATCGAACAGCGGGCTCAGGCCGACTTCCTGCGAGAACTGGGCTGCAACTACGGCCAGGGTTATCACTTCGGCCATCCGCAACCGGTAGACACCGGCGACAGCACCACACCCGGCGGCACGGGAACCACCAACCCGACATCAGACGCTGAACGGGGGCGCAGTTCTTGAAGGCGATCGGTGGATCAGCGGTCGGCTAGACAACCCGCACCGTGCGATTGCCGCCAGGCCGCTGCATGCGGCCTGGCACCTTCAACTGTGAACGATACTCCTGACGTCACGCCTCGGCGCGCTGCATCAGGCGGCGCTGGCGCCATTCCATGAAGGTCTTGAGGAACAGGGTGAGCAGCGCCATGCAGGCCAGCAGGCCCGCGGCGGTGAAGGCTGCAGCCGGCTTGTAGTCGTTGTTGAGCTGGTCGACCAGCAGCGGCAGGGTCAGGGTCTGGTTGATGATGGTGCCGGAAACCACCGACACCGCGCCGAACTCGCCCACCGCACGCGCGTTGGTCACCACCACGCCGTAGAGCAGCGCCCATTTGATCTTCGGCAGGCTGATGCGGCGGAAGATCTGCCAGCCGCTGGCGCCCAGGCACATCGCGGCGGTTTCCTCATCCTGGCCCTGAGTCTGCATCACCGGAATCAGGATGCGCGCCACGTAGGGGGCGGTAACGAACACCGTGACCATGACGATGCCCGGCCAGGCGAACATCAGCTGCATGCCGTGATCGTAGAACCAGCGGCCGATGAAGCTTTCCAGGCCGTAAACCACCAGATAGCAGAGACCGGCAACCACCGGCGATACCGCGTAGGGGATGTCGATCAGGGTGGTCAGCAGCTTGCGTCCGCGGAAGTCGTAATGGGTCACGCACCACGCCAGGCAGATGCCGAAGCACAGGTTCAACGGCACGGTGATCACTGCCACCAGCAGCGTCAGGCCGATGGCGTGGAGCATGTAGTCCTCGTTGAGATTGCTCCACAGCAGTTCCAGGCCGCCGCCCAGCGCCTTGGTGAAGATCAGGGCCAGCGGCATCAGCAGCAAAACAACCACTACCGCCAGACCGAGTACTACCAGCGCCCACTGGCGCCAATCCTGAGGCTTTTTCATCGACCTTGCCGTTGCCATGCGAACAGACGCCCCTGCACGACCTGCAGGAGGAACAGAAGAATCAGCGACGCGAGCAGGATCACCGAGGCAATGGCCGCCGCCGCCGGATAATTGAACTCCTGCAGACGGACGAAGATCATCAGCGAGCTGACTTCCGTCTTGTAGGGGATGTTGCCGGCGATCATGATCACCGCGCCGAACTCGCCGAGACTGCGCACAAACGCCTGGGAACCACCAGTGACCAGCGCCGGCGCCAGGGTCGGCAGGATCACCTTGCGGAAGGTCTGCAGTCGGCTGGCACCGAGGGTGCGCGCGGCCTCTTCGTACTCCGAGCCGAGATCCTGCAGCACCGGCTGCACCGTGCGCACCACGAAGGGAATGCTGGTGAACACCATCGCCACGACTATGCCGGCGTAGGCGTAGGCCACCTTGAAACCCAGCCACTGGCCGATCCAGCCATTGGGCACCAGCAGCGCAGCGAGGGTCAGGCCTGCCACCGAAGTCGGCAGGGCGAACGGCAGATCCACCAGCGCATCGACGATGCGCCGCCCGGGGAAGTCGTAACGGGTGATGATCCAGGCCAGCAGCAGGCCGATCACCAGTACCGCCAGGGTCGAGTAGAACGCCGCCGAAATGGTCACCTTGTAGGTCTGCACCACGCGCGGATCGCTGATGGCGAACCAGTACTGGCCCCAGGTCATGTCGCTGACATACAGCAGCAGCGCCGACAGCGGCAGCAGGATCACCAGCGACAGGTACAGCACACTGACGCCGAAGCTCAGACCGAAGCCTGGCAGCAGCGGCGTTTGCAGGAAGAACAGCGTTGGTTTGCTCACGAAAAAGCCCGGCTCTACAAATGCAGTTGGCCGCCAATAAGGCGGCCAACGAACCTGAAAATCAGCTGTCCGGGGCGAGTATCAACGGCCCTCGGCCAGAAGCTGGTCAAGGATACCACCGTTGTCGAAGTGCTTGGCGGTGATGTCGTCCCAACTACCCAGGACATCGTTCGGGTTGATCAGGCGTACCGGAGCGAACTGCGCCTTGGTCGCCTCGACCACTTCCGGGTTATGCACGCGGTAGTTGTAGCGGGTCAGCAACTGCTGGATGTCCTTGCTGTACTGGAAGTCGAGGAAGGCCTTGGCCTGCTCGCGGGTGCCGCGCTCGTCAGCCACCTTGTCGACGATGGCGACCGGGAATTCGGCCAGCACGCTGACTTCCGGCACCACGATTTCCAGGTTGGCGGATTTGAATTCCTCGCCCTTGGCGATGTTGATCACTTCCGATTCGAAGGTCAGCAGCACGTCGCCCTGGCCATTCTGAGCGAAAGCCACGGTGGCGCCACGGCCGCCGGTGGGGAAGTTCTCGACGTTCTTCAGCACTTTGCCGACGAAGGCTTTCACCTTCTCCTCCTCACCGTTGAACTTCTCGTTGGCGAACAGCCAGGCGCCCAGGTAGCTGTAGCGGGCGTTACCGGAGGTCTTCGGGTTGGGGAACACCAGTTTCACGTCATCGCGAATCAGGTCGTCCCAGCCCTTGATGTTCTTCGGGTTGCCTTCGCGCACCAGGAAGGCGGTGGTGCTGTAGTACGGCGAGGCGTTGTTGGGGAACTGCTTGGCCCAGTCTTCACGCAGCAGGCCGCGCTTGGCCAGGATGTCCACGTCGGAAACCTGATTGAAGGTGACCACGTCGACCTTCTTGCCCTGGATGATGTCCTGCGCCTGGCGCGAGCTGCCGGCAAAGGACTGGATGATCTTCACGTCCTTGCCGCTCTGCTGTTTCCAGTGCTCGACGAACAGCGGGTTGATCTCGCCGAACAGTTCACGGGCGATGTCGTAGGAGGCGTTGTGGAACGGGGTGTCTGCCGCAGCATGGCTCAGCGAGCCGGTCAGCAGGGTGGCGCTGGCCACGGTGGCCAGAACGATCTTCTTCAGCATCTAAGGCATCCTTATCGACAGAGAGCCTGCACGCAGGCGTTTTGATGGCTCGATTCTGCAGAAAAGATATATAGCCGAAAAATACTTTTTTCTTATCTGCTTATAACCAGAATCAAAAGACCCTGATCGGCCGTGGGCCGCAAGGATAAGTCATGTCGCCCGGACAGGCGAACCGAAGGGCCAAGCACCCTGCCCCGGTCATGCTGACCGGGGCGGCGCAAGGGGAATCAGAGCTTGGCGATGGACACCTCGGTGGATTTGACGAAGGCGATCACTTCGCTGCCAACCTGCAGTTCCAGCTCACGCACGGAACGGGTGGTGATCACCGAGGTGACGATGCCGGCAGCGGTCTGCACATCGATTTCCGACAGTACGTCGCCGATGATGATTTCCTTGATGGTGCCCTTGAACTGGTTGCGCACGTTGATGGCTTTGATGGTCATGGTGTTTCTCCTCAGGTCGTTTACAGGTAGCCGGATGAATTCCGGGGAAATTCATGGCCGCATCCGGATTGCATCCGGGCTGCGGCCTCAAAGCGCCCAGCGCAGCTGCGTAGGCAGGGGTGATACGGGTTCAGGCGGCGTCGGCAGTTCCGGCTGTGCCAGCACACGGTCGAGCACTCGCGCCTCCAGTGCCGCCAGCAATGGCGAGCCGTGCGGACGCGGGCGCACCAGTTGCACATCCAGGTCGAGACCGATCTGGCCGTCCTCGATGAGGATCACCCGGTCGGCCACGGCCACCGCTTCGGCCACGTCGTGGGTCACCAGCAGCACGGTGAAGCCATGCTGCTGCCACAGGCGCTCGATCAGCTGCTGCATCTCGATGCGGGTCAGCGCATCCAGCGCACCCAGCGGCTCGTCGAGCAGCAACAGGCGCGGACGATGGATCAGCGCACGAGCCAGCGCCACTCGCTGTTTCTGTCCGCCGGACAGCGCTGCCGGCCATTCATTGGCGCGATCGGCCAGACCGACCGCCGCCAGCGCTTCCTCGGCCTGCTTGCGCCAGTCACCGGACAGCCCCAGGCCGACGTTGTCGATCACCCGCTTCCACGGCAGCAGGCGCGAGTCCTGGAACATCAGGCGGATGTCCTCGCGTACCGCGTTGAGCGACCCAGTGCCGGCCAGCAACTGGCCGCCGCTGGGCTTATCCAGGCCGGCCAGCAGGCGCAGCAGGGTGCTCTTGCCGCAGCCGCTGCGACCCACCACGGCGACGAACTGTCCGGCCGGAATGTGCAGGTCGATGCCCTTGAGCACCTGGCGCTCGCCAAAGGATTTCTCGATCTTCTCGATCGCCAGCGGAATGCCCTGGCGAATGTTGTGCAGCGCGGTCATTGCCCACCTGCCTTGGCCTGATAGGCCGGATGCCAGCGCAGCCAGACGCGCTCGAGACCACGGGCGGCGACGTCGGCCAGCTTGCCGAGCACCGCGTAGAGCAGGATCGCCAGTACCACCACGTCGGTCTGCAGGAATTCGCGGGCGTTCATCGCCAGGTAACCGATGCCGCTGCTGGCCGAGATGGTCTCGGCGACAATCAGGGTCAGCCACATGAAACCGAGGGCGAAG